>JAATGR010000111.1 GCA_015654575.1 Actinomycetales bacterium
GCGCAGGATCGGCACGACGATCGGCCGGGGGGCGCTGATGCGCACACCCTTCGTCGTCGTCACCGGGGTCACGACCTCGATCTCCGCCACCCGCACCTGCCGGGTCGCCTCATAGGCGAGGAGCGTCACGAGCTCTTCGGTCAGCTGTCGGAACACCGGCGACGGGGTGCGCGCATCGCGCAGAACCGAGAGCTTGTGGGTGATGAGGGGATGGTCGGCGACGTGCAGGCGCATGAGGCCAGGTTAGGGCACCGCCCTTACTCTGAAGGTGTGTCCCTGCCGGTTTCCGCGTCCGATCGTGCCGCGATGGCTCGGGCGCTCGCGGTCGCCGGGTATGCGGGCGACGTGGGAGACGTGCCGGTCGGCGCGGTCGTGCTGGGTGCGGACGGCCGCATCCTCGGCGAGGGCCGCAACCGGCGCGAGGCGGATGCCGATCCCACCGCGCACGCCGAGGTCGAGGCGTTGCGCGCGGCGGCCGCCGCCCGCGGCGACTGGAACCTCGCGGGCTGCACGCTCGTGGTGACGTTGGAACCGTGCCTGATGTGCGCGGGCGCGGTGCTGCAGGCGCGCGTCGACCGGGTGGTGTTCGGCGCCTGGGACGACAAGGCGGGGGCGGCCGGCTCGGTATACGACGTGTTGCGTGATCGCCGGCTGCCGCACCGCGTGGAGGTGATCGGCGGCGTCGAGGACGCGGCCGCCGCAGCCCTCCTGCACGCGTTCTTCGAGGCGCGTCGCTGACAGGTCACGCCGTCCGGTCAGCGCGGGAGCAGCGGCAGCACCTCGGTGCCGAGGAACTCGATCTGGTCGACGTCTCGCAGGTCCAGCAGTTGGAAGTACACGCGCTGCGCGCCCAGCGCCCGCAGTCGCTCGATCTTCTCGATGATCTGCGCGGGCGTGCCCACGATGTTCGTGCCGTTGCGCAGCTCGGAGAGCGACTGATCGATCGCCGCCGCCCGCCGGGACAGCTCGCGCTCGTCGGCGCCGGCGAGGGTGGGCAGGGCGACCGACAGCTTCAGGGTGCCCGGGTCGCGCCCGGCCCGCTCGCACGCCGCCTGCGCGCCCGCGAACTTCTCGGCGATGACCTCTTCGGGCTGGAAGCCGATGTTGAACTCGGTCGCGAAGCGAGCGGCGATCTGCGGCGTGCGCGTCGCGCCGCCGCCGCCGACGATCACCGGCATGCGCTGCTGCACCGGCTTCGGCAGTGCCGGGGCGTCGCGCAGCGTGTAGTGCTCGCCGGAGAACGAGAACGTCTCGCCGACCGGCGTCGACCACAGCCCCGTGATCACCGCCAGCTGCTCCTCGAACGGGCCGAAGCGTTTCGCCGGGAACGGGATGCCGTAGGCCCGGTGCTCCTGCTCGAACCAGCCGGTGCCCAGGCCGAACTCGACCCGGCCGCCCGACATCGCGTCGACCTGCGCGACCTGGATCGCGAGGATCGAGGGGTGCCGATGCGTCGCAGATGAGACCAGCGTGCCCAGCCGGATGGTCGAGGTCTCGCGGGACAGGCCCGCGAGCGTCGTCCACGCATCGGTGGGGCCGGGCAGCGGATCGCCCGGCTCCATCCGCATGTAGTGGTCGGAGCGGAAGTAGGCGTCGAACCCCGAGCGTTCGGCCGCGAGCGCTGCAGTGAGCTGGTCGTCGTAGGAGAACCCGCGCTGAGGTTCGGTGAACACACAGCACTCCAGGGGTGCGGCATCCGCCACCTCAGTCCTCCGAGCGCAGGATGATCTGCTCGGTCGGCGGGCTCGGCTGGGGCTCCCGGTACAGGTCGGGCTCCAGGTAGATCACGCGCGCCACCGGAACGGCCGCGCGGATGCGCGCCTCGATCGCGTCGATGTCCGATGCGACCGCGGCCAGCGGGCGGTCGGCGTCGAAGCCGAGCTTGGCCGCCACGAGCAGTTCGTCCGGTCCGAGGTAGAGCGTCTTGATGTGGATGAGGCGGGCCTGTTCGTGGCCGTCGGTGATGGCGGCGGCGATGGCGTCCGCATCTGCGGGGTTCGCCCCCTCGCCGACCAGCAGGCTCTTGGTCTCCACCCCGAGCACGATCGCGACCAGCACCAGCAGCGCGCCGATCAGCAGCGTGCTGATGGCGTCGAAGACCGAGTTGTGGGTGATGACGGTGAGTCCGACCCCGAGCAGGGCGAAGGCGAGGCCGGTGAGGGCGGCGACGTCCTCAAGCAGCACGACCGGCAGCTCCGGCGCCTTTGCGCGGCGGATGAATGACACCCACGACTGGCCCGCTGCGCGCGAATGGTTCGACTCCTTGACGGCGGTCCGCAGCGAGAACGATTCCAGGCAGATCGCGATGACCAGCACGAGCATCGGAAGCCAGGCGTTTTCCAGCTCGTGCGGGCTCGTCAGCTTCTCCACGCCTTCGTAGATCGAGAACAGCCCGCCGACGGAGAACAGGATGATCGAGACGACGAAGGCGTAGACGTAGCGCTCGCGCCCGTAGCCGAAGGGATGCTCGCTGTCGGCCGCCTTCCGCGATTTGCGACCGCCGAGCATGAGCAGCAGCTGGTTTCCGGAGTCGGCCAACGAGTGGATGCCCTCGGCCAGCATCGAGGCGGATCCGGAGAACGCCCACGCGACGAACTTCGCCACCGCGATGCCGAGATTCGCCGAAAAAGCCGCCAGGATCGCTTTGCCGCCACCGGATGCACTCATGGCATCGAGTCTACGGATGCGCCGGGCAGCGTCGCCCCCTACAGGTGGGGCGCGAGTGTGTCATACGCGATGCGCACGCCCTTCTTGGTCCGCTCGACGTCTCCGCCCCAGAGCGGGTCCTCGTGCTCGACGGACACCGTCCCCTCGAACCCGGCCTCGTGCAGGCGGTCTAGCACCCGCATCCAATCGATGGAGCCCCGGCCCGGCACCCGATACCGCCACCAGCCGGTCGCCCAGGGGTCGTCGCCCTTGTCCACGAGGCCGAACGAGCCGTAGCGGTTGCGCCGGTCGGGGAACACCTCGATGTCCTTCGCCTGCACGTGAGCGATCTGCGATGCGTACGGCGCGATGGTCTCCAACGGGTCGATGCCGATCCAGACCAGGTGCGACGGGTCCCAGTTCAGCTTCAGGCCGAGGCTGAACATCCACTCCCACAGCTCGGGGCTGTACGCGATGTTTCCCGGATACCCGTCGGGGTGCCAGCCCTCCATCACGCAGTTCTCGATCATCAGCTGCACGCCGTGCTCGCCCGCTAAGTCCACGAGCTCGGGGAACACCCGCTCCGCCTCGCGCATGTTCTCGCGCATGCTTCGCGTGACATTGCGACCGACGAACGTCCCGACGTTGGCGACCCCGAGGCGCTCTGCGGTCAGGATCGCGGAGCGCAGATGCGCGTGATAGCCCGCCCGGAGGTCCGGGTCGGCGTGGAGGTTGTTCTCGTAATAGGCCAGTGCGCTGATCTCGAGCCCGGTCGACTCCAGGATCTCGCGCGTGTGCTCCGCCTCCGCTTCGCCGAAGTCGGTCACCGGAAGATGTGAGGCCTCGAAGTCGCGGCCGCCGGTTCGAGGCCAGACGGCGACTTCGAGGCGCTGGAAGCCCGTCGTGGCGGCGAAGTCCGCGATGTCGGCGAGCGACAGCGTGGGGAAGCAGGCCGTCAGAAGTCCGAGTTTCATGAGGAGATCCTCGCTGCCGTGTCCACCGGGGTCCAGGCGCGCTCCTCCTGGGAGGCGAGGACCGCCTCGATCACGTGGGTCGATCGCACTCCGTCGGCGAACCCCGGAAGCCCGTCGGGGACGGTGCCGGTGCGTATCGCCGAGTAGGCGTCGGCCACATACTGCTCAAAGGCGCCGAGCCATCCCTGCGAGTGGCCGGCGGGAAGCAGATTGAGACGGGCCTGGCCGGGGCTGGTCGGGCCTTCGCCGCGTCGCTGCAGCAGCATGCCGTCTTCGCTGCCGTACCAGGCCTCTTCGGGGTGCTCCTGATCGAAGGTCGCGCTTCCCGCGGTGCCGTCGAGCTCGAACCACAGACGGTTCTTCCGCCCGGCTGACACCTGCGAGACCACGACGTTGCCGGTCACCCCCGATGCGGTGACGAAGCTCACGATCGCCGTGTCCTCCGTGGTGACCGGAAGGCGCGTCGCGCCCTCCGGGTGACTCCTGCTGAACGAGGGCGACAGGATCGCCGGGCGGGTCTCGTAGGCCCGACCGGTCAGCGCGCTCACCTCGGAGATCCGCTCGCCGCTGACGTACTCGATGAGGTCGACCCAGTGCGAGCCGATGTCGGCGAAGGCGCGGGACGCCCCGCCGACACTTGGATCCACCCGCCAGCCGGACGCGTTCTCGTCGAGCATCCAGTCCTGCAGATATGTCCCGTGCAGCAGAATCAGCGATCCGAACTCCCCGCGTGCGTGGCGTGCGCGGATCTCGCGGACCACCGGGTGGTACCGGTACACCAGCGGAACGGTGGCGACGACGCCGGCCGCCTCAGCCAGGGCGTGCAGCTCCTCGGCCTCGGCGGGGGTGACGCCGATCGGCTTCTCGCAGACGACGTGGACGCCCGCCGCGAGGATCTCGCGCACGTAGGGCGCATGGGTCGCATTGGGGGAGCAGACGTGGACCACGTCGGGTCGATCGTCCAGGAGCTCTTCGAGCGTCGCATACCCACGCGCGGCGCCGACCCGCTGCGCGTGCTGCGCGGACCGTCGCGGGGTGGACCCGAGGACGCCGATGATCACCGCGCCCGCCGTGCGTGCCGAATGGATGTGGGTGTCGCCGATCATCCCCGCGCCGATCACTGCGACCCGCAGTGGCGCGGTGCTCACGGTTCGAGCCGTGTCTCGACCCACGCCCAGCTTTGCGCAGCGCTTGCCAGTGGCTCGGTGTGTACCTGATCCACCTCGATGATGATCCAGCCGTCGAATCCGGACGGCAGGGCGTCGAGCACGCCGTCGAGGTCGATGTCGCCCCGGCCGGGTTCGCGGAAGAAGTCGTCGAAGCCGATCACGTCGTACGGGGCGGGATGCTGGCGGAGCGCAGCGGCTCGGGGCAGGTCCAGATCCTTGATGTGCAGATCGACGATGCGGTCCGCGTAGCGCGTCGTGAACTCGACCGGATCGATGCCGGCCCAGGCGAGATGGCCGATGTCGAACGAGGCGCCCAGGAGGTCCGCGTCGACCGCGTCGAGGACGAACTCGATCTCCTCAGCCGTCTCGACCCACGTGCCGACATGGTTGTGCAGGCCCGCACGGATCCCCTCGGCGGCGAGGACGCGCGCCGCTTCCGCGATCATCTCCGTCACACGCGCGAGCCGGTCGGCATCGGCCAGGTAGCCGACGGCGGCGCGCTCGGTCCAGCGGGGCGCGTTCTTATCGACCTCGGGGGCCAGGAACACCGAACGCAGGCCGAAGTAGTTCGACTCCTCCGCTTTGCGGCGGATGGGATCGAACCACCGGATGTACTCGGAGCTTCCGGGGCGCAGGCGCACGTCGTGGTCTTCCGGCAGAGCGATGGAGGCGTAACCCGGGGCGAGGCGAAGCCCGGCGTTGCGGACCATCGACTGGTAGCTCTGCAATGTCTGGGTGTCGAGGACCTCCATCATGGTGGCGTCGAACCCGCTTTGAGCGAGTTCTGCGAGCACCGAGGGGTATTCCTCGCGGAAGGTCGGCTCACCGAAACGCCAGGTGCCCTCGGAGGAGCTCGCGCCCGGAGCCGGCGGCAGGTTCGACCACTGGATGGGGTTGAGTGCGACGCGATCGCGTTTCATGCGGGGATCCTCTCTTTGCCGGGCCGCGAAGGTGTCTGAAATGCGGGTGCGCACAGCAACTTCTGCCCGTGGTCATGCAGCGTATCGGAAGCGTACGGCCAGAAGTGGGCGTGCGTCTGCGTGGTCGGGGCGATGCCGATACGGATGCGAACCTCATCGGCACCGCGCCGAAACACGAGCGAAACAGGCGCCCCCGAAATCACGCGGATCGGCGTCCGTGTATTTCTGGAATGTAAAACATGACCGCAAAACTACAAGTTTTGCTCTGTGTGCGAGCAAAACTTGATCGGGCATACCCCTGTGTCTCCCCCCCCCTCCTTGTCCGATGAGAGGACCTATCCATGCACATCTTCTCCCGCCGACGGTCGACCGCCGTCGGTGCCATCATCCTGACGGCCGTCCTGCTGGCCGGATGCGGTCGCGCCTCCGACAGCGCGAGCACGGATGTCACGATCGACGATTCGCCCGCCACCGGCACACTCGAGGTGTGGATCGGGGGCGCCGAAGGCGAGACCTTCGCGTCCTTCGTGGATGCCTTCGAAGCAGAGAACCCCGACGTCACCGTCAACGTGACACAGATCGCGGAAGAGGACTTCGACTCCAAGCTCACCACGGCGATCGCCTCCGGTACCGTCCCCGACGTCGTCCGCCTGTACTCGCAGACCGAGTCGACGATGCTGGCCACGGGAGCCTTCGCCGCGGTCCCCGACGGACTCGTCGACGAGTCGGACTTCTTCTCCAGCATGTGGGACACCGGGGTGGTGGACGGCACCGTGTATTCGCTGCCCTGGGACATCTACACGCAGGTCCTGTACTACCGAGCGGATCTCGCGGAGGCCGCCGGCGTCACGGCGCCGACCACGTGGGACGAGGCGAAGACGTTCTACGCGGCCTTGCAGAGCGCGGGCGCGACCTGGGGAGCCGGGGTGTCCGTCGGGTACGACCAGTACTCGGCGCAGGACCTCTACGCGTACGTTCTGCAGAACGGTGGGGACTTCATCAGCGACGACGAGTCGGAGTGGACCATCAACAGCGACGCGAACGTCGAAGCGCTCGAGTACTGGGGCTCCCTGATCACCGACGGCTACGCCTCGGCCGACGGGCCGGGCTTCCTCGACACGACCTCCTGGTTCTCGCAGGGCACGACCGGTTCGACGATCATCGGTCCGTGGTTCCAGGGCTGGCTCACCACCGCCAACAGTGAGGACTGGACGGCGGACAACGTCGCGACGGCGACCCTTCCGGCGGGCTCCGCGGGCAGTGTCGCGACGCTCGGCGGCGGAAAGGTGGCGGTCCTGAAGGACGCCGCGAACACCGACGCGGCGTGGAAGCTCGTGAAGTGGATCGAGCAGGAGGACACGCAGCTGGATTGGTACAGCGCGGCGTCCGACCTCCCGTCGCTCACCAGTGCGTGGGACGACCCGCTCATCGCCGACAACGACCTGCTGAACGCCGTGCGGGAGGAACTGCCGACGGCGGTCCCGGTTCCCCAGGTGTCGACCTGGTCGCAGGTGGGCGCGATCATCGGCGAGCAGATGGAGCGCGTCGCCCGTGGCCAGGCGACCGCCCAGGAGGCCTTGGATGCCGCTCAGTCCCAGGCTGAGGCGATCGGGGTCGGCAGCGAGTGACCATGACGGACACCATCGCGCGGGAGGCGCCGTCTCGGCGCCGCCCGCGCGATGCGCGCGCCCGGTTGCGGCGCTCCGATCGTCAGCACCGACGCGAGGCGCGGAGCGCGTGGGTGTTCCTCACGCCGATGCTGGCGATCCTCGTCGTCTTCACGCTGATCCCGGCACTCCTGGCCCTCATCCTGAGCTTCACCGACATCCGATCCTCCGACCTGCGGGATCCCTTCGCGGTCGGCTTCACCGGGCTCTCCACGTTCGCTTCGGTTCTCACCGACCCCTCGTTCCTCGGTGCGCTGGGTAATACCTTCCTGATGGTGGTCATCGGAGTGCCGAGCACGATCGTCATCGGGTTCGCGCTCTCGCTCGCGCTCGACTCCGGGGTGAGGCGTCTACGCGGCACGTTGCGCGCCGCCTACTACCTGCCGGTTATCACCAACGTCGTCGCTGCTGCGGTGATCTGGTCGTACGCGTTCTCGTTGAGCGGCCCAGTCAACAGTGCGCTCTCCGCCCTCGGGCTGCCGATCGTCAACTGGCTCGGCCAGTCCGGATCCGCAGTGGGCGTGGTGACCGCCATGGCAGTGTGGCGCAACATCGGCACCGTGATGGTGCTGTTCCTCGCCGGACTCCAGGCAGTCCCGGAGGAACTGTACGAGGCCGCGTCGTTGGACGGTGCCGGCGCCCGCCGCCGCATGCTCTCCATCACGGTGCCGCTGCTGCAGCCGACGACGCTCCTGGTGACGGTCCTCATGACCACCGCGTTCATGAATATGTTCGACGAGCCCTATCTCGTGACCGGCGGTGGGCCGGTGGGCTCGACCCGGACGATCGCGCTGTGGATCTACCAGCAGTTCGGGTACGGCAACGTCGCCGACTCCATGGCCGGCTCGTATGTGCTGCTCATCATCATCATGGCGTTGAGTCTCCTCCAGTTCAGGATGCTGAGGTCCCGCGTATGACGCTGTCCGTCCCGTCCCGGCGCCCCAGGGCGGCGCGCACTGTGCTGCTGCTCGGACTCATCCTGCTGGCGCTGTTCATGCTGCTGCCCTTCGCCTGGGTGTTCTTCGGCGCGTTCAAGTCGCAGGGCGAGCTGCTGGCCGACCCCGGCGCCTGGCTTCCCCAGACCTTCACCAACGTGCAGAACTTCATCGACCTGTTCGTCGAGAAGGGGTTCGGCGGATACATGGTCAACAGCCTCATCGTGTCGGTCGCGACCGTGCTGTTGAACCTCGTGTTCGCCTCCGCCGCAGGCTACGCCTTCGCCAAGCTGCGCTTCCGTGGACGTGGCGTGGTGTTCATCGTGATGCTGGCCTCGATGATGATCCCCTACGTCGCGCTGGTCGTCCCGCAGTTCGTCGTGGTCGTTCAGATGGGTCTCGCGAACACGCTGATCGCTGTCGTGCTCCCGATCGCGGTGATGCCGATCTCGGTGTTCATCGCGCGGCAGTTCATCTCCTCCATTCCGGACGAGCTGATCGAGGCGGCCCGCATCGATGGAGCGGGCGAGGTGCGCATCTTCGCGCGCATCGTGCTGCCGTTGCTGGGCCCGGCGCTCGCAACGATCGCGATCATGAGCTTCCTGAACTCGTGGAACTTCTTCCTCTGGCCGTTGATCGTGGCGCAGTCCCAGAGCATGTACACCCTGCCGGTGGGGCTCTCCGTGGCCTCCCAGTCGGCGAACTCCACGGATTACGGGCTGCTGCTGGCGGGAGCGGTGATCGTCCTGGCACCTGTGCTGGTGCTGTTCCTGTTCCTGCAGCGGTATTTCGTGCAGGGCATCGCGATGTCCGGGCTGAAGTGATGCCGCGCTCTCGGTACCTCGACGCCGCCGACCCGCTCGTCGCCGTCGCCGGACTGGAGATGATGTTCGCCCGACCGGGGGAGGGCTTCGGCGAGCGCCTGGGCGAGCGGATCCGCGAGGCCGCAGACGCCGGTTTCCAGCGGGTGGAGTTCTGGGACTGGCGCACGAAGGACCTCGCACGCGTGCGCGCCGCCCTGGCCCAGACCGGGGTCACGGTGCAGACGATCTGCGCGGAGTCGTGGGCGGGGAAGTGTGCCTTGGCCGACCCGGAATCGCACGACACCTTCGTACAGCGCGTCCGCGACACCGCCGAGCACGCCGAGTCTCTCGGCGCTCGCGGCATTGTCGTCCTCGCCGGCGACCGTGTTCCGGCGATGGCCGATGCGCAGGCGCTCCGCAACGTGGCGACAGGGCTCGCGCGCGCCGCGGACGCCATCGGCGGTCGCGGCATCCCGCTGCTCGTGGAGGTCGTCAGCCGTGAGGATGAGGCGCCGGATGCGGTGCTGTGCTCGACTGAGCGGGCCATGTCCGTCATCGAGCGCCTCGACCGCGACGGCGTGGCACTCCTGTACGACCGCTACCACGCGGTGCGCAACGCAGAGCCGCGGGGCGCCGCGCTCGCCGGGAGGATCGCGCACGTCGGACACGTCCAGATCGCCGATGTCCCCGGTCGTCACGAGCCCGGCAGCGGGCTTGTGGACTGGCCGCGGGAACTGGCTACTCTGCTGGAGCTCGGCTATTGCGGTCCTGTCGGCCTGGAGTGCGACCCGATCGCCCCCGCCGGTGCGATCCTCGCCGCTTACGAAGACATCAGGCTCCGGGCGATGTCGCTCGCCGACGCCGGAGTGGAAGAAGGAGAACACCCATGACCGAATCGTTCGACGCCGACGTGCTCATCGTCGGCAGCGGGATCATGGGGGCGACCGTCGCAGCGGAGTTGCGCCGACGCCGTCCCACCGCGCGCATCCTGATGGTGGAGGCCGGCACGCAGTTGCCCGGCACGGAGGCACCGGGCATGCACCTGCATGACACGCAGGACGGCGCCGTCCGGGAGAGTTACAACGCCCACGCCGCCGCGGGGACGCAGTCGATGTACGTCGGCGCGGCGGCGCACGCCGGCTTCCCGGCCTCGCCGGCGGACGCCGAGCCCGGGCTCTACACCCTGGGGGCGCTGGGGCACGACGGCGCGCAGTTCCCTGCCGCTGCCGTGGGGTGGAATGTCGGCGGCATGGGGGCGCATTGGACCGCGGCCTGTCCCACGCCCTGGGGCACCGAGATCCCGGATCTCACCGCGCAAACCTGGGAGGAGGACCTCGCGCTCGCGTCGGAGCACCTTCGGGTCACCCCGGATCTGTTCGGCCCCACCCCGGCGGGCCGGTTCGTGCTGGACCGGATGGCCACCGCCTTCGCGGGGGCGTGGGCGCCGGGGCGGGGCCCACAGACCATGCCGATGGCCGTCTTCGAGGGCGCCGACGGGCGTCGTCTTCGCGTCGGTCCCGCGGTGATCTTCCCGCCGATCGCACACGACCGGGCCGATCCGCACTTCCGGCTCCTCGACGGCCGGGTCGTCACCCGCGTGCTGTGGGACGGTGACACCGCCGTCGGCGTCGCGGCGACCCGGACCTCCACCGGGGAGCAGGAGGAATGGCTCGCGGAGCGAGTCGTCGTCTGCGCGGACCCGCTCCGCACGCCGCAGCTGCTGTGGGCCTCGGGCGTGCGCGACGCGGCCGTCGGCCGCGGGCTCAACGAGCACGCCTTCATCGCCGGCCGGGTGCTCGTTCCGGAGTCCGAGCTCAGCGGTGCGCGGATCGAGGGATTGTCCGAGGGGGAGTGGATGACCGACTCCCTCTGGATGCCCCATTCGGGCCCGCAGCAGCCGGGGCACTGGCAGGTCTCGGTGGCACCGCTCTACGCGGACGACCTCGCCACGGTGTCGGGCGTGACCGTCGGCATCAGCGTGTACGTCCCCACCGCGGTGCGCGAGGAGAACCGTCTCGTCTTCTCGGATGAACCCGATGCGGTGGGACTACCCTCGTTCTCGGTGGAGTTCTCGTACGACGACGAAGATGAGGGGAGCATCGCTCGCGCCATGGACACTCAACGCGCCGTGATGGCGGTGATCGGCGGGAGCGACGGCATCCCTGAACAGCTGCGGCTCGCCGCAGGGTCGTCGTTGCACGCCTCAGGCACGACGCGGATGAGTCGCGACGACGACGGATCAGGGGTGTGCGATGCCAACGGCCGGGTATGGCGGAGACCGGGTCTGTTCGTGGCGGGTGCCTCCGTCCTGCCGACACCGATCGTCGGCAACGTCACGCTCGCCGCGTGCACGACGGCCGTCCGCGTGGCGCGCGCCGTGGCAGAGGAGCTCGCGGCGTGAGGCAGTGTTCGCATGGCGTCGACTGAGGTGTCGGCGGGCGAGGCGGCGCCGGCTTCCGCAGGTGCGCTGCTCCAGTTCCTCCGTTCCGGCCTGCCCCGGACGAGGTCGGAGCTTGCCCGGCTGACGGGACTCTCCCGCGGAACCGTGGCGACGCTGATCGAGCAGCTCGTCGGAATCGGACTGATCGCCCCCACCGGCGCGGCGACGTCGTCCGGGGGCCGGCCGCCGTCGCAGTTCGCGCTCGATACCGCCGGTAGGAGCGTCCTCGCGCTGGACATCGGCGCGTCGCACGCCCATCTCGCGATCACCGACCTCGGCGGCGCCGTCCTTGAGGACCGCAACATCGAGATCGATGTGGCTGCGGGCCCCGAGAAGGTGCTGTCGGCGACGATCGCGGCGGCGCGCACGCTGCTCGCGGAGCAGAAGGTCCCCCTGGCCGGAGTCGGGGTCGGACTCCCCGGACCGGTGGAGTTCGGGGCTGGGCGCCTGGTGAACCCTCCGATCATGCCCGGCTGGGACATGTTCGACGTCCGAGGGCTGCTGGAATCAGAGTTCGGCGCCTCGGTGTACGTGGACAACGACGTGAACATCATGGCGCTCGGTGAGCGCACCGTGGCCTGGCCGGAGACGAACGACCTCGTGTTCGTGAAGGTGGCGACGGGAATCGGATCGGGCATCATCTCCGGCGGGGACCTGCGTCACGGGGCCACGGGCGCGGCGGGCGACATCGGCCATGCGCCGGTGTCGCGTGCCCCTGACGTGCCCTGCGTATGCGGCAACCGCGGCTGCCTGGAGGCGGTGGCATCCGGGCGGGCGATCCTCGCCGCGCTCGCCGCGGAGGGCAAGCCGCTCGCCACCAACTCCGACCTGGTGGCAGCGGTCAAGTCGGGAGACGTCACCGCGATCCAGGCGCTCCGGCAGGCCGGACGAGACATCGGGGAGGTGCTCTCGGTCGCCGTTCCGCTCCTGAACCCCTCGGTAATCGTGATCGGCGGCTCCCTGTCCCGCGCCGCCGAGCACCTCATCGCCGGCGTGCGCGAGGTGGTCTATGCGAGAGCCATCCCGCTCTCCACCGCCAAGCTGGAGATCGTCGCCTCCAAGACCGCTCCCCACGCCGGGGTGTTCGGTGCGGCGAGCCTCGTGCTGCGCGAATTCCTCGCCGCGACCGCCATCAACCAGCTCGTGCTCGGATCGGCGGCCGGGGCCGCCGCGCAGCGCGCCTGAGTCCGGCGAGCCGTCCCGGGCGGACCCGCGTAGGTTGGAACGATGAGCGCAATCCCACCTCTCGCCATCCTCGGCGCCGGGTCCATGGGCGGCGCGATCCTGCGGGGCGTCGTCGCCTCCGGGCTCGCGGGCCCCATCGCCGTCACCAACCGCCGCGTCGCCACCGCCGCACCGCTGTCCGCCCTGGCGGGCGTGACGAGTCTGGCCCTGGAGGAACGTCCCGACGCGAACACGGAGGCCGCGGCATCCGCCGACA
>JAATGR010000083.1 GCA_015654575.1 Actinomycetales bacterium
AGAACCACCTGCTGCAGCTGCTCGCTCTGACCGCCATGGAGGAGCCCATCGGGTTCAACGCCCCGTCGCTGCGCGCCGAGAAGGAGAAAGTGCTGGCGGCGATCACGCTCCCCGACGACCTCTCGCTCGCGACCGCGAGGGGGCAGTACGCCGGCGGCTGGCAGGGCGGCGAGAAGGTGACCGGCTTCCTCGACGAGGACGGCATGGCTCCGCAGTCGACCACCGAGACCTACGCAGCGGTCAAGCTGGAGATCAACACCCGCCGCTGGGCGGGCGTGCCGTTCTACCTGCGTACCGGCAAGCGGCTCGGCCGCCGGGTGACCGAGATCGCCGTGGTGTTCAAGCGCGCACCCGAGCATCTGTTCGACCGCAACCAGATCTCCGGTCTCGGCCAGAACGCGCTCGTGATACGGGTCCAGCCCGATGAGGGCGTGACCATCCGGTTCGGCTCGAAGGTGCCCGGCGCGGACACGCAGGTCCGGGACGTCACGATGGACTTCGGCTACGGCCACGCGTTCACCGAGGCGAGCCCGGAGGCGTACGAACGCCTCATCCTCGACGTCCTGCTGGGTGATCCTCCGCTGTTCCCCCGGCATGAGGAGGTTGAGCTCAGCTGGAAGATCCTCGACCCGGTCGAGAAGTTCTGGGCGGAGCAGGGCGGACCTGTGGAGCAGTACTCCCCCGGATCCTGGGGCCCGGCATCCGCCGATGAGCTCCTCGCCCGCGATGGCCGCACCTGGAGGCGCCCGTGATCGTCGACCTGCCCGACACCAACGTCAGCAAGATCTCGAAGGCGCTCGTCAGCGTCCGCGAGGAGGGCGGTGCCGTCGCACTCGGCCGCGTGCTGACCCTCATCATCGTGAGTCACCGCGATGTCGACGAGGAGGCCATCGAGGCCGCCAACGACGCCTCGCGCGAGCATCCGATGCGCGTCATCGTGCTGATCGAGAAGGATCCGGATGCCGCGCCGCGGCTCGACGCGCAGATCCGGGTCGGCGGTGATGCCGGAGCGAGCGAGGTCATCGTGCTGCATGCCGCCGGCGCCGCGGGTTCGAACTCCGAAAGCCTGGTGACCGGTCTGCTGCTGCCGGACGCGCCCGTCGTGGCGTGGTGGCCGGGCGATACCCCACCGGTGCCGTCACGGACGGCGATCGGGCGCATCGCCCAGCGTCGGATCACGGACGCCGCGACCCAGCCCGATCCGCACGCCTGGGTCAATGGCCTTGGCACGCTCTACTCGCCGGGAGACACCGACCTGGCCTGGACGCGGCTCACCCGGTGGCG
The DNA here is from genome assembly GCA_015654575.1 of Actinomycetales bacterium. Classification (GTDB taxonomy): domain Bacteria; phylum Actinomycetota; class Actinomycetes; order Actinomycetales; family Microbacteriaceae; genus Microbacterium. Next base: position 1,285 of record JAATGR010000083.1, read on the forward strand.
CGAACAGCTGGCCGCGGTGCTCGACCAGCCCCCCTACGAGACCATCACTGCCGTCGAGGTGCGCGGCGGGGCGACCTCTCCCTCCACACCCCTGCTGGCGGCCTGGTTGAGGCTCCAGCTGGACGCGCCGGTGACCTGGAGCTACCTCGACGAGGACGAGTGGAGCGAGGGCATCAAGTCGGTGCGACTGTCCCGCGCGGGCGGCGACATCCTGTTGTCGCGTCCGGAGCCGGCCCTGGCCGTGCTGACGCAGCCGGGACAGCCCTCGCACGACCTGGCCTTCCCCCGACGGTCGTTGCGGGAATGCCTCGCGGAGGAGCTGCGTCGCCTCGATCCCGACCTCCTGTATGGTCGGGTCATCACCCAGGGCTGCGCGCTGCTGGACGAGGCATAGGAGGGCGCATGGCCGAGATCACCGCGGACAAGCGAGTCGTCGTCGGCCGCGACTCGGAAGCGGTCGCCGCAACGGTCGCTTCCCGCTTCGTCTCCCGGCTGTTGCGCCGCACGGACGCCGGAAAGCTGACCCACGTCTCGCTGACGGGCGGCTCGATGGGCGGGCGCGTCCTCGAGGCTGCGGCGGGCGATCCCCGCTGCGCGACGATCGACTGGCGGCTGGTCCACTTCTGGTGGAGTGATGAGCGGTTCCTCCCCCGCGGCGACCCGGAGCGCAACGACACGGCCACGTTCGCCGCACTCCTGGACCAGGTCGCCGTGTCGGACAACATCCACACGATCGCAGGCCTCGACGACGGGCTGAACCTCACCGACGCCGCCGCGTCCTATGAGGCGGAGCTCGCCCGCTTCGCCGATCCCCGCGTCGGCGCCTGGCCGTCGTTCGACATCTGCTTCCTCGGTGTCGGCCCCGACGCGCACATCGCGTCGCTGTTCCCCGACCGGCCGGAGATCCGCGTCACCGATCGTGCCGCCCTTCCGGTAAGGGACGCCCCCAAGCCGCCGCCCGAGCGCATCACCCTCACCCGTCCGGTCATCAACTCGTCCCGCCGGGTGTGGCTGGTACTCGCCGGTGCCGACAAGGCCTCCGCGCTGGGTCTCGCGGTGGCCGGGGCCAGCTATCAGAGCGTTCCCGCCGCCGGAGCCAAAGGCCGCAGGCACACCGTGTTCTTCGCCGACGAGGCGGCCGCAGCGCAATTGCCGCCGGATGCCATCGACAGCAAGTTCTGACCTCGCAACCGCGCCTGACGACGCAGCCGCTCACTGGCCGCGACGGGCGCGGAGCCGCTGCAGAGCCTCCTCGAGGAGCTGCTCGGCTTCGTCCTCGGTGCGACGCTCCTTCACATAGGCGAGGTGCGTCTTGTACGGCTCGCTCTTCGACAGGGCCGGCGGGTTCTGCTGGTCTCGTCCGGCGGGAAGCCCGGAGTGCGGGGAGTCGATCGTGTCCGGGATCTCCTCGTCGGGGATCCCCGCAGCGAAGTAGCGCACCGTCTCGTTGCCCAGTGCGTCCCAGTAGGACACCGCGACGCGATCGGCGTGGAATCCGTGATCCTGCTCACCCATCGGCCCCGCGCCGACGCGCGTACCGCGGATGGCGTTCCCCCCGGACGCCATGGTCAGACCAGCCCCGTGAATTTGGTGATCAGGCCGAGTGCGACGATCGAGACGAACCAGAGCAGCGAGAGCACCACCGTGAACCGGTTGAGGTTGCGCTCGGCGAGCCCGGAGGACCCGAGCGCGGAGCTCATGCCGCCGCCGAACATGTCGGACAGGCCGCCGCCGCGCCCCTTGTGGAGCAGGATCAGCAGGGTCAGCAGCAGGCTCGTGATGCCAAGCACCACCTGCAGCACGAACTCGAGGATCTCCACCATCACCCTTTCACGGCGATCCCACGACGGATCACACGAAGTACAACTATACGGGAGCGGAACGTCAGACGCCGACGTGCTTCTGGTATCGGATGATCGCGGCGAACTCGTCCGCGACCAGGCTGGCGCCACCGACGAGAGCCCCGTCCACATCGGGCTCGCGCATGAAGCTCGCGATGTTCGCCGACTTCACCGAGCCGCCGTAGAGGACTCGGGTGCGAACGCCCGCCTCCTCCCCGACCACCCTGGCGACGACCTCGCGGAGCTTCGCGCAGACCTCCTGCGCCTGCGCCGGCGTCGCCGCCTGGCCGGATCCGATCGCCCACACCGGCTCGTAGGCCACCACGACATCGGCGTCTGCCGGAAGGCCCGCCAACGCGATCTCCAGCTGGCCGGCCGGCACCGCACTCGCCCCGAACTTCTCGAGGTCTTCCGCCGTCTCGCCCACGCAGACCACCGGGACCAGGCCGTGCTTCACCGCGGCCTGCACCTTCGCGGCGACGACCTCGTCGGTCTCGGCGTGGTACTCGCGCCGTTCGGAATGACCGATGATCACATAGCGGCAGTCCAGCTTGGCGAGGAACGTCCCGGACACCTCACCGGTGTAGGCCCCCGAGTCATGGGTCGAGATATCTTGCGCACCGAGTGCGAACGGGATCTTGTCGGCGTCGATCAGGGTCTGCGCGGTGCGCAGGTCCGTGAAGGGCGGGAAGACAGCCACCTCAACGGAATCGCTCTCGTGCCCCGCATCCCGCAGGGTCCAGTGCAGCTTCTGCACAAGCGCCACCGTCTGCAGGTGGTCGAGGTTCATCTTCCAGTTCCCCGCGATCAGCGGGGTACGTGTCACTGCCATCCGAGCACCTCCAGGCCGGGAAGCTTCTTACCCTCGAGGAACTCGAGGCTGGCGCCGCCGCCGGTCGAGATGTGACCGAAGTCGGCATCCGCGAAGCCGAGCTGACGCACGGCCGCCGCGGAGTCACCGCCGCCGACAACCGACAGGCCGGCCACCTCGGTGAGGGCCTTCGCCACGACCTTGGTGCCGTGGGCGAAGGCAGCCATCTCGAACACGCCCATCGGACCGTTCCAGAACACCGTCCGGGAGTCCTTGATGGCGTCGGCGAAGATCCGCGCCGTCTCCGGCCCGATGTCGAGCCCGAGACCGTCGGCGCCGAACGCCGTGTCCTCGAGGGCATCCGCGGGGGCGACCACGTGCTCCGCATCCGCACTGAAGGAGGCGGCCATGACCGCGTCCACCGGCAGGATCAGCTCGACGCCCCTCTCCGAGGCCTCCGCCATGTAGCCCTTCACCGTCTCGATCTGGTCCTGCTCGAGCAGCGATTTCCCGACGGCGTACCCCTTCGCGGCGAGGAAGGTGAACAGCATGCCCCCGCCGACGAGGATCTTGTCGGCACGCGGCAGCAGGTGGGCGATCACGCCCAGCTTGTCGCTGACCTTGGAGCCGCCGAGCACGACCGCGTACGGGCGCTCCGGGCTCTCTGTGAGGCGGTCGAGGACGTCGACCTCCTTCTCGATCAGGAATCCCGCCGCAGACGGGATCAGCTGCGCGAGGTCGAAGACGCTGGCCTGCTTGCGGTGCACCACGCCGAACCCGTCGGACACGAGCACATCGCCGAATTCGGCCAGCTGTGCGGCGAACGCACCGCGCACGGCGTCGTCCTTGGCGGTCTCACCGGGGTCGAAGCGCAGATTCTCGATGACGGCGACGTCGCCGTCGGAAAGCGCGTCGACGGCTTCCCGTGCAGATTCCCCGACCGTGTCGCGGGCGAACGCGACGGGCTTGCCGAGAAGCTCCGACAGGCGCTGCGCGACGGGCTCGAGACTGAATTTCGGATCGGGAGCGCCGTCGGGACGACCGAGGTGGGAGCACACGATGAGGCGGGCCCCCTGTTCGATCAGGGCGTTGAGCGTCGGGAGCGTCGCCCGGACACGGCCATCGTCCGTGATGACCCCGTCCCGCAGGGGGACGTTGAGGTCAGCACGGACGATGACGCGCTTACCGGCGAGCGCCCCCAGCGAGGCGAGGGTGCGCAGTGCCATGTCGACGCTCAGAGCTTGCTGGCGACCAGCTCGGTCAGGTCGACGAGCCGGTTGGAGTAGCCCCACTCGTTGTCGTACCAGGACGATACCTTCACCAGGTTGCCGCTGACGTTGGTCTGACCGGCGTCGAAGACCGACGAGTGCGGGTCGTGCACGATGTCGGTCGACACGATCGGGTCGGTGTTGTACTTCAGGTAGCCGACGAGCGCGCCCTCCGCGGCGGCCTTCTCGTATGCGGCGTTGATCACCTCGACGGTCAGACCCTCGGTCGGCGTGATCAGTGTGAGGTCGACGATCGAACCGGTCGTGACCGGCACGCGGTAGGAGGAGCCGCTGAGCTTCCCCTTCAGCTCGGGCAGCACCAGGCCGATGGCCTTGGCCGCGCCCGTCGCCGCCGGGACGATGTTGATCGCCGCGGCACGCGCACGGTGCAGGTCGCTGTGAGGGCCGTCCTGCAGGTTCTGATCGGCGGTGTAGGCGTGCGCCGTCATCATGAATCCGCGCTCGATGCCGAAGTTGTCGTTGAAGACCTTGGCCAGCGGCGCGAGGCAGTTGGTGGTGCAGGAAGCGTTGGAGATGATGTGCTGCGTCGCCGAGTCGTATTCGCCGTCGTTGACGCCCACCACAAAGGTGCCGTCGACATCGGTTCCGGGAGCAGAGATGATGACCTTCTTGGCCCCGCCCTCGAGGTGCTTCTTGGCGTCCGCGGCCTTGGTGAAGCGCCCCGTGGACTCGATGACGATGTCGACGCCCAGCTCGCCCCACGGGAGGTTGGCGGGGTCGCGCTCCTCGAAGACCTTGATGCTCTTGCCGCCGACAGTGATCGAGTCGCCGTCGTAGGAGACCTCTTCTGTGAGGCGTCCACCGACGGAGTCGTACTTGAGGAGGTGTGCCAGTGCCTTATTGTCGGTGAGGTCGTTCACCGCCACGATATCGAGGTCCGCGCCCTGTTCCAGGGCGGCGCGGAGGAAATTGCGCCCGATCCGGCCGAAGCCGTTGATGCCGATCTTGACAGACACGGTGTCTCCCGTTTTCTCGTCGCGCCGGTGGTTCCGATTCCCACCCGGCAAGAGGTTTCGAAGGAAAGGAAGAGGATGCGGGAGCCCCCGTGGTGCGGGGGCTCCGCGGCATCCTCACCTGGTCACGACACTACCAGCAGACCCGCCGTCTTCTCGCGGGCGGCGGTGAAACGCGCGGCGACGTTCTGCCAGTCCGCGATGTTCCACACAGCCTTCACGTAGTCGGCCTTGACGTTCAGGTAGTCGAGGTAGAACGCGTGCTCCCACATGTCCACCTGGAAGACCGGGATCGTCCCCTGCGCGGTGTTCGACTGCTGGTCGAACAGCTGCTGGATGAGGAGCTGCTCACCGATCGGGTCCCAGCTGAGGACCGCCCAGCCAGATCCCTGGATGCCGGTGGCTGCGGCGGTGAAGTGCGCCTGGAACTTGGCGAAACCACCGAAGAACTCGTCGATCGCAGCCTTCAGCTCGCCCTCGGGCTCGCCGCCGCCGTTCGGCGACAGGTTCGTCCAGAAGATCGAGTGGTTGACGTGTCCGCCGAGGTTGAACGCGAGGTCCTTCTCCAGCTTGTTGACATTCGCGAGGTTTCCGGTCTCGCGTGCCTCCGCCAGCTGATCGAGGGCCGTGTTGGCGCCCGTCACGTACGTCTGGTGGTGCTTGTCATGGTGCAGTTCCATGATCTTGGCGCTGATGTGCGGTTCCAGCGCCGCGTAGTCGTAGGGGAGGTCGGGCAAGGTGTACTTCGCCATGTTCTCTTCTTCCAGTCGGTGCCGCGCCGGAGTCCCCGACGGGGCGAGGGTGACTCTCTCATCCTAGTGACCGCAGCCCCCGGGGAAGCGGGTTCGATGCCCGCGTGACGGGCACCGGATGCGCTCAGCCCTCGATGCCGGGAGGCACCGCCGATTCGGTGCCGGGCACGCCGTCGGCCTCCGCCTTCTTATCCGCCATGGCGAGCAGTCGGCGGATGCGGCCGGCCACGGCATCCTTGGTCAGCGGCGGATCTGCGTGGTGCCCGAGCTCGTCGAGGCTGGCATCGCGATGCGCGAGGCGGAGGTCGCCCGCCTGACGCAGATGATCGGGGATCGTGTCTCCGAGGATGTCCATCGCCCGCTCGACCCGCGCGCATGCGGCGACCGCGGCCTGGGCGGATCGGCGGAGATTGGCGTCGTCGAAGTTGACGAGCCGGTTCACACCGGCGCGCACCTCGCGACGCTGGCGCAGCTGGTCCCATTCCTCGGCGACGCGACGGGCGCCCATCTCGGCCAATGCCGCCCGGATCGCCTCCCCCTCGCGGACGACCACGCGCGGCGCCCCCCGCACCTCGCGGGCCTTCGCCGCGATGCCGACGCGGTGCGCCGCGCCGACGAGCGCCATCGCGGCCTCGCCGGTGGGGCAGGCGATCTCCAGCGCAGCGGAGCGTCCGGGCTCCGTCAGGGTGCCGGCCGCGAGGAAGGCCCCCCGCCACACCGCGGCGAGATCCGGACGGGAACCCGTCGTCAACCGGTTCGGCAGGCCCCGAACGGGCCGGCGCCGCACGTCGAGCAGCCCGGTCTGGCGGGCGAGCGTCTCACCGCCCTCGATCACGCGCACCGCGACGTGGCTGCCGCTGCGTCCGCCGGAACCCTGTACATGGGCGAGCTCTGGCCGCACCCCGTACAGTTCGACGAGGTCGCGCCCGACGCGTCGCGCTAGCTGCTCCGAGTCGAGCTCGGCCTCCACCGCGACGCGTCCGGCGATCGAATGCAGACCGCCGGCGAAACGGAGCACCGCCGTCAACTCCGCTGCCCGAGCGGAGGGGCGGGGGTCTCGCACCGTGATCAGTTCGGTTTTCACCTGGGCGGTCAGCGGCACGGTACTCCTCAAATCGGGGGGGGAACGACGCTCCAGCCTACTCGCGGCCGAGGTCGCGATGCGTGACGGTAACCGCCACCGCCGGCAGATCCGACAGGCGCAACGCCAACTCCTGCGCCATCACGACCGACCGGTGCTTTCCTCCGGTGCAACCGATCGCGACGATCGAGTGCCGCTTGTTCTCACGCTGATAACCCTCCAGCACCGGCCGCAGCGCCTGACCGTAGGCGTCGAGGAACTCGAGCGCACCGACCTGGTTCAGCACGAACGTCTTGACGGCCTCGTCGAGCCCGGTCTGAGAACGCAGCTGGTCGTTCCAGAACGGGTTCGGCAGGAACCGCATGTCGGCGACGAGATCGGCGTCCGGCGGAAGACCGTACTTGAAGCCGAAGCTCATGATCGTCAGGGTGTGCGCTGCGGTTCCCTCCGCCGCGAAGCTCTCCGCGATGCGCGTGGTCAGGTCGTGGATGTTGTAGCCGCTCGTGTCGATGATGACGTCGGCGTGCTCGCGCAGCGGTGCCAGCAGCGTCCGCTCTCGACGGATGCCGTCGACGATGGTTCCGGTCTGCTGCAGGGGATGTGGCCGGCGCACCGCCTCGAAGCGGCGCACGAGCACGTCATCGCTCGCGTCGAGGAACAGCACCCGCACCGAACGACCGTCGCGCAGCGACCGGGCGACCTCCGGAAGGGCGGCGAACAGTTCCCTGCCGCGCACGTCGACCACCGCGGCGACCCGAGGAACGGCCCCCTGGGCGAGGTCCGAGAGTTCGAGCAGCGGCCTCAGCATCTGCGGCGGCAGGTTGTCGACCACATACCAGCCGAGGTCTTCCAGCGCGTTCGCGACGGTCGAACGCCCGGCCCCGGACATGCCGGTGACGATGAGCACCTCGCCTGCGCCCGGGGGTTGATCGTCCGCCATGTGCCTGCCCTCGTTCTGCGCATCAGCCTAGAGGCAATGAGACGCCGTGTTTCCGCACTGCGGAGAATTCCTCGTCGCTTGTGACGGCATCCCGCGACACGAGGCGGCCACAGCTGACGAGGATTCGCCGGGCAGCGCGGTCGTGACGCTAACGAACGGCGAGATGCTCATGTACGGCGGCCGCGACCTTCGGCCCGATGCCCGGCAACTCGGCGATCTCGGCGAGCGACGCCTTCTTCAGCGCTGCGACGGAGCCGAAGTGACGCAGCAACGCCTTGATGCGCACCTGGCCGAGACCGGGCACCTCGGCGAGCACCGTGGTGATGTCGCGCTTGCGGCGAGTGCGCTGGTGCGTGATCGCGAAGCGGTGCGCCTCATCGCGCAGTCGCTGCACGAGATACAGCGCCTCGGAGGTGCGGGGCAGGATCACGGGGAAGTCGTCCCCCGGCAGCCAGATCTCCTCGAGTCGTTTCGCGATGCCGCACAGCGCGATCTCGGGATGTCCGGCATCCGCCCGTGCGCGCGCGGCGGCCGCGACCTGGGGCTGCCCGCCGTCGACGATCAGGAGCTGCGGCGGGTAGGAGAAGCGCCGCCTCGGAGCACCGTCCGGCTGTTGCTCTTCGGGGGCGTCCAGATGGGCGAGCCGGCGGGTGAGCACCTGGTACAGCGAATCGGTGTCGTCCGTGGTCTCGGCGACCGAGAACGAACGGTATTGGTCCTTCCGGGGCAGTCCATCCTCGAAGACGACCATCGAGGCGACGACGTTCGTTCCGGACAGATGCGACACGTCGTAGCATTCGATGCGCAGCGGCGCCTCCGGCAGTCCGAGTGCCTCCTGCAGGTCGGTGAGGGCCTGGGTGCGCGCGACGTAGTCGCTCGTGCGGCGCGTCTTGTGGAGGATCAGCGCCTGCTGCGCGTTGAGCGTCGCCGTCTTCATCAGCTCCGCTTTGCGCCCGCGCTGGGCGACGCCCAGCGACACCGTGCGGCCGCGCCGGTCACGCAACCACTGCTCGAGCTCTGCGGCGTCGTCCGGCAGCTGCGGCACGAACACCTGCTTCGGGATGTCCGCGGCGGCGGCATCCCCGTAGGTGCGCTGCAGCACCTGGTCGACCAGGTCGGGACCGGAGATGTCGAGCTCCTTGTCGACCGTGGTCGCGCGTACGCCGCGCACACGTCCGCCACGCACGATGAAGTGCTGCACCGCGGCTGCCAGCTCGTCCTCGGCGATGCCGAACAGGTCGGCGTCGGTGTCGTCCGCAAGGACGAGCGCGCTGCGGGTGAGCACGGCGTCGATGGCGGAGAGCTTGTCGCGGTAGGCAGCCGCGGCCTCATACTCCATCGCCGCGGCCGCGTCGTTCATGCGCTTCGTGAGCTCGCGGGCGAACCGCGCGTCGCCGCCGGACATGAAGGCGACGAAGTCGTCCACGATGGCGCGGTGCTCGTCGATCGTCACGGTCATCGAGCACGGTCCGCCGCAGCGTCCGATCTGACCGGGGAAGCACGGCCGTCCCGTCGCCATCGCCTTTTTATACGAGGAGTCGGAGCAGGTGCGGATCGGGAACACCTTGATCATCAGGTCGATCGTGTCGTGCACCGCCCAGACCTTCGGGAATGGGCCAAAGTACGCCGCCCCCTTGATCTTGTGGTTGCGGGTCACGATCACGCGCGGCGCCTCGTCGGCGAGCGTGACCGCGAGGTAGGGGTACGACTTGTCGTCCTTATAGCGCACGTTGAACGGGGGTGTGAACTCCTGGATCCACATGTACTCGAGCTGCAGGGCCTCGACGTCGCTGCCCACCACGGTCCATTCGACGGATGCCGCGGTGGTCACCATCCGTCGGGTGCGCTCGTGGAGCGTGTGCAGCGGCGCGAAGTAGTTCGACAGCCGTGCACGGAGGTTCTTCGCCTTACCGACGTAAAGGATGCGGCCCTCGCCGTCGCGGAAGCGGTACACGCCCGGACTCGTCGGGATCTCCCCCGCTTTCGGGCGGTAGGGCAGGACGTTGGCCACCTCAGCCGGCCTTGCGCGCTGCCTGCGTCCCCAGGACCTCGGCGAGGAAGGCGCCGGTGTGGCTGTCGGGTTCGGCGGCGACCTGCTCGGGCGTGCCGGTCGCGACGATCGTGCCACCGCCCGATCCGCCTTCCGGACCGAGGTCGACGATCCAGTCGGCCGACTTGATCATGTCGAGGTCGTGCTCGATGACGATGACGGTGTTGCCCTTGTCGACCAGTCCGTTCAGCACCTCGAGGAGCTTCCGGACGTCTTCGAAGTGCAGGCCGGTGGTCGGCTCGTCGAGCACGTACACGCTGCGGCCGTTGGAGCGTCGCTGCAGCTCGGTCGCGAGCTTCACGCGCTGCGCCTCGCCGCCGGAGAGCGTCGTCGCCGCCTGGCCGAGACGCACGTAGCCGAGACCGACCTCGACCAGGGTGCGCAGGTAGCGGTGGATCGCCTGGATCGGCTCGAAGAAGCCCGCGGCCTCGTTGATGGGCATCTCGAGCACCTCGGCGATGTTCTTGCCCTTGTAGTGCACGGTGAGGGTGTCCCGGTTGTAGCGCTGCCCGTGGCAGACCTCGCAGTCGACGTACACGTCGGGCAGGAAGTTCATCTCGATCTTGATCGTGCCGTCGCCGGAGCAGGCCTCGCAGCGTCCGCCTTTGACGTTGAAGCTGAAGCGACCGGGCTGGTAGCCGCGGGCCTTGGCCTCCGGCGTCTCGCTGAACAGCGTCCGGATCCGGTCGAACACCCCGGTGTAGGTGGCGGGGTTCGACCGGGGGGTGCGACCGATGGGCGCCTGATCGACGTGCACCACCTTGTCGAGCTCTTCGAGACCGGTCACGCGCGTGTGCCGGCCCGGCACCGTGCGGGCACCGTTCAGCCGCGAAGCGAGCACCTGGTACAGGATGTCGTTGACCAGCGTCGACTTGCCCGACCCGCTCACCCCGGTCACCGCGGTGAACACGCCGAGCGGGAACGAGGCTGTCACGTTCTGCAGGTTGTTCTCGCGCGCACCGACCACGGTGAGCTGCCGCTTCTTGTCGATGCGGCGGCGCTTCGCCGGCGTCTCGATCTGCCGGCGGCCCGCCAGGTAGTCGCCGGTGAGGGAGTTCGTCTCGGCCAGGAGCTGCGCGTAGGGGCCGGAGTGCACCACGGTGCCGCCGTCGACGCCGGCGCGCGGGCCGATGTCGACGATCCAGTCGGCCGCCTGGATCGTCTCCTCGTCGTGTTCGACGACGATCAGCGTGTTGCCGAGCCCCTTCAGGGTGAGAAGGGTCTCGATGAGGCGTCGGTTGTCGCGCTGGTGCAGACCGATCGACGGCTCGTCGAGCACGTAGAGCACACCGGTCAGGCCGGAGCCGATCTGCGTGGCGAGTCGGATGCGCTGCGCCTCGCCGCCGGAGAGGGAACCTGCCGAACGTCCGAGACTCAGGTAGTTCAAGCCGACCTGGATGAGGAAGTCGAGGCGGGCGCGGATCTCCCGCAGCACCGCCGCAGCGATCGTGGCCTCACGGTCGGTGAGCTCGAGGTCGGCGAAGTACCCCTGTGCGTCCGCCAGGCTGAGACGGGACGCGTCGGCGATGGATCGGCCGTGCACCCGGACTGCGAGCACCTCGGGCTTGAGCCGATCGCCGCCGCACACCGGGCACGGCACCTCGCGCAAGTACTCGCCCCAGCGCGCGCGCTGGTTGTCGGACTCTGCCTGCTGGTACTGGCGCTCGATGTAGGGCACGACGCCTTCGAACCCCGAGGTGTAGCGCATCTCGCGGCCGAAGCGGTTCTTGAACCGCACCGTGACCTTGAAGTTGTCGCCGTGCAGCACCGCGTCGCGGATCTGCTGCGGCAGCTCCCGCCAGGGCGCGTCCAGCGAGAAGTCGAGGTCGTCCGACAGGCCCTGGAGCAGCCGCTCGTAGTACTGGAAGAGGCCCTTGCCCTGCGTCGTCCACGGGATGAGCACGCCCTCCCGGATCGACAGCTCCTCATCGCCGAGCATGAGATCGGTGTCGACCGACATCCGCGTGCCCAGCCCCGAACAGGTAGGGCACGCACCGAAGGGGGCGTTGAAGGAGAAGGTGCGCGGCTCGATCTCGGTCAGCTGCAACGGGTGGCCGTTGGGGCAGGCGAGCTTCTCGCTGAAGCTCTGCCAGGCGGCGTCGCCGGTCTCGTCGACGAAGTTGACCTGGACGATGCCTCCGGCCAGCCCCAGCGCCGTCTCGACCGAGTCGGTGACACGGCTCAGGATGTCGGGACCGGCGACGAGCCGATCGACCACCACGGCGATGTCGTGCTTGTAGCTCTTCTTCAGCGCCGGCGGCTCGGCGAGCTGCACCTGATCGCCGTCGACGACCGCGCGCGCATAGCCCTTGGCCGACAGCTCCTTGAAGAGGTCGGCGAATTCGCCCTTCTTCTGGGTGACCACAGGAGCGACGATCTGATACCTGGTGCGCTCGGGCAGCTCCATCAGCTGGTCGGCGATCTGCTGCACGGTCTGACGCTGGATCACCTCGCCGCATTCCGGGCAGTGCGGTACCCCGATACGTGCCCACAGCAGACGCATGTAGTCGTGGATCTCGGTGATCGTGCCGACCGTCGAGCGGGGGTTGCGGTTGGTGGACTTCTGGTCGATCGAGACGGCAGGGCTCAGCCCTTCGATGAAATCGACATCGGGACGGTCCACCTGGCCCAGGAACTGACGGGCGTAGGAACTCAATGATTCGACGTAGCGCCGTTGCCCCTCGGCAAAGATGGTGTCGAAGGCCAGACTCGACTTTCCGGAACCGGAAAGGCCGGTGAAGACGACCAAGCTCTCGCGCGGGATGTCGATGTCGACATTGCGGAGGTTGTGTACGCGGGCACCGCGAACGCTGAGTTTTCCAGCGCCGTAGGCATGGTCGGAGACGGGGACGATGGGCACCTCTCAAGTTTAGGCAAGGCGTCCGACATCAGCTCCGGCTCCACCCCGCCTCTCTTCCCCTTCGCTTGGTCGCAGTATCGCGCCACGGTCGCAGAATTCGGGGAGAATCCCGCGACATGGGCGCAATTCTGCGACGAGCATCACGCCGGCGGGACGGATGCCGCCGGGCGAGGGGCGCAGCGCCGAGTGTCCGGCGACGCCGGTGCAATCCTGCGCCCGACCGGAATGTCGGGCCGTGCTCGCTTCAGCGCGAGGGACGCCGCCCGGCGAAGGGCGCGAGACCGTCACGCAGGGCCGCCAGCTCGGCCACATCCATGCCGACCGCGGCCATGATCTGCGCCGGAACCGAGAGCGCTCGTCGGCGCAGCGCATGCCCGTCGGGGGTGAGCGAGATGTCCAGCATGCGTTCATCGTCGGTGCGACGGATGCGACTGACCCTGCCCTGCGCCTCGAGTCGTTTGACGAGCGGAGAGAGCGTCGCCGGCTCCATCGCGAGCTCTTCGGCGAGTTCGCGCAACGACAGCGGCGAGCGCTCCCAGAGCGCGAGCATGACGAGATACTGCGGATGGGTCAGGCCCAGAGGCTCGAGCACCGGTCGATAGATCGAGACGACGTTGCGGGCCGCGGTGACCAGAGCGAAGCACACCTGGTTCTCGATCGCCAACAGATCGTCCGTCATGCCCCCATCCTACCGATTAGTTAGTACACTAACTTTCATGCCACGTATGAAACCGGAGCGGCGCCCCCTCCGTGAGCGCGTGAGGGACGCCGGCGGATGGTACGCCTGGCTCAATTCCCGACTGGTCAGCGCGGCGGGCCCCGCCGCCGTCGGGCCGTACGAGACCACGCCCGAGCCCGAGCGCAGCGGCCGCCCCTGCCCGCTGTGCGGACAGCTCATGTCGCTGCACACCTTCGACCGCACCGGGCCCAAACCGCTCATGTTCTGCCCCTGAGACCGGCTACTCCGACCGATCAGGCGTGGCCGGCACGTTCCATGGCGCGCAGCTCTTTCTTGAGGTCTTGCACCTCGTCGCGCAGACGCGCCGCCAACTCGAACTTGAGCTCGGACGCTGCCGCCAGCATCTGGTCGGACAGGTCGGCGATCGTCGCTTCGAGTTGGTTGGCCCCTTCGGCGGCGATCCCCTCTCGGCGCAGGCCCGGTGTCGGTGATTTGCCTTTTCCCGAGCGGCTCGAGGGCTGCCGGGCCAACATCGCCTTCGTATCGGCCCCCTCGCGGATGAGCGCGTCGGTGATGTCTGCGATCTTCTTCCGTAGCGGTTGCGGGTCGATGCCGTGCTCGTGGTTGTAGGCGATCTGACGCTCGCGCCGTCGATCCGTCTCATCGATCGCACCCCGCATCGAATCGGTGATCTTGTCGGCGTACATGTGCACCTGCCCCGACACGTTGCGGGCGGCACGACCGATGGTCTGGATCAGCGAGGTGCCGCTGCGCAGGAATCCCTCCTTGTCGGCGTCCAGGATGGACACCAACGACACCTCGGGCAGGTCGAGGCCTTCACGCAGGAGGTTGATTCCCACGAGAACGTCGTAGACCCCCGCGCGCAATTCGGTGAGCAGCTCGACCCGGCGCAGCGTGTCGACGTCGGAATGCAGATACCGCACCCGCACACCGTGCTCGCTGAGGAAGTCGGTGAGCTCTTCCGACATCTTCTTCGTCAAGGTGGTCACGAGGACGCGTTCGTCGCGCTCCACCCGGAGACGGATCTCCTCCAGGAGGTCGTCGATCTGGCCCTTCGAGGGCTTGACCACGATCTGGGGGTCCACGAGACCGGTGGGACGGATGATCTGCTCCACGATGCCGTCGGCGATGCCCATCTCGTACCGGCCGGGCGTCGCGGAGAGGTACACCGTCTGCCCGATGCGCTCCTTGAACTCATCGAACCGCAACGGCCGGTTGTCGAGCGCGGACGGCAGGCGGAACCCGTGCTCGACGAGGGTGCGCTTGCGCGAGGCGTCACCTTCGTACATCGCCCCGATCTGCGGCACGGTGACGTGCGACTCGTCGATGACGAGCAGGAAATCGTCGGGGAAGAAGTCGAGAAGGGTGTGCGGCGGCTCACCGGGCTCACGGCCGTCAAGATGACGGGAGTAGTTCTCGATGCCGCTGCAGAACCCAAGCTGCTGCAGCATCTCGAGGTCGAACGTGGTCCGCATCCGCAACCGCTGCGCCTCGAGGAGCTTTCCCTGCCGCTCGAACTCGGTCAGCCGGTCAGCGAGTTCTGCCTCGATCGTGCCGATCGCGCGATGGACGACATCGGTTCCGGCCACGTAATGCGACGCGGGGAAGATCGGCACCGACTCCATCGTGCGGATCACGTCTCCGGTGAGCGGATGGAGCATGTAAAGCGCTTCGATCTCATCGCCGAAGAGCTCGATGCGGATCGCGTACTCCTCGTAGACGGGGATGATCTCGATCGTGTCGCCGCGCACCCGGAAGTTGCCCCGGGAGAAGTCGACGTCGTTGCGGTTGTACTGCATGGCGATGAAACGGCGGATCAGCGCGTCTCGGTCGTAGCGCTCCCCCACTTGGAGCGCGACCATCGCCCGCAGGTACTCCTCCGGTGCGCCCAGGCCGTAGATGCACGAGACGGTGGACACCACCACGACATCGCGGCGGCTGAGCAGCGAGTTGGTGGTCGAGTGGCGCAGCCGCTCCACCTCGGCGTTGATCGAGCTGTCCTTCTCGATGAACGTATCGGTCTGTGGGACGTAGGCCTCGGGCTGGTAATAGTCGTAGTACGAGACGAAGTACTCGACCGCATTGTGCGGAAGCAGGTCACGGAACTCGTTGGCCAGCTGCGCGGCCAGGGTCTTGTTGTGGGCGAGGACCAGGGTCGGCCGCTGCACCTGCTCGATCAACCAGGCGGTGGTCGCGGACTTTCCCGTGCCGGTGGCGCCGAGCAGCACGACATCGGTCTCACCCGCGTTGATGCGCGCCGCGAGCTCCGCGATGGCCTGCGGCTGATCGCCGCTGGGCACGTACTCGCTGACGACCTCGAAGGGCCGCACGGATCTGGTGGTCTGCACGATTCCAGGCTAGGGGTCCCCACCGACATCGGGGCCGACGTTCGCCCCGGGCGGAGGCTCAGCGCCTCGGCATCCGCCGCAGCCTCTCCCACAGGGCATCGACCTGGGCGAGCGTGTCCGCCATCGTGCCCGTCGTGTCGATGACGTCGTCGGCGACGGCGAGGCGCTGCTCGTCGGTGGCCTGCGCCGAGATCCGGGACTGCGCCTCGTGCACGCTCATCCCGCGGGATCGCACCAGTCGCTCGGCACGCACCGAGGACGGCGCGTGAACGACCACGATCCGATCCCAGCCGCCGTCGCCCCGCGTCTCCACCAGCAGTGGAACGTCGTAGACGACCACGGCGTCCGGGTCGGCGGCGAACGCCTCGTCGAACCGTCGCTGCGACGTTGTGCGCACGACCGGATGCACGATCGCGTTCAGGCGCCGGAGCGCCGCATCGTCGCCGAAGACGCTGCGCCCCAATGCCTGCCGATCGAGCGCTCCGTCGGCCGTCAGCACCCCGGCGCCGAACTCTGCGGCGATCCTCGTCAGCACCGGCGAGCCAGGGGCCTGCACTTCACGCACGAGCTGGTCGGCATCGACGATAACCGCGCCGTGTGCGGCGAGCCGCGCGGAGACGGTGGACTTCCCCGCGGCGATGCCGCCGGTCAGCGCGATGAGAGGCATGGTCCGAGCATGGCATGCGACCGGAGAATCATCGCCCGCCTCCCAGATCCTCTTTACTCATACCGCCGAAGACCACGGACGATTCGGAGGCCACCGTGGCGAGCGCCGCCGCCTCCCGTGCAGTATCCACCAGCGCGTCGGGACGGTAGCCGACGGTCTCGCTCAGCGCGATCCCCACTCCGACGGTGGGAATGACCGCTCCGGTGACCGCCCCGAGCGCATCGAACAGACCGCGGTAGATCGCACCGGCCTGTCGCCGTGCCTCGGCGGCGGTGGTCGTCACCGTCGCCACCAGCAGACCGCGACCATCGTCTTCGCCCACGAAGGAGTTCGAGGGCGCGAACCGCCGCACGCCCTGCCGCCACGCACCTTCGACCTCGCCGGCGACCTCGACGCCGAACGCCGTCGCGATCTGCCGCAGGTCCTCCACTCGCACCGCGGTGACGCTGACCAACTCGTCACGCCATCCGGCGCGTTCGGTCATATCGCGCAACGCCCCGAGGAAGGTCTTGGAGACCATGATCCCGTCGCTGGTCACCCCTCCCTGCATCATCCAGGAATAGGTCCGGAGCTCTGCTCTGCGACCGCGCAGCACGGAGGTCACCACGACTCCGACGATCGTGAGGGTGATCGTGGGGATGCTGCCGGCGGTCGAGCCGAAATACGTGACGAACAGCGTGCTGTCGGGGCCTAGCAGGAGGAAGACCGTCAGCCGGAGCAGGTAGTACACGCTGACAATGGCGAGGACGACCGCCAGCGCCCAGGAACTGCGGTTACGGCGCATCGGCCGGCGCAGCGTCTCGATCGCGGCCAGAGCCGACAGCACCACGATGCCCCCGCACATCATCGGCCAACCGGCCCAGTCGCCACCGCCGGCTCCTCTGACGATCACCGCACCGGCGGTGGCGAGCATAAGCGCGATCACGACACCGACGCCGGCCGCCAACGTGCGCTGGTTGAACCGCCGCGAGCCCAGCCACATGCCCCCCATCGCGCCGACGAACAGGGCATTGCCCGCCGCGACCGCCAGGTAACCGCCGCCGGAGGCCCAGATCAGGTAAGCGGCCGTGGTGGCCATGCCGGACAGGTACGCCAACGACCACACATGGCTGGCTCCTTCCTCACGACGCAGCAGCGTCTCCACGAGGAACACCACGCCGGCGACGTTGCAGACGACCGCGGTCATGAGCGATGCCGTGAACTGGTCCATCGTCACGCCTCGCCGCGGTCGGCCGGATCGACGGTCGGGGCGTCCGCGGCGAGCGCCGCGTCTGCGCTCGCCGGTACCTGCACGATGAACGTAGAACCCACCCCCGGAGTGGAGTGCACGATGAGGTCGCCACCGTGGGCGCGGACGATGTCACGGCTGATCGAGAGCCCCAGCCCGGTGCCGTCCACGCCCGTGCGGGCACGGAAGAACCTCTCGAACAAACGGGCCTGATCCGCCTCAGAGATGCCGAGGCCGGTGTCACGGACCATCATCCAGGTCGACACGCCATCGCTCGTCGTTCCCAGGGAGACCTCGCCTCCATCCCGGTTGTACTTCACCGCGTTGCTGATGAGGTTGTCCACAACCTGGCGGATGCGTAGCGGATCCACGTAGGCACGCGCGGGCTCCACGCCCGATAACGAGATCCCGATCGCCCGCTCAGCTGCTCGCGGCCGCCATGCCTGCGCGGCGCCGAGCATGAGCTTCGCCATGTCCAGTTCCTCCGGCGAGATCGTCATGTCCATCGAGAGCCGCGACGAGCTCGATGCGGCCAGGATGTCGGCGACGATCTCCAGCAGCCGTTCCCCGTTGCTGCTGGCTACTTGGAGGTCCTTTTCCGCCTGCGCCGGCTGATCGAGATGATCCATCGCGAGATCGATGTACCCCAACACGGACGTCAGCGGGGTACGAAGCTCATGCGACACCGATGCGACGAGTCGGTCCCTCGCCCGAAGCGCTGTGGTCTCTGCCGTCACGTCGCGGGCGATGAGCACGCAACCCGCATCCGCACCATGGGCGTCGTGCAAGCGTCGGACGGTCATGCTCAGAGCCCAGCGCCGCTGGTCGACGGCCCCGAACCACACGATCTGGTTGTCGAACACCTCGCCGCGCAACGCGCGCAACAGCGGCCGTTCCTCGGGGGGCAATGGCGTCGTGCCGTCGGCCCGGTACGGATCGGCCAGCGACTGGTCCAGGTTGCCGAAGCCCGGGATCCGACGTTGGAACCGCCCGAGTGCCTCGTTCACGACCGTGATCCTGCCATCGGGCGCGATCCTGATCACGCCGAAGTCCACGGCGTCGAGGATCTCCGTTTGAAGCTCCTCCTGCCGCTGCGCGCGGGAGAGCGCATTGGTCAGTAGGACGGCTTGCTTGTCCAGCAGGATCCGCTGCGCGACGAATCGTCGTGTGCTGACGAAGCTCGCGGCCGAGATGGCGAGCAGTACGACCGGCAGCAAGAGGGTCGCGTAGGTCCAGCCCGGTCCCGGTTGCTCCACGATCGTGGCCCAGTAGATGGTGGCGATCACCACCAACTGCACGATGAACGTGATGAGGCCGAGGGCCGCCAGCCACATGGCGGGGAACGCCCAGAGCAGCCCGAGACCACTGTCGGGCTCCGCGGCGCGCAGCATCGCGATCGCGACGATGTCGGCCAACGGCACCCCGACCGACCAGAACCGCGCGATCCGCGACCAGGGCACCATCAGCGTGGCCGCCGCACCGGAGAAGATCAGCAGTGTGCCCGCGAGGAAAAGCTCTCGTCCGGTGTTCTCACCGATCAGGGCCGAGAGCACGACGACCACGAGCACCATCGCGGACAGCATCAGCTGGTTCAACAGAGCTGTTCGCGCCTGCGCACGTTGCTCACGGGCGGGCAATGCCCCGGACAGTTCGTCTCGGATCGTCCCCATGACCCACCGCGCCGACCTCGCGCACATGGCTTTCACCGGCTCTCCCCTGCTGCGCGCATAGGCAGACGTTAGCGTGATCGGCGCGCCCCGCGCTGGTGACTCGTCGATCAGTTCGACTCCACCGGGAACGGGTCAACCGGCAGATCGCGCACCCGGGCGAACACCACAGACGTCTCCTCGCTGGCCTCCGCCTCGGCGGCGGCGGACACCGCGCCAGCCATCAACAGGTCCGCGTCGTAACCGAGAGTCTGACTCAGCGCGACCCCGATGCCCACGCCGGGCATCGCGATGTCGCGCGCTTCCACGAAGTCGCGCACGATACCCCGGTAGAGCAATCCCGCCTGACGACGCGCGTCCGCTGAGGTCGAGGAGAGGGTCGCCACGAACACGGTCGTGTCCTGATAGGAGGCCCCCACGAGAGCCGTCGGGGCGGCGAAGCGTCGCACGCCACGGCGAAGCGCCGATGTCGACCGCTCCGCGGAGGCGCGCCCGAACGCCGCGGTGACGGCACTCACGTCGTCGATGCTGACGGCGATCACGGCGATCAGGTCGAGCCTCTCCATGGAACGGTGTAGCACGGCTCGAAGCGCGTGACGGAACGCGCTCTGGGACAGGACGCCGGTGTCCTCTCGACGGCGCGCGGCATCGCCCGCGATGAGTTGAACGCGGAGCACGAAGGCCGCCACCGCCCACAGCACGACGACTACCGCGACGGCCATGGCGGAGGAGACGGACGAGTACCAGACCGGCGCACCGACGACGATCGAGACACTCACCGCGAGGGCGTACCCGCCGCCGATCACACAGCCGATCAGCAGGAACCAGGATGCGGCGTACGTGCGCAACCGTCGGGTGACCGCATGGTAGGCGATGCCGGCGCTGAGTCCCCCCACCGAGAGAAACAGCCACAGGTCGCCGGCCCCCGGGGTTCCGTTGACCGCGTCGAGGAACGTCACGACCCCGATCATGACGACGATGCCGATCACGAGGAACGTCGGGCCTTCGACACCACGGCCGTTGAACGCCCGGCATCCCAGCAGGAGCACGCCCACACCGCCCGCCGCCGCCACGTGGCACAGCGCGAGCGCCCAGGCATACTCCCAGGCCGTCGGATCGCCCACCTCGCACACGTACGCGAAGACGACAGCAGCCAGCGCGAGCGCGGAGGACAGTGCCCACAGTCTGGCGCCGCCGTTGTCGCGGGCGCGCAGCGAGGTGACGAGGTAGCCGATCGACACCACCGCCACGACCAGGCAGGCCATGACGAGGGCCGTGGTGCCGTCCAGCCCGGTCATGCCTCACCCGCCGACCCGGTCGTCCCGAGCGGGGGAAGGGACTGGGCGGGTTCCTGCACCGTGGCACGGTCGAGGCTGTCCGCCGTCGCCGGGAGTCGGACGGTGAAGGTGGTCCCCAGGCCGAGCCTGCTGCTAACGGTGATGTCGCCGCCGTGCGCGCGAACGAGGTCGCGGCTGATCGCCATACCCAGACCCGTGCCGGAGCGCTCCTCTGCCGGCACGGCACGGAAGAACCGCTCGAACACCCGTTGACGGTTCGCGTCCGTCATGCCGATGCCGCTGTCACTCACCGAGAGAACCGTGGTGAGACCGTCGGTGTGCGTGCGCAACGAGACGACACCGCCGTCGCGGTTGTATTTCACGGCATTGCTGAGCAGATTGTCGATCACCTGACGCATCCGCAACGGATCCGCGTAGACCGGAGCCGGGTCGACGCCGTCCAGGTCGACATCGATCGCACGTTCCGCGGCAGCCGGGCGCCACGCCTCGCCGGCGCTGCGGACCAGCTCGCCGAGGTCCACACTCTGCTGCGAGATCGTCAGGTCGGCGCTCATCTCGGAACGGCTGGACGCGGTGAGGATGTCCGAGACGATCTCCAGCAGCCGTGACGCGTTGCGTTCGGCGACCTCCAGGTTTCCCCGCGCCTCCGGCGGCACCCTCGGGTCGTCCACCGCCAGTTCGAGGTAGCCGATGATCGAGGTGAGCGGCGTGCGAAGCTCGTGCGACACCGAGGAGACCAGCGAGTCCCGTGCACGCAACGCCGTCAACTCGCTCGTGACATCGCGAGAGACCACGACCGCGCCGGTGTCCGATCCGTCCGCGGCGAAGGTGCGCCGGGCGGTGACACTCAGCGCACGGCGTCGGCCCCCGGTAGACCCGAACCACACGATCTGGTTGTCGAAGACCTCCCCGCGCGCGGCGCGTGCGAAGGGGATCTGATCACGACCGATCGGCGTCGTGCCGTCCGGTCCGAACACCGATCCCGATTCCTCCCCGCCCGCTTCCTCCGCACTGCGCGCCGCGCGCTGCAGTCGCGCGTGCGCCTCGTTCGCGATGGTCGTGGTCCCGTCCGCGAGGATGCGGATCACCCCGAAGTCGACGGTGTCGAGCACCTCTGCGAGCAGCTCCTCCTGGTGCTGCGCGCGCCGCAATGTCAACGCCATCGTGCGCGTCTGCCGCTCGAACACCGTCTGCTGCCCTGACCACCGCCGCGCCAGCACCATCGCAATGGTGCTGACCAGGACGATCGTGAGCAGGAAGCTGAGCGTGTAATAGCTCACGTACTGATCGGGGGTGACCAGCGTCGCAGTCAGCAGGGCCACCGGCACCAACAGGATGCTCGCCAGGTAGCCGACGACGCCGAAGAACACCGAGAGCCAGATCACCGGCGCGAAATAGAGCAGCCCGAACCCGGCTGCCACGTCGCTCTGACGCATCAGGCTTATCCCGACGACGTCGAGCAACGGCACGGAGATCAGCACCCACGGCGAAAGACGATTCCAAGGGATCAGGACGACGACGCAGCAGACGGCGAGGATCAGTCCCGAACCGATGAGGAAGGTGCTCATGTCCCCCGCTATCGGGAACGGGACCACGAGCACGGCGAACACGAGCACGATCGCGCTGAGCCCGAACTGCATCGTCGCCGCCGCGCGGTCGCCGCCGCCGATGAGGAAGGTCGGCAGGCCGAACGTCCGCACCAGCCGCCGACGTTGCGACCGGGCGGATGCTGCGAGAGGCGCACGCGCCACCGCATCCGACAGCTTCATGCTTCGACGCTATCGTCCACAGCGCCGATAGACGGTGTCGAATCGGTCTCTGTCCCCCGAAGAGGGGACGTGCCACCGGCTCATTCGACGTGCTCTCCGTGCTGGCCGGAGAGCGGAGACCGGAGGACTAGCACGACGACGACCGCAACGAGCACGACGGTGGTGACGGCGACCGACGCCGGCACGAGCGGATCCAGAAGTACCAGCACGGCTCCCGCCGGCACGGCCACGTTGACGACGCGGTCGGCGCTCTGCCGGATCGCGACCCACCAGACTCCGAGCATGAACACCGCGACCGGAACCGCCACCGCGAACGATGCGAGCATCGGATCCAGCTCACTCTCCCCCGTCAGCACGTCGATCTCGACCTCTATCCCGGCAGAGAAGGCTCCCGCCGCGGCGAAGACGACGTAGTGCACGTAGCCGTAGAGGAGGGAGTGCCGCAGGCCGCCGATCGCGCGATGGTGGGGCGGCCAGAAATAGATCCACCACAGGGCGGCGGTGATCACGAGCGAGAGCACAGCGATCGACGCCAGCCCCACCGACACCTGCTGTCCGTGCAGCGCTTCGATGACGGCGTTGGTCGAGGCGAGCAGGCTTTCGCCGAGCACGATGAGCGTGAACAGTCCATAACGCTCAGTGATGTGATGCGGATGCCACGGCGTCGTGCCCTGCTGTTCGGCGACGATCGGCACGGACATCTCTCCTGCGATCAGGATGATCAGGACGACGAGGTGCGAGATCCCTGAGGGCACCAGCAGAAACAGCAGCCAGCACAGCTGCAATGCGGCGATGCTGACCGCGTAGACGATCGTGGTGCGGCGCAGCGCCGGCGCCCCGTGCGCGGCGCGCAGCCACTGCACGACCAGCGCGAGGCGCATGATCACATAGCCGTAGACGAGCACCGTGAAATCGCCAGTGAAGGCGGGTTCGACACCCGCGGCGAGCACGAGCACGCCGGCCATCTGCACGATCGTCAGCACCCGGTAGAGCCAGTCGTCGACGGCGAACGATGTCGCAAACCAGGTGAAGTTCATCCACGCCCACCAGATGCCGAAGAACACCGCGAGGTATGACCCGATGCCCTCCGCTGATACGTCCTCGCCCAGCGAGTGGTGAAGACTGGACGCTGCGATCGAGACGGCGACGACGAACACCAGGTCGAAGAACAGCTCCAGTGGGGAGGCGGTGCGCCCCGGCTCGCGCGCATCGCGCGGACGCATGGGCACCAGGCCGGCGGTTCTGCGAAGCGGGGATGCGGTCATGTCTCGTCCTCCGGATTCGGGGGTCGTCGGGTGCCCGAAAGCCTCAGGGCGGCCCATGGAAACGCCGGAGGGACCGGAACCCGTAGGTCCCGGCCCCTCCGTTGCAAGCAAGCTCAGCGGCCCGCGAGCTTCTCACGGAGCGCGGCGAGCGCCTCGTCGTCGGCGAGGGTGCCCACCGGGGAGGAGTCGCTCGAGTAGGTCGAGCCGCCGCCGACAGCGGCCTCACCGATGGCCGTGGCCTCGGCTTCGAGCGCCTTGGCGACCTGGGCCTTGTGCGCCTCCCAGCGGGCCTGGGCGGCCGCGTATTCGGCCTCCCACGCGATGCGCTGCTCGTCGAAGCCGTCCTTCCAGGCGTTGGTCTCCGGGTCGAAGCCGTCGGGGTACTTGTACTCCCCGTTCTCGTCGTACTCGGTGACCATGCCGTAGAGGGCCGGGTCGAACTCGGTGCCGTTGATGTCAACGGCCTCGTTAGCCTGCTTCAGCGACAGCGAGATGCGGCGACGCTCCAGGTCGATGTCGATGACCTTGACGAAGACCTCTTCACCGACGGAGACGACCTGCTCGGCGAGCTCGACGTGCTTGCCCGAAAGCTCGGAGATGTGCACGAGGCCCTCGATGCCGTCCGCAACGCGGACGAACGCACCAAACGGCACGAGCTTGGTGACCTTGCCCGGTGCGATCTGGCCGATCGCGTGGGTGCGGGCGAAGACCTGCCACGGGTCCTCCTGGGTCGCCTTGAGCGAGAGCGACACGCGCTCACGGTCGAGGTCGACCTCGAGGATCTCGACGGTGACCTCCTGGCCCACCTCGACGACCTCGCTGGCGTGCTCGATGTGCTTCCAGCTGAGCTCCGAGACGTGCACCAGGCCGTCCACGCCGCCGAGGTCGACGAACGCGCCGAAGTTGACGATCGAGGAGACCGTGCCCTTGCGGACCTGGCCCTTGTGCAGGTTGTTGAGGAAG
>JAATGR010000108.1 GCA_015654575.1 Actinomycetales bacterium
CTCGGCATGACGGACACCCAACGTCAGTGGGTCGTCACTGCGTACGCCCTCGCGTTCGGGGCCCTGCTGCTCCTGGGTGGCCGCATCGCCGACTACGGCGGCCGCAAGCGCGGCTACCTGATCGGCATGATCGGCTTCGGCCTCGCCTCCGCCTGGGGCGGCGTGGCGCAGTCGGGCACGGAGCTGGTCGCGGCCCGAGGCCTGCAGGGCGCCTTCGCTGCGCTCCTGGCCCCCGCTGCGCTGTCCCTCCTGACCGTCACGTTCCCCGCGGGGCGTGAGCGCGGTACCGCGTTCGCGGTGTTCGGGACGGTCGCCGGCACGGGTGCGGCCATCGGACTGGCCCTGGGCGGCGTGCTGACGGAGTTCGCCGGATGGCGCTGGTGCCTGCTGGTCAACCT
Organism: Actinomycetales bacterium; assembly: GCA_015654575.1. Taxonomy (GTDB): domain Bacteria; phylum Actinomycetota; class Actinomycetes; order Actinomycetales; family Microbacteriaceae; genus Microbacterium. Next base: position 399 of record JAATGR010000108.1, read on the forward strand.
GGTCTTCGCGGCCATCGGTCTCCTCGGTGCCCGGCTGTTCCTCACGGAGAGCCGGGCCGAGGGGGAGAACCGCTACGACATCGTCGGCGCCGTCACGGTCACGCTCGGGCTCGCGAGCCTGGTGTATGGCTTCTCTCTTGCCGAGGGCGGATGGGGAGCGGTGGACACCGTCGCCTTCCTCGCCGTAGGTGTGCTGCTCCTGGTCGCCTTCGTGCGGATCGAGTCGACGGTCGCCCAGCCGCTGCTGCCGTTGCGGGTCGTCCTCGACCGCACCCGCGCCGGAGCGTTCCTCGTGCAGGCGGTCGTGGGCACCGTGTACATCGGCACCACGCTCTACCAGGCGTTCCACCTCCAGATCGTCCTCGGGCTGAGCCCGCTGCGGGCGGGCACCGGAGCCCTGGCGATGACCGTCGCCACGATGGCGACGGCACCGGTCGCCGCCAGGGCGTTCCAGCGGTTCGGGGGTCGGGTCGTCATGACGATCGGGCCCCTCGTCGCGGCGGCAGGGATGCTGCTCCTCGCGCGTCTGACCCCTGAAGGGACCTACTGGGGCGAGGTGCTCCCGGGCATGGTGCTCGTCGGCATCGGCCTCGCGTTCGTCGTCATCCCGGTGCAGAACGTGGCGCTCACCGGGATCGCGCGACATGACGCCGGAGCGGCCTCTGCGCTGGTGAACTCGGCCATGCAGGTCGGCGGGTCGATCGCGCTCGCCGTGTTCACGACGATCTTCGTGCGTGCGGCTGCCGACGGGGCCTCCGGCGCGCCCGCGGGTGCGCCGGCCGCGCTGGAGGGGTATGCCGCGGTGTACCGCGCCAGTGCGGTGCTGCTGGTGGTCGCGGGCCTGGCGGCTCTTCTGCTGATCAGGAAGCCCGCCGTCGACCGTGACACCGCCGCTGAGGAGCTGTCACCGGTGCAGGTGGGCTGACGCGGTCCGACACCGCTCATCGGCGGTGGACCGCGGGCGATGCCAGCGCTGCGAACAGGGACTCTGCGGCGGCGGTGATCCGGTTCCGGTCGCCGGTGGTGAGCAGGTCGAGCAGGAGCCCGCGGATCGAGGCGATCGCGAGCGTCACGGCGGGGCGAGCGTCCGGGGTGGTGGCGTCCGCGAAGGCGGTCAGCGGGGCGGCGACGACGTGCGCCAGGAAGTCGGCGAACAGGCGGGGCTCCTGGAGCGCCTGCCCGTAGACGGCGAAGAACAGTCGGAACTCGCCCTCCCGGGACGGGTCCGAGGCTCGCTCCCAGACGCGTCGCGCGTACGTCGGCAGGTCCGTCTGCTCTCCTCCGGGCGGCGTCGTCTCGGCGAGGATCCGTTCGCGCAGCCGTCGCTGGACGGCCTCGAGCATCCCTTCCTTGCTGCCGAACCGGTGCACCAGGGTCGTCGGCGTGACGCCGAGCGCCGTCGCGAGCGGACGCCAGGTCACCGCGGCGAGCCCGTGGTCGACGGCGTAGGAGACCACGGCGTCGAGGAGCTCGTCGCGTCGCTGCTGGTCGACGGGTCTGCCTGCCATGTCTCGCTCGTCCTGCCTCTTGTATTCCTTGAACGACCGTACTAGTAATAGCGCTGCTGATCGCTGATCGACAGGAGGAACTATGCACGTCTTCGTCACCGGCGGGTCCGGGTGGGTCGGATCCCGTCTCGTCCCGGACCTGATCGCCCACGGCCACACGGTCGCAGCGCTCGCTCGTTCGGACCGCTCCGCGGCGGCGGTGCGGTCGGCCGGTGCGCAGGTCGTGCCCGGATCGCTGGACGATCTGGAGGTCCTGGCCGATGCGGCGGCCTCGGCCGACGCGGTCGTGCACCTGGGCTTCAAGCACGACATCGCGTTCACGGGTGGCTACGAGCTGGCCGCCCGGGACGACCGCACCGCGATCGATGTGCTCGCCGACTCGCTCACCGGCACGGGCAAGGCGCTGGTGGTCGCGTCGGGTGTGCTCGGTGTGGTCGGCGTCGGCCCCGGGGTCGTCGCGACCGAGGCGGACGGGACCGCCGACCATGGCACCGAGGGGCCGGTCAGCGGCGGCGGTGACCGGGCCGCCACCGCGCGCCACGTCCTGTCGTTCGCGGATCGCGGGATCCGCGCGAGCATCGTCCGGCTCCCACCGGCGACGCACGGCGTCGGCGACAACGGGTTCACCACGACGGC
>JAATGR010000170.1 GCA_015654575.1 Actinomycetales bacterium
AGCGCGGTGCGCAGCACGATCTTGATGATGGTCGTCGACCGGGGCACGCCCAGAGCGAGCGACGCCTCCCGCAGGTCGGAGGGGACCAGCCGGATCATCTCCTCCGTGGAGCGGACCACGATCGGGATCATCAGCACGCACAGCGCGACCGACGCGGAGAAGCCGCTGAACGCCTTCGGACCCACGATCAGGGCGAACAGCGAGAACGCGAACAGACCGGCGACGATCGAGGGGATGCCGGTCATGACGTCCACCAGGAAGGTGATCACGCGGCGCAGCGCGTTGTTCGGGTGCGCGTACTCGGTGAGGTACACGGCGGTGAGGATGCCGATCGGCACCGAGATCACCGCGGCGATGCCGGTGATGATCAGCGTGCCGACCACGGCCTGCCAGGCACCCGGCGTGTACGTGACCTCTAGCGTGTCGGGGTCGAAGGAGTTGCCGCCGACGCTGAAGACGAAGGTCCAGTCGACGACCTGCAGACCCTGCACCACGACGGTCCAGAGCGTCGATATCAGGGGGGCGAGCGCGAGCACGAAGGCACAGGTGACGAGCCCCCGCACGACGCGGTCGACCGACTTCCGCCGCCCCTCGACGATGCCCGACCCGACCCCGATGGTCACGAGGTAGAGGATGGCGGTGAGGATCAGCCACAGCGCCCAGTTGAATCCGGCCTGTTGCACCACCAGCAGCACGATGGCGGCGACGGCGGCGGTCACCCCGAGGACCGTTAGCTCGATGAACCGCGGAAGCCGGCCGCTAGTCAGGGACACCGACTCCGCCCGTGAGGGACGTGCCTCGGTCGTTGCGGCGCTCATGCGCTCGCCCCCTTCGTCGCATCGGTGCTGCTGCTCGTCGTGGCTACCGCGGTCGCCGACTGCTCGACGGCGGGCGTCTGCGTCGTCGAGGCATCCGTCGTGCGCCCAGCGCGTCGCCTACGCCGCTTGCGCCCCCCGCTGGACCGGCCGACGACGTAGCGGGCCAGCATGTTCACCGCGAACGACACGACGAACAGCATGAGGCCGGTGCCGATCAGGGCGGAGCGCTGGATGTCGGTGGCGATCGGGAAGTTCAGGGCGATGTTCGCCGCGATCGTCTGCGAGTTGTACCCGTCGGTGAGGATGCGGGTGGAGAAGATCAGCGAGGGCGAGATGATCAACGCGATGGCCATCGTCTCGCCCAGTGCCCGTCCCAGTCCGAGCAGCGTCGCCGAGACCATGCCGTTGCGCGCGTAGGGGAGCACCGCCAGGCGGATCATCTCCCACCGGGTCGCACCGAGCGCGAGCGCCGCCTCCTCGTGCAGGCGAGGGGTCTGCAGGAAGATCTCCCGCGAGATGGAGGTGACGATCGGCAGGATCATGACCGCGAGGACGATCCCGCCGGCCAGCATCGTCGAACCGGTTTGCGAGACCGGGCCGCCGAAGATCGGGATCCACCCGAAGTATTCGCTGAGGAAGTCGGTGAGCGGCAGCAGGAACGGCCGGATCACGATGATGCCCCAGAGGCCGAACACGATCGAGGGGACGGCGGCCAGCAGGTCGATGATGTAGCCGAGGAACCCGGCGATGCGACGCGGGGCGTAGTGCGAGATGAACAGTGCGATGCCGACGGCCACCGGGGTGCCGAGGATCAGGGCGATGAACGCGGCCCAGACGCTGCCCCACAGCAACGGCGCGGCGTAGTTCCAGAAGTTGCCCCAGTCCTTGTTTTGATAGTTCGCGAGGTCGGCGTTGTCGGACCAGTTCGCGGTTATCGCGGGGATGCCCTTGATGATGAGGAAGATGGCGACGCCGGCGAGGATCACCATGATCGACACGGCAGAGGCCGTCGACAGGCCGAGGAAGACGGCATCGCCGGCGCGGCGCTTGGTCGCCGCGCGCCGAGGCGTGGTGGCGGTTGCTCTGAGCTCGGTCACTCGCGCTCCAGTTCTTCTCACGGTCGGGGTTCCGGTGCTGACTCAGCCGCGCTCTCGAATCTACGTCGAGAACCCGGCTCAGTCCGCCCCGCCCGAGGATGGTCCTCGGACGGGGCGAACCGGAGGGGTGCGTTACTTGACGCCCTCGAGGCTGGTCTGCACGTCGGTGAGCACCGAGTTGGGCAGCGCTGCGGCGCCCGCGTTCTTCGCGGCGACGGCCTG
>JAATGR010000162.1 GCA_015654575.1 Actinomycetales bacterium
ATCAAGGGCGGAAAGATCGAGTTCCGCGTCGACAAGCACGCCAACGTGCACTTCGTCGTCGGCAAGGCCTCGTTCACCGCCGAGCAGCTGCACGAGAACCTGACCGCCGCGGTCGACGAGATCGTGCGGCTCAAGCCGTCGAGCTCGAAAGGCCGTTACATCCAGAAGGGCGCCGTCTCGACGACGTTCGGTCCCGGCATCCCACTGGACGTCAACGCTCTCGCCTTAGCGACGCGTTCCGGAAGGCCCCCACGACTCGGTTGTGGGGGCCTTCCGCGTTCACGCGTCCGAACGGATCTCGAAACCGCCCGCCCCGGTTGGGGTCAGCTCCTCCACCCGCGCTGCGGTCACCCGCGCGGACGGTGGGCCGGCGCCCATCCAGGCGCAGACCGCATCGACCGCGCTGTCTGGCCCTTCGAGCTCTGCCTCTACGCTCCCGTCGGGGCGATTGCGCACCCATCCGGCGATCCGCTCGCGCGCGGCGATCGCCGCCGTCGCATATCGGTAGCCGACACCCTGTACCCGGCCCTCGACGACGACCCGCACTCTGCGCATGCCATCCATCTTTCCCGCGGTCATCCCCACCCGGCGCGGCGCTTTGCGCGCGGAAGCGGTAGGTCGACGACGCGCTCAGCCCTCGCTGACGCGCAAAACGACCTTGCCGCGCGTGTGGCCGAGCTCTACCCCTCGGAGGGCGGCCTCGGCATCGGCGAGCGGATGCACCGCGTCCACATAGACCTGAATGGCGCCCGATTCGAGCAGTCGTGCCAGGGTCGCCAGCACGTCGCCGTCGGGGATGACCTCGTACGAGGTGGCGCGGACTCCTGCCTCCGCGGCGGCCGCGGCGTAGCCGGGCCAGGAGCCGCTCGGAACGTTCACATACAGTCCGCCGGGGCGGAGCACGTGCAGCGATCGCGTGCCGGTGTCGTCACCGGCCACGTTCCCCACGAGATCGATGACGACATCCATATTGCTGACGATCTCGTCGAACCGGGCCGTGGTGTAGTCGATGACGGCGGCGGCGCCCAGCCCTCGCAGCCACGCCGTGTTCCCGGCCGAGCCCGTGACGGTCACGTGGGCGCCGAAGTACGCCGCGAGCTGTACCGCGAAGTGACCGACCCCGCCCGCTCCGGCATGGATCAGCATCCGCTGCCCCTCGTGCGCGTGCGCCGTCTCGACGACCAGGCCCCACGCGGTCAGCGCTGCCAGGGGTACGCCGGCGGCCTCCACGTGCGACAGGCTCGCGGGCTTGCGCGCGACGGACTGCGACGGCACGATCACGTAGTCTGCGTAGCTCCCGCCGGAGCGGGGGAAGGGGACCATCCCGAACACCTCGGCCCCCGGTTGCAGTGGGTGCGCTTCGTAGGGTGAGGTGACCACGATTCCGCTGAAGTCGTAACCGAGCGCCACGGGGAAGGCGGGTATTTGTGACGACACCCCGGCGCCGGCGCGTGTCTTCGCGTCGATCGGGTTGACGCCGGCCGCCACCACGCGTACCAGGAGCTCACCGAGCACGGGACGGGGAACGGGGAGGTCGGCGACGTGGAGGCCGCCTCCGGCCCCGGGCGCATCGAGCACGGCGGCTCGCATCACCGGGGGCGGGGGCGGGGGTGCATCCTCGATCGATCCAGAGGAGGATGCGGATCGCAGCGGCCGGAATCGCATCGGACGCTCCTTCCACGTGCATGTCGACGGTGGCAGCGCGTGCCTTCGGAACGTTCCTAGTCAAGCGCGCCATTGTCTCGACAGTGTTACACCTCCGCTAAGACGCTGAGTCGGATCCTGTCTCGAACAGATCGTCCGCACGCGGGACTGCGCCGGAGGCGAGCGCGTGGATGAGCGAGGTCAGTCGGTCGATCGACGACAGCGGCCAGTCGCCGAGGGCGGTCAGCAGCATGCGCTGGTAGGGCTCGCGTGCGGCGGTGAGCCGTTCCCGTCCGTGCGGGGTGATCTCGATCAGCCGCACGCGCCCGTCATCGGGATCGGCGCTGCGCACGATCATGTCGACGGCTTCGAGCTCGGTGACCTGGCGGCTGAGGAGGCCTTTATCGGCAATGAGCTTCTCGGCGAGGGTGGACAGCGTGACCGGCCCGAGGCGTGCGACCGCTCCGAGGGTTTTGTATGTCCCGGGCAGCATCCCGGGACTGGCCGCGGCCGCGGCCTGCGCCCAGACCCGCCGGAATTCGCCCATGAGCTGGGCGAAGGCTTCCTCGAGGTCACGGACCGCCCGGCGACGGGTGTCGTCGCCGGGCCGGTCCGTGCCGGTGGTGCTCATCGCTCTTCGTCGTCTCCGGGGATCCGAACGCTGCCCGTGGCGGTCAACGTCTCCATCGCCTCGGGCACGGACACCGTGGCCAGGCCGGCCTCGCTGGCAGCGGCCCTCTCGCTGGTGGTCATACGGGTCAGCGGCTTGTTCGGGAGGAACACGATGGCGATCAGACTCAGGATAGCGAACGGCACCGCGATCAGGAATGCGTGCGAGATGCTGTACGCGTAGACGTCTTCGAAGATGACCCGCAGCGCGCTGGGCATCGAGGCGACTTCCGGGAGGGATCCGGACTGCAGGGTGGCGGCCCAGGTCTGTGCCTGGTCTCCGAGCGTTCCGAGCGCTGTGGTCACCTCGGAGGCGCGCTGACTGAGCAGATCGGGCACGAGGGCCGCGACGACGGCGCCCATGAGAGCGGTGCCGATGGTGCCGCCGAGGCTGCGGAAGAAGGTGACTCCCGAGCTCGCCACGCCGATCTCTGCGGGCTTGGAGGTGTTCTGCACCACCAGCACCAGGTTCTGCATGGTCATCCCCACCCCGGCGCCCAGCAGGAACATGTACACCGAGACGACGAAGAAGTTCGTGTCGTAGTGGATGGTCGACAGCAGCGACGAGCCCGCGATCAGCAGCACTGATCCGATGAGCAGATACGGCTTCCACCGACCCCAGCGGGTGATGAGCGCGCCGACCACGATCGAGGCCAGCAGCAGACCGCCGATCATCGGTATTGTCATGAGGCCGGCCTGGGTGGGTGTCGCGCCTCGGGCGAGCTGCATGTACTGGCTGAGGTACACAGCCGCGCCGAACATGGCGATACCGGTCGAGATCGACGCGATCACCGCGAGAGTGAAGGTGCGGTTGCGGAACAGGGTGAGCGGGATCAGCGGTTCCTTGGATCGAACTTCCACGACGATGAACAGCGCGGTGGCGAGGATTGCGCCGCCCACCATCCAGACCGTCGCGACGCTCCACCAGTCGAAGTCGGTGCCGGCCAGGGTGATCCAGATCAGCAGTAGCGACACCGCGGCGGCCAGAAGAACGATGCCTAGGTAGTCGATGCTCGTCTTCTTGGTCTCGCGCGACGGCAGCTTCAGCGTCCGCTGCACGATGATCAGCGCAGCGACGGCGAACGGAAGGGCGACGAAGAAGTTCCAGCGCCAGCCCCAGGCATCGGTGATGACGCCGCCCAGCAGCGGTCCGCCGACGGTGGCGACCGCCATCACCGCACCGAAGAGACCCATGTACCGCCCGCGTTCGCGCGGGCTGATGATGTCGGCCATGAGCACCTGGCTGAGGGCCGCGAGGCCGCCGGCACCCAAGCCCTGTACGGCACGGCAGGCGATGAGCATCTCGGGTGTCTGGGACAGCCCCGCGACGGCGGTCGCTGCCACGAAGATGACGATCGCGAGCTGGAACAGGAGCTTGCGGTTATAGAGGTCGGCGAGTTTGCCCCAGACCGGGGTGGAGATCGCGGTGGTGAGCAGAGTGGCGGTGACCACCCAGGTGTACGAGTTCTGCGAGCCGGACAGGTCATGGATGATGACGGGGAGCGAGGATGAGACGACCGTGGAGGCCAGCATCGAGACGAACATGCCGAGCAGAAGCCCGGTCAGCGCCTCGAGGACCTGGCGCGAGGTCTTCGTCGGCCGTTCGGCCGTTGCGGAGACGGATGACATAGAGACCCTTCAAGGTTGACGGATGTCAAAGATTGATGATTGTCAACCATATGACTGTGATTGATATACGTCAACTAATGGTGCGCGAGATCAGGTGATCCGGCCGGATCAGTCCGCGGCGAGGGCGAGGGCGCGGAAGGCGTCGCTCGCCCTCGGGCGTGCGACAGGCGCGGCAGCATCCTCCACCTGCTGGCGCGAGCGCTGCGTGCGACGGTACAGCTCGTCGATCAGGCTGGTCGCAAGCCTCAGGAGGCCGGCGATCTCCGTCTCGTCCCGGTCGACCCAGGCGCACCGGGGCTCCTCGTCGACGGGCACGAAGCCGTCGTGCTGCTCCCAGGCAACCAGAGTGCGCTCCGCGCCCAGGACGTACTGCTGCCACCACACCTGTCGCAGGTAGCCGCGA
>JAATGR010000017.1 GCA_015654575.1 Actinomycetales bacterium
CGGGATCTCGACGTGCACGCCCTTGGGCACGTAGACGAACGAGCCGCCCGACCACACCGCCGTGTTCAGCGCCGCGAACTTGTTGTCGCCGGCGGGGATGACGGTGCCGAAGTACTCCTCGAAGAACTCGGGATGCTCCTTGAGTGCCGTGTCGGTGTCCATGAAGATGACGCCCTGCTGTTCCAGGTCTTCCTGAATCTGGTGGTACACGACCTCGGACTCGTACTGCGCCGCGACGCCGGACACCAGGCGCGAGCGCTCGGCCTCGGGGATGCCGAGCTTCTCATAGGTGTTGCGGATGTCCTCGGGCAGCTCCTCCCAGGAGCCGGCCTGCTTCTCGGTGGAGCGGACGAAGTACTTGATGTTGTCGAAGTCGATGTCCGACAGGTCGGCGCCCCACGTCGGCATGGGTTTGCGGCCGAAGAGCTGGAAGCCCTTGAGCCGGGTCTTCAGCATCCATTCCGGCTCGCTCTTCAACGCCGAGATGTCACGGACTACGGCCTCGGTGAGACCGCGTTTGGCACTGGCACCGGCGGCATCGGCGTCGTGCCATCCAAACTCATAGACGCCGAGCCCCTCGAGCTCGGGGCGATCAATCAGCACATCGGACATGGTGTGTCACTCTCCTCAGGGATCCCAACGGTGTCATCCGTTCCGGCATTCCGTCTTCCCCGTGGGAGCTCGCGAGGGGGAATGCCGTTTCCAGGTCCGGACCGACTGGCGTAAACGCCGCCTGACTGTTCGTGACGAGACAACTAAGCGGGTCGTTACGACCCCTTTGATTCTACAGGCTGCTAACCGGTCCGGGCGCGGCCGTCGCGCGGGCCGGGCCCGAATGCACCGGCCGGTCGCGACCCGGGCCGCCGGGCCGGAAGAGCGAGGGGTTCACGTCCAGGAGCACGCGCAGCATCCCGGCCCACACCAGCGCCGCGCCGAGCAGGTGCAGCGCGACGACGAGTTCCGGCAGATGGGTCAGCACCTGCACGATGCCGATGATCCCCTGCGCGAGCACGATCGCGACGAACATCACCACCCGGCGACGGGGCACCGCGGCATCCGGTGCACGCAGTCGCCACCAGAGCACGACACCGAGGACGAGCGTCGCCACGCCGAGCACGCCGTGCACCCAGGTGACCGAGTCCCAGTCGAAGCCCATGCGCGGCACGTCGCTGGAGTCGCCCGAGTGCGGCCCGCTGCCGGTGACCACGGTGCCCGCGATCACGAGCACTGTCGTCACCCCGGCCAGCCACCCGCTGAGCGTTTTCGTCCCGGGCGATGGGGCATAGGCGGATGGCACCGCGTGCACCCGATGCCACGTGAGGGTCGTTGTCGTGAGCAGCGCCATCGCCGCGAGGAAGTGGAAGGCGACGACGTAGGGGTTGAGCTTCACCCAGACGCTGACGCCGCCGATGACCGCGTTCGCGACGACGATCCAGAACTGGCTCCACGCGAGCCGGGTCATGACCCGGTCCCGTGGCCGCTGCAGCCGAGCGGTGATGATCACCCACCCGACGGCGAGGACGATCACGGTCGTCAGCATCCGATTGCTGAACTCGATCGCGCCGTGGATGCCCATCTCGGGCGTGGCCACCAGCGAGTCGCCGGTGCACAGCGGCCATTCGGAACAGCCGAGACCCGAGCCGGTGATGCGCACGAGACCGCCGGTGACGATGATGAGGATGCTCGCGGCCAGCGCGGCCGTGGTCGACCACCGCAGAGCCCGCGATGAGAGCGACCAGCGATCGGCCGCCCATCCCAACGGCGTTGTGATCCTCATGTCATCCCTTCCGCCTCCGGCAGTCTACCCAGCGCGAATGACCCCTCTTCCTCAGTGAACGCATAGCTCCCCCATTGACGGCGCTGGGGGGAGACCGGCACAGTGGCGAATGCTGCGGCAGCCCGTGCCGCACGTTGGAGGAGTGACCCCGCAATGAACACCACCCCCCGCCTCGCGCGCAGCTTCCCCTTCTGGCTGTTGCTCGTCGGCTCCCTGGCCAGCCTCGGATACGGTTCCTGGCTGACGCTCGACAAGCTCACCGTGATGACGAACACACTCAACGACGGCACGGCCACCGGCGTCGAGGTCTACGTCGGTCAGGCGTGGTCCGTCTTCGCCGCCGCCTTCGTCGGTGCCGGCCTGGTGGGCCTGGTCGCCGCGCTGGCGCTAACGGTCGCAAAGTCGTTCGCCGCACGCCAGGTCGAGGTCGTCGAGGCCATCGACTGGACCGATGAGGAGTACGCGGTCGACGACACGTCCACCGCAACGGAAACCGTCGCCGCAGAGAAGCCCGCGACGGACGAGGCGGAGGCGGCAGAGGAGCCGGTCGCAGAGACCGCCGCCGAGGAGACGGACGAGCGCGCCGCGGAGTCCACGACCCGCTGAGGAAGCACCCACCGCGCCTGGCCGCCCATCCGACAGGATCGGCGGCCAGAGCTGTTTCCGGGCAACGTCAGAACGGGAGAAGCGGATCCACGGTGATCGCGACGAAGACCAGCGTCAGGTAGGTGATGGACGCGTGGAACACGCGCATCGGGCTCGCCTCGGTGCCGCGCACCGCACGGTTGTAGAGCCGGTGCGACTCGTACAGGAACCATCCCCCGAACACGAAGGCCGCGACGCCGTAGACGAGGCCCATCTGTGCGACCGGGATGAGCAGCAACGAGCACGCGACCGTTGCCCACGCGTAGAGGATCACCTGCAGGCTCACCTGGGTTCCGGAGCGGGTGGCGCCCAGCATCGGGACGTCGACGTCCTCGTATTGCCGCTTGTACTTCATCGACAGTGGCCAATAGTGAGGAGGAGTCCAGAGGAACACCAGCACGAACAGCACGGCCGCGACCCAAGAGAGCGAGCCCGTCACAGCGCTCCAGCCGATCAGAACGGGGAAGCATCCGGCGATACCGCCCCAGACGATGTTCTGCTCGGTGCGACGCTTGAGGATCACCGTGTAGATGACGACGTAGAAGAAGATCGCCGTGGCAGACAGGCTCGCCGTCAGCCAGTTGGTTGTCAGCAGCAGCCAGATCGTTGAGGCGACGGCCAGTGACCAGGCGAAAATCAGCCCCGCACGCGGCGAGACTTCACCCGTCACGAGCGGTCGGTTCTCGGTGCGCTGCATGTGAGCGTCAATGTCCCGATCCAGGTACATGTTGAACGCGGCAGCGGACCCGGCGCTGAGCGAGCCGCCGATCACGGTCGCGAGCACCAGCCAGAGATCGGGCAGGCCGCCCTGCGCAAGGATCATCACCGGAACCGTCGTGACCAGGAGCAGTTCGAGGACCCGCGGCTTGGTCAGTGCGATGTAGGCGCGCAACGTGCGCCCGAAGGATCGGGGAGCGACGGTCTGGTCAATACCCGTGGTCGTGATGCCCATCTCCCCCGCAATCGCCCGCGTCATGTACGGATCTCAGTCTATGCTGAAACCACGTGCGCGCCTGGCGCCGACCGCCCCGCCTGAGGAGGCGGCCGACGCCCCGTCCGAAGACCGGGCGCATTTCTCTTCCTCGAAAGGCGGTCCGGTGACCGATTTGCTGTGGGACGACCTCGACCGGCGCGCGGTGGACACCGCGCGAGTACTGGCGGCGGATGCGGTGGAGAAGGTCGGCAACGGCCATCCCGGCACCGCCATGAGTCTGGCGCCGGCCGCCTACCTGCTGTATCAGCGGGTGCTGCGGCACGACCCTGCGGATACCGACTGGCTGGGCCGCGACCGGTTCATCCTCTCTGCGGGGCACTCCTCGCTCACGCAGTACGTGCAGCTGTACCTGGGCGGTTTCGGGCTCGAGCTCGACGACCTCAAGGCGCTGCGCACCTGGGGTTCCCTCACGCCCGGACACCCGGAGTACGGGCACACCAAGGGCGTCGAGATCACCACCGGGCCGCTGGGCCAGGGACTCGCCTCAGCGGTCGGGTTCGCATACGCGGCCCGCTACGAGCGGGGCCTCTTCGATCCCGAGGCACCCGCCGGCACGAGTCCGTTCGACCACTTCATCTTCGCCATCGTCAGCGACGGCGACCTGGAAGAGGGCGTGACCAGCGAGGCATCGAGCCTGGCCGGACACCAGCAGCTCGGAAACCTCGTCGCCATCTACGACTCCAACCAGATCTCCATCGAGGACGACACGAACGTCGCCTTCACCGAAGACGTCGCGAAGCGGTACGAGGCATACGGCTGGCACGTCCAGACGGTCGATTGGAAGAAGACCGGGCAGTACGTCGAGGACGTCGCCGCGCTCCACGCCGCCATCGAGCGCGCGAAGGGCGAGACCGAGCAGCCCAGCCTCATCATCCTGAAGACGATCATCGGCTGGCCCTCCCCGGGCAAGCAGAACAGCGGCAAGATCCACGGCTCGGCGCTCGGCGCCGACGAGCTCGCCGCCACCAAGAAGGTCCTCGGCTTCGATCCGGAGCAGAACTTCGCGGTCGCCGACGACGTGCTCGCACGCACCCGTGAGCTCGTCACGCGCGGCGAGACCGCCCGCATCGAGTGGCAGGCGGCGTACGACGCCTGGGCCGCGGCCAACCCCGGGCGCAAAGCGCTGCTCGACCGGCTGCAGGCCCGGGAGCTGCCGACGGGCATCGTCGACGCGCTGCCCGTCTTCGAGCCGGGCAAGGACATCTCCACCCGCGCCGCATCCGGCCAGGTCATCAACGCCCTGGCCGCGGAGCTGCCCGAGCTGTGGGGCGGCTCCGCCGACCTCGCCGAGTCGAACCTCACGACGATCAAGGGCGCCCCGTCCTTCATCCCGCAGGAATGGTCGACGCACGAGTGGAACGGCTCCCCCTACGGCCGCGTGCTCCACTTCGGCATCCGCGAGCACGCGATGGGCTC
>JAATGR010000261.1 GCA_015654575.1 Actinomycetales bacterium
GCGGTCGAGCAGGCGAGCACCCACTGCGGACCGAAGCGGGCGGCGAGCCTCGCCGCCGACTGCACGCCGATGACGACGCCGACCGAGTTCGCCGCGAACAGCAGTCCGTACTGCTGGGCGTCGAAGCCGTAGGTGTCCTGGAAGAGGAACGAGGATGCCGACAGGTACGAGAACATGCCGGAGAAGGTCATGCTGCCGATCACCAGCACCCCGATGAACACCCGGTCGCTGAAGACGCTGCGGTAGCGCTGCCAGACGGTGGTCGCACCCCGTTCGCGCCGCCGCTCCCTGGGCAGCGTCTCGGGCAGCAGGAAGATCGAGCACGCGAGCATGACCGCACCGTAGACGGCAAGCACTACGAAGATCCCACGCCACGGCATGACGCCCAGAAGCCATGAGCCGACCAGCGGCGCGAGCACCGGGGCCACGCCGGAGACGAGGGCGAGGCGCGAGAGCATCACCACCAGTCGCCTGCCGCCGAACAGGTCCCGCACGATCGCGGCCGCCACCACGCCGCCCGCCGCAGCTCCCGCGCCCATGAACACCCGCGCGATGCCCAGCGTCAGCAGGTCGGGCGCCATCGCCGCGACGACGCTGGCGACGATGTGCACGGCCGTGACGATCAGCAGCGGAACGCGGCGTCCGACCTTGTCGCTCAGCGGCCCGACGATCAGCTGCCCCAGCGCGAACCCGATCATGGTCCCGGTGAGGGTCAGCTGGATCACGGCGGTGGTCGTGTCAAAATCGGCCTGCAGGACCGGGAACGCGGGCAGGTAGAGGTCGGTCGTGAACGGTCCGAGGGCAGTCAACGCCCCCAGCAGGATGACGTAGACGACCCGCCGCGAGGTCGCCATGGCGTCGCCGGGGTGGAGCATAATCGGCGCCGTCCGCGGGTTGGCGCCGAGGGTGCGGATCGCACCGGTGGCGATGCGGGGAGCGGGTTCGGGCACAGCAGGACCATTCGAGAGAGACGATGGGGCCGGTCTCGAAACGATTCGACGCAGCCCTCTCCGATGCTACCCGATGGCACGCTAGGGTGGTCGCGTGGCTGGGCACGTGCACCGTCGATCCTTCGTGGTCATCTTCGCCGTCGCGCTCGTCGCCATCGGCGGGGTGATCGACACCGCGATGGGCGTCCTGGTCCTGCTCAGCCGGTATCAGGTCCCGGCGGACGACGTGCTGCTGGTCTCGCTGCTGGGCGCCGGCACCATCCTCTTCGGCCTGCTGAGCCTCGCGGTCGCCTCCGGCATCGCGCGCGGCAGCCGCCTGTCGCGGCTGCTCGTGACCGCCTACGTGATCGTCGAGGTGCCGTTGCACGTGATCACGATCGTGACGACGGATCCGTGGGACTGGACATCGAACATCGAGCTCGTGCTGTACCTCGCCCTGCTGCTGGTGCTGTGGATCCCGCCAGGGTCGCACCACTTCACCTCTCGGACACCTGCGCCCGACCCGCTCGCGCCCTGATCCGCCGGCTTCAGTGGCGGGCGGCGTCTCCGCCCACCGCGGAGAGGCTGCGTCGCACGAACCGGCGATGGAACAAGCGCACGATCTCGATCGCCGCGATCGCCGCGATCGTGTAGCCGGTCAGCGCATAGGCCGCGGCCTCGCCCGGATCGGTCAGCTGGAAGAACACGGTCCCCAGCGGGATCGTGAACAGCGCCGTCAGCGCGATGAACATCGCTCCGATCACGACGACCTTGTAGCGGTTCAGCGGCCGCGACAGGATCGACAGGATCCAGATGCCCACGATCGCGAGGATGATCGTCGACCCGGTGCGCAGCTGGTCCATGTCGACCCCCAGCGAACGAGCCGTGAGCGTATAGGCGGTGAGCGTCAGCGCGATGATGATGCCGGACGGGAGCGCGAACGACAGCGACCGGCGCAGGAAGCCGGGGATGTACCGGCGTGCGTTGGGCATCAGGGCGAGGAAGAACGCAGGGAGGCCGATCGTCAGACCGTCGGTGATCGAGAGCTGCCGCGGCAGGAACGGGAACTCCAGCACGAGCGCGCCGAACAGGATCGCGAGGCCCGTCGCGTACGCGGTCTTGGTGAGGAACAGCATCGAGACCCGCTCGATGTTCGCGATGACCTGGCGCCCCTCGGCGACGACGTCCGGCAGGTGCGAGAAGCGGCCGTCGAGCAGGACGAGGCGCGCGACGGCCTTGGTCGCCGCGGCGCCGGAGTTCATCGCGATGCCGATATCGGCCGTCTTGATGGCGAGGGCGTCGTTCACGCCGTCGCCGGTCATCGCGACCGTGTGACCGCGGCCCTGCAGCGCCACCACCATGTCCTTCTTCTGCTCCGGGGTGACCCGGCCGAACACGGTGTGCGTCTCGAGCACGTCGGCGAGGGCGGTGGGATCCGTCGGCAGCGTGCGCGCGTCATAGCCCTCGTCGACGTCGAGACCGACCTGACGGGCAATCGCCGCGACCGTGCGCGGATTGTCGCCGGAGATGACCCGGATGCCGACGCCCTGCTCGGCGAAGTAGGCGAGCGTGCGCGCCGCGTCGTCGCGCACCTGCTCGCGGAACGTGACGACCACCGCGGGTGCCGTCCCAGCGGGAAGCCGCTCGGCCTCCACGTCGTCATCGGAGAGCTCCGCCGGGCTGTGACCGAGCACCAGGGTGCGCAGGCCCGCGGCGGCGTTGGCCACGACGACACGGCCGAGAGGATCGTCCGAATCGGAGGCACGGGAGCCGAACACCATCTCCGGCGCGCCGAGCACCCACGTCCCCGCCCCGGGGAACGACACCGCGCTCCACTTGCGCGCCGAGGAGAAGGAGATCGCACCGGCGGCCGTCAGGCCCGGGTCGGTGAACACGTCGCCGAGGCAGCGGGCGGTGGCGTTCGCATCCGGCGCGGAGCCGTACCAGCCGAGCACGTCCTCCCAGCCCGGGGCGGCGTCCGTCAGCGGATGCACCGCGTCGAAGGCGATCTCCCCGAGGGTCAGGGTCCCGGTCTTGTCGAGGCACACGACGTCGACGCGGGCGAGCCCCTCGACGGCGGGCAGCTCGTTGACCAGCACCTTCTTGGCCGCGAGTTTCGCCGCGCCCACCGCGAAGGCGATGGAGGTCATGAGCACGAGGCCCAACGGGACCATCGCGGTCAGCGACGCCACCGTGTTCACCACCGCCTGCACCCAGCTCCCGGTGCGGAACACGGAGTCCCAGCCGCCGGCCACCTGCACCTGCGCGTTGAGCACCAGGAGACCGATCGGACCGATCCCCCAGCTGACCCATCGGAGCACCCGGTTGATCGAGGTCCGCAGTTCGCTGCCGACCATCGAGAACCGCTTGGCCTCGGCCTGGAAGGCGTTCGCGTAGGAGTCCGCGCCCACCCGGATCACCTGCGCGCGTCCTTCTCCGCCGACGACAACGGAGCCGGACAACGCTTCGTCGCCCGGTCGCTTGTCGACCGCATCCGATTCGCCGGTGAGCATGGACTCGTCGATCTGCAGGCCGCGCGAGGCGAGCACCTGCGCATCGGCGGGCACCTGGTCGCCGGCACGCAGCACCAGAAGGTCGTCGAGCACGACCTCGACCGGCGCGATCTCGAGTTCCTCGCCGTCGCGGCGCACCCGGGCCAGCGGCGCGTTCAGCAGCGCGAGCCGGTCCAGCGCGAGCTTGGCCCGGAACTCCTGCACGCTGCCGATGACCGCGTTGGCGACGGCGGAGAGCCCGAACAGGGCATCCTGCCAACGTCCCAGCAGCAGCAGGATCAGGAAGCAGCAGCCGACGACCCCGTTGAACAGCGTGAAGACGTTGGCCCGCACGATGCTGCCGATCGACCGGCTGGTGTCGGCCGTGAACGCGTTCGTGCGGCCGTCGTTCCGGCGCTCCTCTACCTCCGCCGAGCTCAGTCCTGCCCCGGTCGACTCCCCCGCACCCATGCGCACACCCTACCGAACGTGCGGCGGGCGACCTCAGTCGCCGTATCCGGCCTGGATCGCGGTGAGCACATCGGCGGTGGCCGCACCGCCGATCCAGTCGATCATGCCCGCGGGGAACGTCCCGCCTCCCACATCGTCAGGCAACGATTCGGACGCCTCCAGGCGGACGACGGTCCGCGGATCCTGCAGGGTCTCCATCGCCGTCGTCAGCAGCGTGTTGGGAGCGAGCGTCGCATCCGCGCTGCGGTTTCCGGAGACGCCGGCGCCGAGCGTGACGAGCGCGTCGGCGAAGTCGGGGGTGGACAGGTACTGCATCACCTTCTCGACCTCTTCCGAGGAGGTCAGCGCGGTCGCGAACTCGCCGGAGGCCACCACGGAGGTGTTGTCGGATTCGAGGCCGGGCAGGACGAACGCGTACAGGTCGCCATCGGCAGCGATCGTCGGCGTGCGACCGTCGGCGGTGAGCGTGTCGGCAAGGCTCGACGACAGGGACAGCCCCTGGAGCGTCAGGGCGCAGCTGCCGTCGGCGAGGGTGGCGGCAACATCCTCGGAGTCCGTCGTGGCGATACTCGTGACCCCGCCGAATCCCGCGTTCACGTCGTCGGGATTGCGGAGGATCGTCGCGGCGGTCTCGAACGCCTGGGCGATCGACGCGTCGGTGAAAGACAGATCGCCCGACGCCCACTGGTCGTACACGTCTGCACCGGACTGGCTCAGCACGAGGTCTTCGATCCAGTCGGTCCCCGCAGACCCCGCCACGCCGCCGTCGGAGGCGAAGCTGGCGCACCACGGCGCCGTGCCGGTCTTCTCCCGGATCGTCGCGGTCACAGACACCAGCTCCGCCCAGGTGGTGGGGACGGACACACCCCACTGCGCGAAGCTCTGCGGCGAGTACCAGACGTAGCTCTGCGGGTCGGCGAGCACAGGGGCGGCGTAGAGCTTCCCGTCCACGCTCCCGGCGTCGGTCCACGCGGAGGACCAGCTGTCCTCGATGTTCGCCTGGACCTCGTCCGAGGCCGGGAGGATCGCCTCGGCATCCACGAGGTCCGTCAGGGAGGACGGCTGCGTCAGGATGGCGATGTCGGGCGTCGAGTCGCCGCTGAGCCGGCTGACGATGTCGTCCTCGAATGCCGCGTCGCCGGTGTACTCGACCACGATGCCGGTCTCCGCGGTGAAGGGCGCGAAGGCCTCGTTCAGCTGCTCGGCCTGCACACCGGTGAGGGACCCGGTGATGTGCACCGTGACCGTGTCCTCGTCGGTGCCGTCGCCGTCGTCGGTGGCACACCCGGCCAGCGCGGTGCCCACGAGAGCGGCGCCCGCGAGGAGCGCGATGACGCGACGTCGTGTGGCCATGGGATCCCTCTCCGCCTGCACAGCCCCGCTTGCGCACGTCGGCCTGACGGGCGACGGCGCCCACATGATTCGGGCCGAAATCACCATCATACGGATCCGAGGTGGGCGATCCGCCGAGCACGCGGGCGGTTCCCGCACCCTCTCCGCTCTCGTCGCCGATGTGCCGGTCAGGCCCTCGCGGGCAGCACGAAGGCCCCGGACGCCGAAGCATCCGGGGCCTTCGTGGAAGGAAGGATCCTTACTTGAGGGTGACGGTCGCGCCGGCCTCTTCCAGAGCGGCCTTCGCCTTGTCGGCGGCCTCCTTGTTGGCGCCCTCCAGGACGGCCTTCGGGGCACCGTCGACGACGGCCTTCGCCTCGCCGAGGCCGAGCGAGGTAAGCTCGCGGACGACCTTGATGACCTGGATCTTCTTGTCACCGGCGGCCTCGAGGATGACGTCGAAGGAGTCCTTCTCCTCGACCTATTCAGCGGGGGCACCACCGGCGGGGGCGCCGGCCGCGGCGACCGCGACGGGGGCCGCAGCCGTGACCTCGAAGGTCTCCTCGAACGCCTTGACGAACTCGCTGAGCTCGATCAGGGTGAGCTCCTTGAACGCGTCGAGCAGCTCCTCGGTGCTGAGCTTTGCCATGATGATTCTCCTTGATTGGGTTTTCGTCAGCCGGGCCCGATTCAGGCCGCGGTCTCCTGCTTGTCACGCAGCGCGTCGACCGTGCGAACGGCCTTCGACAGCGGGGCGTTGAACAGATAGGCAGCGCCGAACAGCGAAGCCTTGAAGGCGCCGGCGAGCTTCGCCAGCAGGACTTCACGGCTCTCCAGGTCGGCGAGCTTGTTCACCTCTTCGGGGCTCAGCGCGGCACCGTCGAAGTAGCCGCCCTTCACCACCAGCAGAGGGTGTGCCTTGGCGAAGGCACGCAGACCCTTCGCGACGGCGACCGGGTCACCGTGCACGAAAGCGATGGCCGAGGGACCCTTGAGGTCATCGTCCAGCGCCGTAATCCCCGCGCTGTTCGCGGCGATCTTGGTCAGCGTGTTCTTCACCACGGCGTACTCCGCGTCCTGACGGATGCTGTTGCGGAGCTCTTTGA
>JAATGR010000215.1 GCA_015654575.1 Actinomycetales bacterium
CCAGGCCGAACTGACGGGCCGTCATCGACGTCATCTTGCGCACGGCTTCCTCGACGGAGATCACGCCGCGATCGCGAACATATGTGCCCAGCACCGTGGGGAAGCAGCCCCAGCCGCGCTGGTGCGCATATCCGACCGGGACGGAATTGTCCGAGCCGATGGCGATCAGAGGATCGGCAAGGATCGCTGTGACATCCTGATCGCTCATGAGCTCATAGACCATCATCGACGCCGGATCTGACAGCACGCTGTCGCACAGGGCATCCCAGGCGCTGATCCCCCGTGCGAGGGCGACCTCGGCGATCGTTCGGCCCTGCAACGATCTGTCGCTGTGCATGCTGATCATGATGCCGTCGGGTGTGGTCTGATGCCAGGAGCCGGTCAACGGCACCCCCTCCGCGCCGGACTCTGCGACGGCGAGCCATCCTGCCCGCGAGGAACCGTCAGCGAGGCGTGCGACCAGCCGTTCCGGACCGCCCTCGTGGAGTGCGCCGGGCAGCAGGGCGCTGAGGAAGCTCTCGCCCGTGGTGTACGGGTATTGGTCGCCGTAGACATCGAGGCCCGCCCGTCGTCCCTCTCGTACGAGGGAGAGCAACTCCGGGCCGCGGCCGTGGTTGGAACGGCCTGCCGCCTTGCAATGCGAGATCTGCACACGTACTCCGCTGCGGCGCGCGACGTCCAGCGTCTCGGCCACGGACGCGGCCATGCCGTTGCCTTCATCGCGCATGTGCGTGGCGTACGGCCGGTTCCAGCGGAACGCGACTCGCGCGAGCGCCTCCACCTCTGTGGAGTCTGCGTAGCTGCCCGGAGCGTAGATCAATCCGGTGGACAGGCCGAACGCGCCAGTGGCGAAAGCATCCTCCGCGAGCTGCTCCATTCGCTTCAGCGCGCCGTGGGTCAGATCGCGCTCCATCCCGTTGGCGCTCATGCGGAGGGTGTGGTGTCCGACGAGGGATGCGATGTGGTTCGTCGGACCCGCTGTCTCGATCTGGTCGAGATATTCGGCGAACGTGCGCGGGCATGATCCGACTCCCGCTTTGGCGGTACTCGAGATCGGTCGGTGTACGTCGACGGCGCGTTCGTCCACCAGGGGTGCCGCTGAGTTCCCGCAGTTGCCGACGATCTCAGTAGTGACGCCCTGGAACAGCTTGAACGGCTGAGGCTCCGACATTAGAGGGACCACGTCCGAATGGGTGTGCGGGTCGATGAACCCGGGCGCGACGAACAAGCCGTCGACGTCGATCTCACGGCGTCCGCGCAACGGTACCCGCGCGCCGACCGCCACGACTCGGTCGCCATCGATTGCGACGTCCCCCGCCGTTGCGGGTGCGCCAAAGCCGTCGAGTACGAGTCCGCCTCGCAGGATCAGATCCACCGTCCGGCCGCTCGTGCGATCCGTCTGATCATCCATCACCCGACAAGTACAGCCGGTCGGGGCGCTCGAGAACATGTGTGATCGCCCCAACTCCCTCCGGACGCGCGGGGTCCTGCTGAGTCATTCTCCCCGGGGCCGTTAACGGCACGTTTCGGACGGGTCACCCCCCGTCCGGACACTGGCGATCCGTACACGTGTCGCCCCCGTCTCCCGCTCGATTCTCGGTGGATCCTCCGAAGCAGCCCGCCCGTCGTGCGTGGTTTGCTCGGAACATGCTGCCCCTCGCCGAATTGCACGTCCACATCGAGGGCACGCTGGAACCTGAGCTGCTGGTGCGGATCGCGCAGCGCAACGGGATACGGCTGCCCAGCTACGATCCCGACGTGCTCCGCGAAAGATACGCGTTCGACCGGCTGACGGACTTCCTCGACGTGTACTACGACAACATCGGCGTGCTGCGCACCGCAGAGGACTTCTACGATCTCGGGTCCGGTTACCTGCGCCGTGCGGCTCGGGCTGGAGTCCGTCACGCTGAGATCTTCTTCGACCCGCAGGCGCACACGGCCCGGGGGGTGCCGATCGACGCACTGTTCGACGGTCTCGGGTCGGCGCTGTCCGATGCGCGCCGTGACGGGATGTCGGCCGAGCTGATCATGTGCTTCCTACGCGACAGCGGACCCGACAAGGCCATGCTCGCCCTGGAGGCCGCGCTGCCTTTCCGTGACCGCTTCATCGGCGTGGGTCTGGATTCCGCTGAGGTCGGCTATCCGCCGTCGTTGTTCGTGGACGTGTATGCGCGCGCCGCCGCGGAGGGGCTCCGCCGCGTCGCCCACGCGGGTGAGGAGGGTGGCCCCGAGTACGTGTGGGAGGCGCTGGATATCCTCGGGGTCGAGCGCATCGACCACGGCAACCGTGCGCTGGAGGACCCCGATCTGGTGCACCGCCTGCGGGACCAGCAGATCCCGCTGACGGTGTGCCCGCTGTCGAACCTGGCGCTTCGTACCGCGCCGCCCAGACTCGCGGACCATCCGCTTCCGGTGATGTTGGAGGAAGGCCTGCGCGTCAGCGTCCACAGCGACGACCCGGCCTACTTCGGCGGCTACATCGACGACAACCTTGCTCGCGTCTGCGAGGCACTGCAGTTGGGCCAGGCCGCGACGGCGCAGTTGGCGATCAACAGCTTCCGATCGAGCTTCGCGGCGGCCGAGCGCGTCGAGGCCTGGGTCGCCGACGTCGATGCGGCGCAGGCGGCGGCCTGACGATGCGGGAGGCGGTGATCGCCACCGGGAGACGGTGGATGCTGGTGCTCGAGCCCGGCGAGGAGATGCTCTCGAGCGTGACCGCGTGGGCGGAGCGCATCGGCGTGACCGCTGCAACGGTCGACATGTTCTTCGGTGCACTGCGCAGCGTACGCCTCATCGCGACTACTGAACCGGTGGACGATCCCGAGCCCCCGCTGCCGGAGGAGGTCGAAGTGGCCTACCTCGAGGGGATCGGAGCCGGATCGATCGTCACTGTCGACGGTCATCCTCGGGTGCATCTGCACGTCGCGGCGGGAGCAAAGGCTCAAGGCGGAGTTGCCTACGCCGGGCACGTGCTCTCGGCGGAGACGCACTACACGATGGAGATGGTGGTCCAGGAGATCGTGTCCCCGCAACTGCGGCTCGAGCCCAGCGCCGAGTTCGGCATCGGGTGCGTGCATTTCGAGGAGGAGGCGTGACCGCTCCTGTGTGGACGGATGTCCACTGCCATGTTTCCGAGTATCCGGATCCGGAGGCGATGCTGGCGGGAGCCGCGGCCGCGTCCGTCGCCGTGTACGGATCGACTGTGCTGCCGAGTGAATACCGTCGGCTGCGCGACTGCGCGACTCCCGTGATGGGACTCGGGTTCCATCCGATGCATGCGGAGCTGCCTGCGCGAGCCGACGAACTCGCGATCTTCGCGGTGGAAGCCGCGAACGCCCGCTGGCTGTCCGAGATCGGTCTGGACGGATGGATGCCGCGCGTGCTCGGGGGGCCATCGCTGCATAGCCAGGAACTGTTGCTGGAGACGTTGCTCGCACACGGTGTCGGAGAGAAGATCTTGTCGTTGCACGCCCGAGAGGCGGAGCACCGCTGCGCTGAGATGGTTTTCGCGGCGCGACCGGGGGCTGCGGTCTTTCATTGGTTCAAAGGTGACCTTCAGATCGCGCGCCGCATCGTCGATGCAGGCATGCTGTTCAGCGTGAACCCGATGATGGTCGGCGATCCCGGGCGGGCCGAGTTCCTGCGGTGGGTTCCGGCCGACGCGTTGCTGCTGGAGACGGACGGTCCGCAATTGGAGGACCCCGGTGCGGACATCCTCTTTCCTTCCGTCCTTCCCGCGGTGGCGGCGCGGCTGGCTCGGCTGCGGGGCGTCCAGCCAGAGTCCCTGGCCGCGGCGATGCGCGCGAACCTGGCCCGCATCGTGGGCTGAGCGAGCGGCTTCGTCTCCTCGTCTCCTGCGCGCGAGTTATTCGGCGGGCGAAAACCGTGCGAGCACGAGACGCTCCAGCGCCGTGACGACGCTGTATGCGATGAGGGATGCTGCTGTCAGCAGTGCGGCGCCCGCCCACAGCCCGACATAGTCCGAATGCGAGCGCGACGTCGCGATCAGGCTGCCGAGGCCGTCCCCGGTTGCCAGCCACTCGGCGAGGGTCGCCGCCAGCACCGCGGTCGGTGCCGCGATCCTCGCGGCGGCGAAAAGCGACGGCAGCGCGAAGGGAAGGTGCACCCGCCACAGTGTGACGGCAAAGGATGCGTCATAGCTGCGCAGCAGGACGAGCGCGTCGACGGGGGTGCGCCGCAGTGCCGCGAGCATCGTCGCCAACGTGGGGAAGAAGGTGACGATCGTCGTGATGACGACAACTCCGCTCAGACCTCGCCCGAAGAGGAGGATCAACAACGGAGTCATGACGACCAGGGGCACGCTGCGGAGCGCGATCATGATCGGACTGAATGCCCACTCCGCGGCGGGGGCGCGCAGGAACAGCGCGGCGATCGCCGTTCCCGCGGCAAGGCCCGCGGCGTAGCCGATGCCGGAGTGGACCAGGGTCGTGCCCAGCGCATTCAGCAAGCTGGTGAGACGTTCTGCACCCTCCTCTGGGTCGGTGATGTACCCGAGCACGTCCAGGGGGGACTTGCCGACATAGGGGGAGACATCGAAGACGCGAAGGTATGCGAACCAGAAACCGATCACGATGGCGACCGATCCGACGGACCATGCGGCGGCGATGAGCGCACGTGCCCAGAAAGGGCGTGCGGGGGTGGCCGTGACCGGTGGCTGCGGGGTGAGACCCGCCGACCACCCGTTCACGATCCGGCCGAGGAATGCGAGGAGCGCATATGGCACGGCCGCGAGGACCGTCGCCAGAACCGCGACTGACCAGACCCTGGTCGGGTCGAGCGATCCCATTCCGTTGATGAGGATGATGCCCAGGCCGGTCGTCCCGCCGAGGAACTCCCCGAAAATGGCGCCCAGCACCGCGGCTGGCGCCGCGATTTGCAGGCCGCCGATCAGTGACGGGAGACAGGAGCGCAACCTCACCCGCCAGGTCGCCGTGGCCTCGCCGCCGCCCCAGGCTCGGATGAGGGTGAGGGATCCACGGTCGGCGGATCGCAGACCGAGGACGGTGGCGACGAGGGTCGTGAAGAAGACGGACAGTCCCGCCAGGACGACGCGCGCGGTGTCGGGTTCGAAGGTGAGTTGCAGGATCGGCATCAGCGCTACGACCGGTAGGCAGAAGAGGGTCACGGCCAGCTTGAGGAGCAGATTCTCGACCGCGGCGAAATGCACGAAGAGCAGAGCCAGGACGACCGCGACGAGGTTGCCGAAGAACCAGCCGCGGATGGCGACCCACGCCGTCTGCGCCGCGGCGTTCGCATACAGGCCCGCGTCTTCGATCATGCCCTGAACGATCGACGACGGCGAGGCGAGCACGCGTGCCTGCTCGAGTCCGGCGGACGCCGCGATCTGCCAGACCGCCAGCAGCACGAGCGCGCTGACGATGGGGACGACATGTGCCGGTCCCAGACCGAGCCGGCCTCGGTCGTTCGCCACGCTCATTCGGCTACCATCCCTGCATGCAGCAGTGTGCTGAGCTCGTCGCACACGCGATGGAATTCCGGGGTACGCATGGTCTCCGGCGTGCGGGGGCGCTCGATGTCGATCGTGACGTCGGCCACCACGCGGCCGGGGCGGGGCGACATCACGAGGACGCGATCGGCGAGAAAGACCGCTTCGGGTATCGAGTGGGTCACCAGCAGAGCAGTGGCGCCGGAACGACTCCACGCCGTCTGCAACTCGATGTTCAACCGTTCGCGGGTGATCTCGTCGAGGGCGCCGAAGGGCTCGTCCATCAGTAGTACGGCGGGGTCCGTGACCAGGGCGCGTGCGATCGCCACTCGCTGGCGCATTCCCCCTGACAGTTGTGCGGGGCGTGCATCGGCGAAGTCCTGCAGCCCCACCAGCTCGATCAGCTCGTCTACGCGACCGGCCGGCAGCGCGATGTGCATGACCTGTGCGGGGAGGCGGATGTTGTCGCGTACGGTGCGCCATGGCAGCAGTGATGCATCCTGCAGTGCCAGGCCGACGCGGTGCGCCTTTCGCGCCTCGCGAGGCGACTGCCCGCCGATGAGGATCCCTCCCGATGTCGGGGACTCCAGGTCGGCGACCATTCGGAGGATCGTCGACTTGCCGCAGCCGGACGGACCGAGCAGCACGGTGAAGGACCCCCGAGACATGGACACGGTGACGTCCTCCAGCGCGGTGACCGTGGAACGTCGCCCTCGATAGATCTTGCCGAGGGAGTCGAACGCGAAGCCGGTGGGCTCGGTCATCGCACCAGAGGACGTCGCGGAGATCACAGGCTCGACGACCCGTCATAAACGTCTTCGAGGAAGGACGCGTCGAAGAGACTTTCGTCAGCCGTGATGCCGAGGCCTGTGATGCTGTCGATGTTGCGCTGGATGCCGTCGTCCGTCAGATAAAGCAGGCCGTACTCCTCGGTCTCGTCGGTGGAGAGCAGCTCGATCTGGCGCTGCATCGAGAGGGTCTGCTCCTCGATGTCAAGGCCGGTGTCCTTGCCGTAGACGTTCACGGCGAGGTCGGCGGCTCCGGCCGGATCGGCGACCGCATCCTGCCAACCCTTGATCTCGGCGCGCAGGAAGTTCTCGATGAGCTCAGGGTTGTTCTCGACGGTGTCCCGGGTGGCGTAGTACACGTTCGCGTAGACGTCCTGACCGTAGTCGGCGAGGAAGAGGAACGCGCCGGGATCGCCGGTCTGCTCGAGGGCGACGGCCTGCTCGGTGTAGAACGCGTACTGACCGTCGACCTCGCCGCTGGTCAGCGGCGCGATGTCGAAGCTGACGGGCACGCTGGTGACGGAGGACTCATCGATGCCGTTGGTTTCCAGCAGCGTCTGATGGATGGCCTCATCACCGGAGGGAACCCCGATCGTCTTGCCGACGAGATCCTCGGGTGTGGTCAGCGGATCCTCCGACGTGGACAGGATGCCCAGCGGACTTTTCTGGAACGCCGCGGCGAAGATGACCAAATCCGCGCCAGACTCGTTCGCCCGTGCGACGGCATCCGCGTTGGACATGCCGATTTCGGCATCTCCTGCGGCGACAGTGGCGGTCGGGTCGACCTCTGATCCGCCAGCGATGATCGTCACATCGAGGCCTTCGTCGGCGTAATAGCCGTTGCTGTCAGCCTCGTAGGTTCCGGCGAACTGGACCATCGGAATCCAGGACGTGGCGAGACTCATCGAGACGGTGCCATCGCTGGAATCGGAGGAGGCACTGCCGGAGCAGCCAGCGAGCGCGAGGGAACCGGCGACGAGCGTCGTTGCGGCGAGGGCCCACCGGCGGCGGGCGGGGGACGAGGGCTTCATGGGCTTCTCCTGGGTGTCGGGCGCCTCTCCGGACAGGTCGGAGGCACTTTTTTAGCCAACAGCTGTCCGGTGGCCGCCGCCATGTGCGCACGTCCGAAATCGGCCCGAGACGCCGTGGCGTTCACCGGCGCACCGGACGAGTCGGTTTCGGCGGTGTTACATGACCGTTTCGCCGTGGTCCGGGCGAGGCCTGCCCCGGGCGCCGCGACCAGCGGGGGGAGCAGACTGGAAGGACGCACCCGACGGGAGCCCCATGAATCTGCGTGACCTGATCCATACCGAGCAGTTGCACCTCACTGTGGTCGCAGCCGAGCCGGAACAGATCGATCGGGACGTCACCAGTGCCTACATCACGGATCTGCCCGATCCGTCTCGGTTCCTGTCGGTGGGCGACGTCGTGCTCACCAGCGGAATGTGGCTGACCGGTCCCGAGGCGATCGAAAGATTCGTCGCAGCGCTGGTGCGCCAACAGGTTGCTGCGCTCGTGGTCGGTCTCGTGCAGATAGGGCATCTCCCCGACGTTCTGCTGGAGGTCTGCCGTCGCGAACGGCTCACTCTGCTCACCATCTCCGACCGCGTCTCCTTCAAACAGGTGGTGGATGCGGTCGCGCTCGGCGTGGCTGGCCCGGGCGAGGGGCTTGCTCAGCGGGCGCTGGACTTCAGTCGACGCCTGGCCGAGGTGCAGGCCCGGGGGGAGGGGCCCCAGGCGCTGCTGTCGGAGTTCCGGGCCGGCTTCGCCGTCTCATGCTGGCTCATCGACGCTCTCGGCACGCTGCGTGCCGTATCAGGTGACGCGCCCGACCGCGAGCAGCTGGGGTTCGTGTGGAACGCCATGCTGGAGCACGGCCCGGGAGACGGGGTCGTGCTCGTCGCTCGCACCGCGCAGGCCGAGTCGGCAGGGCAGGCCCCCGAGAAGTACACATGCTGGCCGGTCGGCGCCGCCGATGGTCACCCGCTCGGCTCTCTCGTCTGCGCGGGAGACCAACGGCGGCTCGTCCGTGATCTGCCGATCGTTATGGACAGCCTCGTGGGCGCGCTGCGGATCGACCTCGAGTTCGCTGATCGGTGGCGCGAACACGGCAATACGCACGTATCGGACCTTGTGCGGGTGCTCGCCGGCGACTCCGTGTCCCCGGGCGAGATCTCAGCGCGGATGCGGTTGGAAGGCCTGGAGCCGCAGCATCCGACGATCGTGGTCGTGGCCGAGGTGGCTGATCAGCGTTTCCCGCCCGGCACGGTGCTCGACATGGTGCACCGGATGCTGGCTGAGGACGGTGTGCGCGTCGTGGGAGCCGTCGTCGGGCACCAGGCGGTGCTCCTTGCGAACGGCAAGACTTCCGCGCTCGAAGAAGAAACGCTTCCCCGATGGGCTGAGGAGTGGCTCCCCCTTCTGAACGGTCGGCAGTTGCGCGTCGGCGCGAGCGACGCGCGTTCGGGAGTCGGGCAGCTCGCGACCGCCTACGAGAGCGCGCAGAGCCGACTCGCGCAGCTGGAGAGCGGGGCGCCGGTTGCTGTCGCCACCACGAGCGAGATCCACACCTATCGAGCCTTGTTCGCGCAGCTGTCGGACTCTGCTAGTGCCGGTTTTGCCCGTGACGTGTTGAGGCCGTTACGGGAGTACGACACACGGCACGGGGCGGAGCTCATCTCTACGTTGCGGGTGTTCCTGGCGAACTCGGGCGCGTGGCAGGAGTCCGCGCGGCAGCTGCATCTCCACACGAACACGCTGCGATACCGCATCGCGCGGGTGGAAGAGCTCACCGGGCGCAGCCTTAACCAGATGGATGACCGGGTCGACATCTATCTGGCGCTCCAGCTGTCCGAGGGCTGAGCGGGTCGACCTCGTCACCGGTTCCCCCTTCCGGCGGCCGTCTTCCCTCGTGAGTCCTGGTCGCTCTGAGCCAACGGGCAGATGCCCATTCCGATGACGACGCGTGTGCGTGTTCGCGTCTTCCTTCGGCGAATGACGTCCTATTGCTATCCCTGCTCCGTGGCTGAAGCGGCTCTCGCACTCTCACATTCAACCAGGGCGATGCCCAGCGAAACGCCGCCCGTGATAGCAGGTATGCCCAAACCGGCGTTCATCGGGGGCCGTCCCCTCCCTACTGTCGATACCGGGTGGGCATGGTCCCCTGCCCTCACGATGCCGTGACCCGATGAGAACGACGGAGCTCGACGATGACTTCTGACACCGCCACCCTGACCTTCGACGGTCGCCTGGTGCTGCCCACCGACGCCGACTGGGACGACGCGCGCGTCGGTCGCATCTTCAATGGCCGCCGCCCCGACCGTCAGCCCGATGCGGTGCTGATCGCGGCGAGCGTCGACGACGTGCAGCGGGGCGTGCGGCTCGCGAACGAGAACGGGTGGACCGTGGCGGTGCGCTCCGGCGGTCACGCCTGGGCCGGGTGGAGCGTCCGCGACGGCGGTCTGCTCCTCGATCTCGGCGCCCTCACCGACATCTCCTACGATGAGACAACGCACATCGTGAGCGCTGGTCCCGCGACCAAGGGCGGCGAGGCGCTCGTGCCGTTCCTGGAGGAGCGTGGTCGGTTCTTCAACGGCGGCCACTGCCCCACGGTCGGCATCGGCGGCTTCCTGCTGCAGGGAGGGCAGGGCTGGAACCAGCGCGGCTGGGGCTGGGCGGCGGAATCGGTCGTCGCGGTCGACGTCGTCACCGCCGACGGTGAGCTGGTGCACGCGGATGCGGACCAGAACAGCGACCTCTACTGGGCTGCGCGGGGCGCGGGCCCGACCTTCCCCGGCATCGTGGTGCGCTTCCATCTGTCCACCCGACCCGCGTTCGGCGCCCTCGCCCACACGGTGCACGGCTACGAGCTCGAGGACTTCACCGAGGTCATGACCTGGATGTACCAGGCGCATCACCGCATCCCCGACAACGTCGAGATCGTCTGCGTCTCGGTCCCCGTCGCGGCCCCGGAAGGCGGCGAGCGTCGCCTGTTCCTGGTGACCGGTCTCGCGTTCGGCGACGACCTCGCGCACGCGCAGGCCTCACTCGCCGAGTTCCGCACGAGCCCCGCCATCGACCGTGCCGTGTTCGTCAAGCATGCCGCCCCTTCGACCCTCGCCGAGCAGCGGGAGGAGCAGTTGCGCAACAACCCGGAGCACTGGCAGTACATCTGCGACAACGCGTGGATCGACGGCGAGAACACCGCCGAAGGCATCGCTTCGATGGTCGACGGCATCCGTCCGCTGTTCACTACCAACCCGACCGATCGGGGCTTCGCGATCTGGATGAGCAACGCTCCCCGCCGCGACCTGCAGGACATGGCCTTCTCGCTACACACCGACGCCTACGTCGCCGCGTACACGGTGTACGAGGACCCGGCGGAGTACGACCGCAACCGCGCCTGGGTGAACGAGGTCTTCGCGCACGCGCAGCCCGTCACCGCCGGCCAGTACCTCGGCGACTCCGACATGACCAACCGGCAGCTGGCGTTCATGCAACCGGCGAACTGGGCCAGGCTCCAGCAGATCATCGCCGACCGCGATCCGGAGGGACGGTTCCACCGCTACCTCGCGAAGGATCCCTCGACGGTCAACGTGAACCACTGGGAGCTGGCTGACGAGTGAGTGCGCTGAGCCCGCAGAAGCTGTTCTCTTGCGCCGGTCAGGTGGCGATCGTCACCGGCGGCGCAGGCGGGATCGGTCGCGCCTGTGCGGAGGCGCTCGCCGCGGCCGGCGCCCGCGTCATGATCGCCGGGCTCGCCGAGCCATCGCCGGAGCAGGCGGCGGCGGAGATCCGCGCCCTCGGCCACGAGGCAGTCGGCGTGGTCTGCGACATCACCGACGACGCACAGCTGGGGGCGCTGGTCGATGACACGCTCGCCCGCTGGGGGCGCATCGACACCGTGTTCGCGAACGCCGGCGCTGCCCTCGACGAGCCGGGTGCCCCCGACGCCCTCGAACGACTCGACGCGATGTACCGGCTGCACGTCCGATCGGTGACACTGCTCGCGGACCTCGTCCTGCCGCACATGGCGGATGCCGGCGGCGGTCTGTTCCTGGTCATGTCGAGCCTGTCGGCCCTGCGCGGCAACCGGGTGATCGGCGGCTACGGCGTCACGAAGGCCGCCAACGCCCAGCTCGCGCGGAACATCGCCGTGCAGTGGGGGCCGCGCGGCATCCGCGCGAACGCCCTGGCGCCCGGCGTCATCGCGACCGAGTTCGCCCGACCCATCACCGCCGATCCGCAGGCCGCCGAGGTGCGCCTGGCGAAGACCCCGTTGCGGCGCTTCGGCACCCCCGCCGAGGTCGCGGCAGCCGTCGTCTGGCTGGCCTCCCCCGGCGGCGCGTTCGTCAGCGGGCAGACCATCATCATCGACGGCGGCACAGTCGCCTCCGACTGAGTCCGTCGTCCGCAGAGGAGGCGCTATGACCGTTCGTACTGCCGTCGTCACCGGCGGCGCCCGGGGGATCGGTGCCGCCATCGTCGCGCGTCTGCATGAGGCGGGACTGTCCGTCGCGAGCATCGATGTCACAGACCCCGCGGTCCCGCGCGACGGCGTGTGGGACGTGCGCTGCGACATCTCGGACGCCGACGCCGTGGCCTCGGCGCTCGACGAGGTCACCGACATCCTCGGCGCGCCGACCGTTCTCGTGCACTGCGCCGCATTCCAGAAGGTCGCGCCCTTCGCCGCCCTCGACCCCGCCGACTGGGACCGTACATTCCGGGTCAACGTCGACGGGGCATTCCATCTCGTCCGCGCGACCCTGCCGGGCATGCGGGACGCGGGGTGGGGCCGGATCGTGGTCATCACCTCGTCCAGCTACTTCGCGCCGCCGCCGGGGATGGTGCACTACATCGCGAGCAAGGGCGCGCTCACCGGCCTGGTGCGGGGCCTTTCGACCGAGCTCGGATCCCACGGCATCACCGTCAACGCCGTCGCCCCCGGGCTGACCGGCACCGAGAACGCCCGCCGTGACCTCCCCGAGGAGCACTTCGCCCTGGTGCGCAGCCGGCAGGCGGTGCCGCGCACCGGCGAGCCGGACGACATCGCCGCAGCGGTGGCCTTCCTCGCCTCCGAGGACGCGGGGTTCATCTCCGGCCAGACGCTGCTGGTGGACGGCGGGGAGAGCAGGGTCTGAGGACGACGGACTCACGCCCGCCCACCGCGGTGCGTCATCGTGACCGGCGATGACAGTCATCGCCCACCGGATGTTCCCCGGTGTGGCCGATCCTGATGTGATGAACGAGCTGGCATCGTGGCCAGCGCCCGAATGAGGCGATGGAGCCGCACCGCATACTCCTCGCCTCCCGACACAGCAGGAGTGTCCAGTGAGATCACATCGCAAGATCGCGATCGGGGCCGTCATGGTCACGCTCGCCATCGCGCTCAGCGCCTGTACCACCGGGGACGAGAGCTCGTCCACCGACACCAGCACCCTCAGCGCCGCAGCGCAGGCGGCTCTCGAGACCGCCTACACCGGCTACGGCTCCGAACTCGAGGACCTCACCCCGGTCACTCCCGAAGACGGCCTGAACTTCTACGTCATGTCGTGCGGCGAGTCGAATGCGACCTGTCACGCCCCGGCCGAGGCGATGGTCGAGGCAGCGGAGGCGGCGGGGTGGAACGCGACCATCGTCGACGGCAAGCTCAGCCCCGACGGGTTCGCGACCGCGATCCGCCAGGCGACCGCGGCCGGCGCCGACGTGCTCGTGCCGATCGGCATCAGCTGCAGCGCGGCAGCCGCGGCGTTCCAGGAGGCCAAGGCGGCCGGTGTCACGATCATCGGGGGCGGTGGCACGGACGACTGCGACACACCGGTGTGGGATTCGGAGCGACTGTGGCTGCCCGCCGATGACCAGCCGACCGACTACGGTACGTTCGGCGCCTTCGGCACGCTGCAGGCCGACTACGTCTACGGCAAGACCAACGGTGACGTGAAGGCCGTCGTCATCAATATGACCTCCCAGAGCTGGGGAAAGTTGATCACCGACTCGTTCAACTCCGAGCTCGACGCCCTCGGCGGCGGCGAGGTGCTGGCACAGGTCGACGTGTCCGATCCGGAGAGCGCGGACGGATCCTTCATCCAGAAGGTCACGAGCGCCCTGCTCGCCAACCCGGATGCCAACGCGCTGATCGTCCCGACCGACGCGTACCTGGTCAACGGCCTGGCGGCGGCGATCAACCAGGCGGGCCTCGCCGACAAGCTCGTCGTCGTCGGCAACTTCGGCTCGGAGGCGGCGCTCGACATGATCCGCGAAGGCCAGCCGGGCATCACGGCGACCATCGGCGACGCGCAGGACTGGCAGGCGTGGGGATCGGTCGACACCGCGATCCGCGTCCTCGCTGGCGAGGACCCGATCTACGTCGGCGAGACGGTGCAGGCCGTCGATGCCGATCACAACCTGTCGGAGTCGGGCGCCTATGACGGCGCCATCGACTGGAAGTCCACGTTCCTGGCATCGTGGGGCAAGTGACCGACGGGTCGTCGAACCCGGACGCGGCGGGGCGCACCCCCGCCGCGTCCGGCGCGTCGACCGCCGACTTCGCGCTGGACGTCCAGCACCTCGACAAGGACTTCGCCGGTACCCGCGCCCTCAACGACGCCTCGCTGCGCGTGCGCCGCGGCACCGTGCACGCCCTGCTGGGCGGGAACGGATCCGGGAAGTCCACGACCATCAAGATCCTCGCCGGGGTCTACCCCGCCGACGGTGGTGAGCTGCGGATCTTCGGCCGCGCCCTCGACCTGAACGGCTACTCGCCCGCCACCGCCCAGGACGCCGGCCTCCGCTTCGTGCACCAGGATCTCGGCCTCTTCGACGACCTCTCGATCGAGGAGAACTTCGCCCTGGACAACGGGTATCCGCGACGCGGTCCCGGCATCGACTGGCGCGGCCTGCGCACGAAGGTTTCGCGGCTGCTCGCCGAGTACGAGCTCGCCGTGGACCCGCGCACCCCCGTGCGCGAGCTGCGGCCCTCGGATCAGACGATGATCGCCATTGCTCGCGCCCTGCAGGATCAGGACGACGCACAGGAGCAGATCCTCGTGCTCGACGAGCCGACCGCGCGTCTGGCGGCGCACGAGTCGGAGCTGCTCCTCGAACGCGTCAGACGTCGGGCCGAGCTCGGCCAGACCGTGCTCATCGTCAGCCACCGGCTGCGCGAGGTGCTCGCGGTCTCCGACGACTTCACCGTCTACCGCGACGGCCGTGTCGTGGGCACCCTCGTCGGTGAGACGCCCACGGAAGATCGGCTGATCGAGATCATGGCGGGTCGTGCGGTGCAGGCGCTGCGTCCGACCGGCGACGTCGCGCACATCGATCGCACCCCGGTGCTCACCGTCTCGGCGCTGCGCAGCGGACCGGTGCGCGGCATCGACTTCACGCTGCACCGCGGTGAGATCCTGGGGCTGACGGGACTCGTCGGCTCGGGACGCTCCAGCGTCCTGAAGACGATCTTCGGCGAGCATCTGCCGGACAGCGGATCCATGACGCTCGACGGTGTCGACTACGCGCCGGCACACGTCGGAGACGCGATGGACGCCGGTGTCGCGCTCGTCCCCGAGGATCGGGTGCACGAGGCATCCTTCATGGACCAGAGCGTGATCGAGAACCTCGCCGTCGCCACGCTGTCCGAGAACTGGACGAAGGGCGTCATGCCGCGCGGGCGCGAACGCGAGCACGCGCGCGAGCTGATCAGCCAGTTCGGGGTCAAGGTTGCCGGCCCCGATGCGCTGTACTCCTCGATGTCGGGCGGCAACCAGCAGAAGGTCGTGCTGGCGCGCTGGATGCAGCGCACGCCCAAGGTGCTGCTGCTGGATGAACCCACCCAGGGCGTCGACGTGATGAGCCGCGCCGACATCTACGCCAGCATCCGCCGTGCCGCCGCCGACGGCTGCGCGGTCCTGGTCGCCTCCAGCGACCTCGCCGAGATCCACGCCCTGTGCGACCGGACCCTCGTGCTCAGCCGCGGCAAGATCTCGGACGAGGTCCCCGCCGGAACCCTCGACGTCGACGGACTGACCAGTCTGGTGCTGCGCGAGAAGAAGATCATCGACGCCCCCACGGAGCAGAACTCATGACCGACACCACGAACGCGCCGACGTCGGCGACCGTCTCCATCCCCGTCGCGCGCAGGCCCACCGCGCTGCGGCTGCTGGAGAACTACGCGCTGCCGCTGCTGACGATCCTCGTCTACGCGTTCTTCGCGTTCTTCCCGCTGTCGTCGGCGTCCTTCCCTACGATCAACAACCTGAACGTGATCCTCGGCAGCCAAGCCGTCGTCGCGCTCGTCTCGATAGCCGCGCTGTTCCCGTTGATCTCCGGGTACTTCGACTTCTCGTTGGGCGCCAACGCCGCGATGACCCAGGTGATGACCGCCGGCCTCATGTCGCTGTACGGGTTGCCGCTGTGGTTGTCGATCGTGGTTGCGCTCGTGCTCGGCACGCTCGTCGGCGTCGTCAACGGCTACTTCGTCACCAAGCTGAACATGAGTCCGTTCGTCACGACGCTCGGCATGTCGATGCTGCTGGCGGGCCTGATGACCTGGTTCACCGGCGGGCGCACCTTCGTCAGCGACATCGATCCGGCGATCACCAAGTTCGGGTCGACGAGGCTGCTCGGCATCCCCCTCGTGTTCTACATCACCCTGCTGGTGGCGCTCGTCGCGTGGTACTTCTTCACGCACACGCCCTTCGGGCGCTCGTTGTACGCCATCGGATCCAACGCCACAGCGGCGCGGCTTGTGGGCCTGCCGGTGTCGAAGAACGTGTGGTGGAGCTTCATCGTGGCCGGCTTCATCGCCGGCGGAGCCGGCGTTCTGCAGCTCGCCCGTGTGGGCAGTGCGACGGCTTCCGACGGCGGGACGATCCTGTTCCCCGCGCTGGCCGCGGTATTCCTGGGTGCGACCACGATCCGGCCGGGGTTCTTCAACGTCTGGGGAACGATCATCGGCGCGATCTTCGTGTCGGTCTCGGTCAGCGGTCTGGCGCTCTCGGGAGCCAGCGGCTGGGCCTCGAACGTGTTCAACGGCATTGCGCTGCTGGCCGCCGTCGCACTGTCGACCTACCTGGGCCGCAACAAGAGGCGCGGCTGACACCGCGGTGCGGGGGCGCCCGCCGGCGACGGCCGGTCGCGTCGCGCACCGTCATAGCGGGCGTGTCTAGGATGTGAGGCGCCCGCGACCCCTGACCTTCTCGGAACGATGCAGTGACCGATCTCCGCAAGCTCGACTTCAACCTGGTCGTCGTCCTCGACGCCCTGCTCGCCGAGCGCAACCTCACCCGGGCGGGGGAGCGGGTCGGGATGACCCAGCCGGCCGTGAGCGGAGCTCTCACCCGTCTGCGCGAGATCTTCGACGATCCGCTGCTGGAGCGTGAGGGACGCGGTTTCGTGCTGACGAACCGGGCCACCTCGCTCATCCCGATCATCGCCGAGTCGATGAGCGAGGTGGCGCGCACCTTCGACGTGCTGCCGGAGTTCGACCCGGCGACCAGCTCCCGCACGTTCCTGGTGGCGGCATCCGACTACGTGCTCTCCGAGCTGACGAGCCCGCTGCTGCACGTGCTGCAGCGCGATGCTCCCCACACTAGGGTCGCCTTCTCCGGACTTCCGGTGGACGCCGTAGTCTCCCCGGTCGATCTGCTGCGCACCGACGTCACGATCGCGGGCGCGGGAAGAGGGGTGCCGGGCAAGCGGGCTTCGCTGTTCTCGGACCGTTTCGTGTGCGTGGTGGACGCGAGCAACCCCGCGCTCGTCGACGGGACGCTGTCGCTCACGGCGCTCAGTCGGCTGCGGCATGTGCGCTCGGTGTTCGGCCCGCACGCCTCCACCCACATCGACGACATGCTCAGCGTCGCCGGCATCGTGCCGCAGGTGGCGGCGACGGTGCAGGGCTTCCTGCCGGTGCCGTTCACGGTGGCGGGCACGCCCTGGGTCGGGTGGGCGCCGGAGCGCACCGCCAACCGCTATGCCGCATCCCTCGGACTGGCGATCGCCTCGACGCCCATCGCGCCGAGCGTCCTCGTCGAGGTCGCGCACTGGCATCCGTCAAAATCGGACGACGCGGCGCTGCAGTGGCTGGTCGGCGAGCTGCGCGCCGCCGCAGAGCTCGTCGAGTTCGGCGACGACGAAGACGACTGACCGATCCGCGGAGCTCGCCGCGGTCGGCATCCGCCCGCTCGTGATCTCGTGGGGGTCTTCGGTGGTGAGGGGATTCGCGGTGGTGAGGGGGGCTTCGGCGGTGAGGGGATTCGCGATGTTGAGGGGATTCGCGATGTCGAGGGGGAGATCCTGGGGCGGCTCCTCAAGATCCTCGATCTCCTCAGAACCGGATCGACCCGCAGCGGCGGTCCAGCCCTCAGACCCGGATTAAC
Organism: Actinomycetales bacterium; assembly: GCA_015654575.1. Classification (GTDB taxonomy): domain Bacteria; phylum Actinomycetota; class Actinomycetes; order Actinomycetales; family Microbacteriaceae; genus Microbacterium. The sequence goes on from JAATGR010000215.1 coordinate 17,628, forward strand.
TCCGCAGACCCGGATAACTCCTCAGAACCGGGGCGGCCCTCTGAACCCCCTCAGTGCGGGATGCCGAGGTCGCGGCGGTTGCCGTCCAGGTCGGTGTGCACGAAGGAGTTGTACGCGACGAGGATGTCGTTGAATCGGCCGGAGGCGTCGATGTCGTACATGATCACGCCGTCGAAGTCGAAGGTCTCGCCCTTGTGCACAGAACCGAAGAGCGAGTCCGCAGCGTCGTACTTCGCGGTGAAGTGCGTGTGCATCTGGATCGCGGCATGGCCGTCGTCGGAGACGAAGCGGGGGACGGTGAGCTCCTCCACGAAGTCGGGCCAGATCAGCTCGTTGTAGTGGTGCTTCATGCCGTCGACGCCGGTGAACTCCAGCGTTCCGTTCTTCATGTGCATGTCCGGGGCGATGAATTCGTCGAAGGCGGTGTCGTCCTGGGCGTTGAAGCGTCGGATGTAGTCGCGGAAGCGCTCTTCGCGCATGGCGGGGTTCCCTTTCGTCGTCGAACGGTGGTCTTTCGACGTTAGGACGGGGCGGGTGTCCCCGGTACCTCGCGCGGGCGATTGCTGGCATCGCGAACTCGTCGTCGTTGCGCCTTGGGCGCCTTGAGGATCAGCGGGCGGTCGCGATGCGCGTGGACAGCTGGTGGGCGTGGGCGAGCAGGATGCGGCCCATCTCGGCGATGCGCTCCGGCCCGAACCGGAACTGCACCCCGGTCAGGCTCAGCGCCCACTGCGGGTGTCCCTCGCGGGTGAACACCGCTGC
>JAATGR010000210.1 GCA_015654575.1 Actinomycetales bacterium
GCCCGGCACGCACGCGCAGCCCTCAAGATGCAGCTCAACAAGACCGACCAGAACGACGCGGAGGGGCTGGCGCAGATCGTGCGCACGGGGTGGTATCGGTCGGTGCACGTGAAGTCGCTCGATGCCCACCGGGCGCGTGCTCTGCTCGGCGCCAGAGCGCAGCTCGTCGGCATGACGACACGGTTGTCGAACCACATCCGTGGCATGCTCAAGACGTTCGGCCTGCTGCCCGGCGCGATGCGCGGCCTGCCGTTCGACCGGCGGGTCGAGGCCTTGCTCACCGAGCGCGACGACCTGGCGCCGATTGTCCGGCCCATGCTGGTGGCCTGGCGGCAGCTGCGCGAGCAGATTGCCGCTTTCGACAAAGCGGTGCGCGCGTTGGCGAAGGCGAGCCCGACCTGCCGCCTGCTGATGAGCGTGCCGGGCATCGGCGAGGCAGCTTCATAATGCTCACTATCGGTCGGGTGAGGTGGTCATCCGCTATGGGTTCCACCCCCGGTGCGGGGACGCGGTCGTGGTCACGGGACGCTATCGCCATGGCGACGAAGTCGCGCTGACCATCCGCCAGCCGGACGGCACGCTGGCGCAGCTGCCGATCTGGATGACCGAGGACCAGGCCGCAACGATGAAGCTAACGGTGGTCCCGCGCCTTCCGCTGGCCTGCCTGCGTGAACTCCGTCTCGAGCTCGATGCCTGTCAAAGCTTGCTGCGCGACGACTCCCGTCGCCCAGGAGCAGGAGACAAGCATGCCACGCCCGCGACCGAGGGACCGCCATCCCGACCTCTTCGCGCCCGAGCGCCCACAGGTGCCGATGGCAGCCGCCGAGCAGCGGACGGAGCTGCTGGAGCTGGTGAGTGCGCTGCTGACGCAGGCTCTCACCGCCGGCGTCATGGAGGCGAGCGATGAAGATCACGCCTGACCATCTCGCGCGCAGCGCGTTCATCTACGTCCGGCAGTCCACCGCCGACCAGCTCGCCAACAACCATGAGAGCCGGCGGCGTCAGTATGACTTGGCCGAGCGTGCCCGCGCTCTTGGCTGGACGGATGTGACGGTCATCGACGACGATCTCGGCCGCTCGGGGTCGGGCGTCAGCCGCCCGGGCTTCGAGCGGCTGCTCGCGGCGATCTGTGAGGGTCGCGTCGGTGCCGTGTTCGCCATTGAGGCGTCACGCCTGGCGCGCAACGGACGCGACTGGCACACGCTGATCGAGTTCTGCGGCCTGGTCGGGACGTTGCTCGTCGATGAGGACGGCACGTACAGCGCTCAAGACCCGAACGACCGCTTGCTGCTGGGCATGAAAGGGACGATGAGCGAACTCGAACTCTCGCTCCTGCGCGCCCGCTCGATGGAGGCGTTGCGCCAGAAGGCACGGCGCGGCGAGCTCTTCTCCATCGTGGCTGTTGGTTACGTCAGAGCGGGCCGCGGCCAGATCGAGATGGATCCCGATCTGCGCGTGCGCGAGGCGATCAGGCTGGTGTTCGCCCGGTTCGCTGAGATGCAGAGCATCCGCCAGGTCTTCTTATCGCTGCACGCCGACCGGATCGCGTTGCCCTACATCGACCACCAGCAGGCAGGGGAGCGGCGGCCATTGTGGAAGCTGCCGGTCTATACGACGGTGAACAACCTGCTCACCAACCCCGTATATGGTGGTGCGTATGCCTTCGGTCGGACCGGCAGCCGGACCACGATCGAGGACGGCCGCAAGCGCGTGCTGCGCGGCCATCGCAAGGCTCGCTCGGATTGGGCGGTCTTGCTGCTCGACCACCACGAGGGATATCTGCCTTGGGCAGAGTATGAGAGGAACCAGCGGCTGATCGCCGACAATGCCAACGGCAAGGGCATGATGGTGCGCGGCGCGGTGCGCAAGGGAGAGGCGTTGCTCGCCGGCCTCGTGCGCTGCGGTCATTGCGGGCGCAGGCTGCTCGTGAGCTACAACGGCACCAAGGGCGACGTCGGCCGCTACAACTGCGACGCTGTCCGCAACAACCCCGGCGCTGACCCCTGCATCGCGTTCGGCGCCCTGCGGGTCGATGAGGCAGTGGGAGCCGAGGTCGTGCGGTTGCTGCAGCCGCTCGGCGTCGAGGCGGCGGTGCGCGCGATCACGGACTGCGAGCAGCAGACCGGCGAGAAGCAGCGCCAGATCGAGCTGGCGCTCGAGCAGGCACGATACGAGGCAGCCCGGGCGCGCCGAGGGTACGACGCGGTCGATCCCGACAATCGTCTTGTCGCGGGCGAGCTCGAGCGGCGGTGGGAGGCTGCCCTCGCGACCGTGCGCGCGCTGGGGGGCGAGCTGGAAGAGCTGGTCCGACAGCAGCCGGCGGCCCTAGGTGCAGAGGAGCGGAAGCGACTGCTGCAGATGGGCGCCGATCTGGAGGCGGCCTGGCATCACCCAGCGGCGACCGCTGCCACGCGCAAGCGCATCGTCCGTGTCGTGCTGCGCGAGGTCGTGGCGCGGGTCGAGGATGATCAGATCCAGCTCTTGCTGCATTGGCAGGGGGGCGATCACACCCGCCTCACGGTGAAGAAGAACCGGAGAGGCCGGACGCGTTGGTCCGTCGAGCCGGAAACGGTGGATCTGATCCGAGCCTGTGCGCGCTTGATGCCCGACAAGGCTATCGCCGGCATGCTCAACCGGACGGGCCAGCGAACAGGCCGGCTGAAGGGGTGGACGCAGTCGCGTGTGCGCAGCTTCCGCAACACGCACGGCATCGCGGTCTATGTGGACGGCGAGTGGGCCGAGCGCGGCGAGGTCACGCTGCCTGAAGCGGCCAGACTGCTCGGCCTCAGCCCCATGACGGTGCTTCGTCAGATCCGCGCCGGCATCATCCCCGCCGCGCAATACTGCAAAGGCGCGCCTTGGGTGATCAAGCGACGAAACATCGAGGAGCGGCAGCTGGATGAACGCGCCGCGATGCGCCGCGCAGGGCCGCCATCATCGAATCCAGACCAGCAGCTCTTTGTCTTTCAGTGACGTAGCGAGATGGGCATCATGACGTGGGATAGGGGGTCGTGTCCGTGCTGGCTTACGTGAGCACGGTCGAGGACCCGGCGCGCTTTGCCCGATCACGATCGGTCGGCGCGCACATGGGACTGACACCTCGGCAGTATCAGTCGGGCGAGGTCGACCGCAGCGGCAAGATATCCCGGTGCGGCGACACGCTGGCCCGCACGTTGATGTATGAAGCGGCCGTCGTGATCCTGACGCGGGTCAAGCGGGCTTCGCGCCTGAAGGACTGGGCGCAGGCGATTGCGAAGCGGTCCGGCCCAGGCAAGGCGCGCGTGGCACTTGCCAGGAAGCTGTCCCCGATCCTGCACAGCATCTGGCGTTCGGGCGAGCCGTTCCGTTGGTCGGAGCAGCCCGCGGGCACCTGACCAAACCCTGACGAGATCCATCCGGGCACAAGCCAGCACGGATGTGAGGGTTGCCCACCGGGGCGAGGGTGCAGGCCAGCTGCGAGGGAGGCCGTTGGGCCGCGTGCGTTCCACGTGAGCCCGTTGTGGACATTGCAGCGCCTGTGCTTCGGACCAGATGTTGCGGCGGCAGACGCCGACCGCGGAGAGAACCGTGACCCTGCGCAGGCGCCGCGCGGCGCCGCCGAGGCGATCGTGGAACCAGCCGACAACCGCGCTGTCTGACTGGTAGCGTTGCCAGATCCAGGCAAGCTCCACCAGAACGGTGCGGAGCCGGGCATTGCCGGCCCTGCCGATCCCCTGCTCGCGCTCCGTGCCGCCACTGCTGTAGGGCGTTGGGGAGAGGCCGGCGTAGGCGCCAAGCGCCTTGCCGTTGGCGAACGGTCGCACGAATGCCTCCCGCACC
>JAATGR010000225.1 GCA_015654575.1 Actinomycetales bacterium
CGCGCCGGGAGCGGGACGAGGCGGCGGAGTTCGCGAACCGTGCGGAGCGCCGTGCCGGTGCACGCGACCGCCTTCCCCGACGAGGACGACCATGACCATCGAGATCACGAACGAGTCCGGCGTCCAGATCGACGAGACCGTACTGCTGCGACTCACGGAGAGTAACCTCGCCGAGCTGCGCGTCAGCCCCGATGCAGATCTCGCGATCCTGCTGGTCGATGAGGGAGCGATGGAAGCGCTCCACGTGCAGTGGATGGACGAGCCGGGCCCCACCGACGTGCTCAGCTTCCCGATGGACGAGCTGCGACCCGGCACCGACGAGACGCCGACCCCGCCGGGACTGCTGGGCGACATCGTGCTGTGCCCGCAGGTCGCCGAGACGCAGGCGGCCCAGGCGAAGCCGTCGCATCCGATGATCGACGAGCTGGTCATGCTCACGACCCACGGACTGCTCCACCTCCTCGGATTCGACCACGCCGAGCCCGCAGAGGCGAAGGAGATGTTCTCGTTGCAGCGCGATCTGATCGTCGCGTTCACGCTGGCCGAACGCCGCCGCCAGCGATGACCCCGTTCCTCCTGCTGCTGATCGCTGCGCTGCTGGTCGGCTTCGGCGGGCTGATGTCGGCGGTGGATGCCGCCCTCGCGGTCACCTCGCGGCAGGATCTCGCCGAACTCGGCGATTCCGGACGAAACGCCGGTGCGATACGCCGGATCGCCGCCGACCCCGACGCGCACGCCAACGCCGTCGCCTTCATGCGCGTGTTCGCCGAGACCGGCGCGGCTGCGCTGGTGACGGCGGCGTTCACCGTGCTGTTCAGCAGCATCTGGTGGGCGCTGCTCGTGACGATTGTGATCATGACCGGCATCTCCTTCGTCGGGGTGGGCGCGAGTCCCAGCGCCGCGGCGCGCCGCAATGCGCGGGGGCTGCTGCGCGGGGCGGCGCCGGTCGTGCGCGGGGTGCGGATCCTGCTCGGCCCGGTCGCGCACGGGCTGGTGCTCATCAGCAGTCGTGCCACCTCCGGCGGTGCCCGCGCGGCGTCGTTCGACACCGAGGAGCAGCTGCTGAGCATGCTCGACGAGGCCGCCATGCAGGCGCTCATCGAAGAGGACGACCGTGAGCTCATCCACTCGGTGTTTGAGTTCACCGACACCTACGTGCGTCAGGTGATGGTGCCGCGTACCGAGGTGGTGGCCGCCCCGGCCGACGCGACCGTCCGCGATGCGCTGACGCTCTTCCTCGATCGGGGAGTGTCGCGGATGCCGGTCCTCTCCGCCGACGGCGAGGACGTGGACGGCATCCTCTATCTGAAGGATCTCGTGCAGCTCGCATTCCGGGACGAGCAGCGCACGTGGGGGGAGCAGTCGGCCGCCGGCGTCGCCCGGGCGCCGATCTTCGTGCCGGAGTCGATGCGGGCCGAGACCCTGCTGCAGCAGATGAAACGCGACGCGGTGCACGTGTGCATGGTCGTGGACGAGTACGGCGGCGTCTCGGGGCTGGTCACCCTGGAGGATCTCATCGAGGAGCTGGTGGGGGAGATCTCCGACGAATACGACCCGCGCACCGCGGACGTCGTGGAGGTCGGGCCGGGGCGCTTCCGTGTGAGTGCCAGCCTCGGGCTCGACGAGGTCGGCGATCTGTTCGACCTCTCCCTCGACGACGACGACGTCGACTCGATCGGGGGGCTGCTGGGCAAGCTCCTCGGGCGCGTGCCCCAATCGGGAGATGTCGTCGGCCACGAGGGCCTGGAGATCACCGGCGGCGCCTCTCGCGGGCGCGGCCGGGGCCTGGCGACGGTCTTCGTCGCCCGCGCGGACGAGAAGGACGGCGATGTCGATGGCTGAGATGGATGCGGACGCGTTCCGCAGCGGATTCGTGACGTTCGTCGGACGCCCCAACGTGGGCAAGTCGACGCTCATGAACGCGCTAGTAGGCGAGAAGATCGCGATCACCAGCGAGAAGCCGCAGACCACGCGTCGCGCGATCCGCGGCATCGTGAACCGGCCCGGCGGTCAGCTGATCGTCGTCGACACACCCGGCATCCACCGTCCTCGGACGCTCCTCGGGCAGCGCCTCAACGACCTCGTCGAGGATGTCCTCGGCGACGTCGATGTGATCGCGTTCTGCGCCCCCGCGACGCAGGAGGTCGGCCCCGGCGACCGGCGCATCGCCCAGTCGCTGGGCGGCTACCCGCGGGCCCGGAAGATCGCCTTGGTGACCAAGACGGATGCGGCGACCCGCGAACAGGTGACCGAGCGGCTGATGGAGGTCGACTCCCTCCGGGAGGACTGGGATGCCGTCATCCCGCTGTCCGCCCTTACCGGCGCGCAGCTCGATGTGCTGGTGGACGAGCTGCTGGCGCTGATGCCGGAGGGGCCGAAGCTCTACGACGACGGCGTCGTCACCGACGAGTCCACCGACGATCGCATCGCCGAGATCATCCGGGAGGCGGCGCTGGAGGGCGTGCGCGATGAGCTGCCGCACTCCATCGCGGTCACGATCGACGACATCGAGGAGCGCGAGGGCGGCGGGCTGACCGACGTGTACGCCAACATCGTCGTCGAGCGCGACAGCCAGAAGGCCATCATCATCGGGCACCGGGGGTCGCGGCTGCGCGATGTCGGCGCCCGCGCCCGCGCCCAGATCGAGCCGCTGCTGGGCACGCGGGTGTTCCTCAAGCTCCACGTGCGGGTGGCGAAGGAGTGGCAGCGCGACCCGAAGCAGCTCGGGCGTCTCGGGTTCTGACCGTCGTCGCCGGAGAGGGCGACTGCGCACAGGACGACAGGAGTGGAAGCCTGGCGCCGGCCCGTCGTCAGCGCCGCGTGTTCCCGCCCATCATCTGTTGCGTCAGCGTGGTGACCGTCGACCCGTTCACGGTGAGCGATCCTCCGTTGAGGGTGCCGGTGCCGTCGTAGTCGAACGCGGACTGTGCGGTGATGTCCAGCGTGCCGCCGTTGATCGTGAGGTCGCCGTTGCTGTCGATCGCGTCGGTGTCGCCGGAGCCCATGACGATCGTGATGGTTCCGCCGTTGATGGTGACGCTCAGCCCCGAGGTGATGATGTCCGAGGTCGACGCGTTGATCCCGTCATCCGAGGCGTTGATCGTGAGGTCGCCGTCATCGATGACGATGACCGGCGCCTCGATGCCCTCGGCCGCCGTCGTGACGCTGATGGTCCCGCCGGTGATCCATGCCTTCTGCTCGGCTTTGAGTGCCTGGCTGTCGGCCGAGATGGTGAGGTCGCCGCCCGTGATCGTGAGCTGGCCCTCGCCGAGATCGGTGCTGTTGCTCGCCTTGAGGCCGTCGCCGGCCGCGTCGATCGTGATCGTGCCGCCGCTGACGGTGAGCGAGTCCGTGCCTCGGATGCCGTCGTCCACGCCGGTCACCGTGATGGTCCCGTCCGTCACCCACAGGTCGTCCTTGCCGACGATGCCGTCGGCGAAACGGGCCGTGACGTCCAGCGTGCCGGTTCCGGTGATGGAGAGATCGTCGGAGGAGTAGATCGCGCCGTCGATGTCCTCGTCGCTGCGCGTCGCCGCGTCGGAGACGGTGTTGGTGGTGCCATCCGCCAGTTCCAGCACCGTGAGCTCGGCGTTGTCGATCTGGATCGCGGCTCCGGTGGCGCTGTCGATCGTCACGCCGTCGAGGATGATCCGCACGGGTCCGTCCGAGTCCACGGTGACTTGCCCCGTGGACGACCCGGTGAGCACATAGGTTCCGGGCTCGGTGATGGACAAGCCTGCGTCGGTGAGCGTCACCTCGGTGGTCGGCAGGGAGCTCCAGTCCACCTCGGTGGCGGAGTCCGTTGACTCGACGGCGGCCGAGCTCGTGTCGGTCGACGCGGTCGCGGTGATCTGGGTCTCAGTGGCCGAGCAGCCGGCGAGCAGCAGCGTTGCGGCGAGCAGTGGGGCGGCGATCTTCCCGTGCCTTCTCATGATGGTCCTCTCACGGTGGCTGTTCTGCTGTGTGAGGAGATCACACCAACTCGCTCTGCGCGGTTCCTATGTCAACACGCTGATCGTCCGTGCATTCGAGCGGCGATTGCTATCGCCGCTTGTTCGTGCGTCACGGCCGGTTCGGCTTCCGACCCCGTCCGCGGTTCAGAGCGATGCGGCGTCCGAGGATCCGGTCGGCTCTTCCATCCGGTAGACGCGCGACCGCCACCATTTCCCGGCGTGGCGCGCGGCGCGATCCATGGGGCTGCCGAGCGGGTTGTCGCTGATCATGTACGTCCACGTCGCGGATGGGCGGCGGAGGCCGAGCGCCGCGATTCCCTCGCCGATCCGGGCGACGTCGACGCTCTCGACGATGCCGGCCGCGCGGTCGTAGGCCGTGTCGGAGAAGCCCTGGAACTCCCGGAGGGCGATGCGATGGAACTCGTCGAGGGGGTTGAGGCCCGCGAGTGCCTGCAGATGGATGCCGTCGCGGATCTCGCCGAGCTGCGCGAGATGATCGCACCACTGCTCATCCAGGCACCAGAGCACGACGTCGCGGAGCAGACCGGTGACGACGTGCGGAGGATGCGCCGCATCGAGCTCGTCGAGCGTCACGGGGATGCGCTCGGCCATCGCCTCGCGGGCACGGCCTTCGTGTAGGACCTCTTCCCGGTCGATGAGGACGCTGGCGCGCTGGCGGGTGATGGCCCTGCTGAAACCCCACGTGTCACGGTGCCGGTCGCGCCGCACGCCCTCCGCGATGCGCTGGGCGTCGTCCACGATGCGCCGGAGGGCCGACTGGTCAAGCTGACGCCCGTGTCGACGGATCTTCTCGAGCAGGTGCTGCGGCGCGTTCGCCTGCACGAGTTCGTCGTTCGTGCTGACGAAGGTGACGGTCGTGCCGGGGTCCCCTTGGCGGCCGGAACGGCCGCGCAGCTGGGCGTCGAGCCGGCCCGAGGGATAGCGGCCGATCTGCAGGATCGCCAGCCCGCCGGCAGCGGCGACGCGATCGTGGTCGTGCTCGTCGGGCCCGCCCAGTCGGATGTCCGTGCCGCGGCCGGACATCTGGGTGGAGATCGTGACGGCTCCCGGTTCCCCCGCCCGCGCGATGATGGCCGCCTCGTGATCGTCGTTTCGCGCGTTGATCACACGAGCGTCGATGCCGATCTCGCCGAGCGCTGCGGCGAAGCGTTCTGAGGCCGAGACGCTCTGTGTGCCGACGAGGACGGGCTGAAAGGCGGTATGGCGATCGCGCACCTCGTCCACGGCGGCATCCAGAAGGGCCTGATCGTCGACGAAGACGTGCGGATCGTGATCGACCCGGCGGTTCGGCAACCGCCGCTCGACCCGGCCGGATCGCAGCGCGTAGAACTCCGCGAGCTCCGCTGCGACCGCGACGATCGTGCCGCTCATCCCGGTGAGCGTCGGATAGCCGGTGAGCAGATCCTGCACGGTCAGGGAGTCGAGGATCACCCCCGGAGACGAGACGGCGAGGCGTTCTTTCGCCTCGATCGCGGCGTGAAGGCCGTCGGGCCAGCGCTGTCGATGGGCGATCCGTCCTCTCGCCGCGTTGATCAGGGTGATCGTGTCGTCCACCACGAGGTAGTCCACATCGCGTTCGATGAGCACGTGCGCGTGCAACGCCAGGTTGACCCGGGTTAGCGTGTCCGTCTGCGGTGTGTCGTAGAGGTTCACGCCGCCCAGGCGCTGCTCGATCAGGTCGAGGCCTGCGTCGGTGAGCGCGACGGTCGCGCGGTCGGTGTCGATCGCGTAGTGCGCGTCCGCGTCGAGCTCTCGCACCAGCGCATCGGCGAGGGCGACGTCCTCGGCGGCGTCGGTCGAGGAGCCGGCGAGGACCAGCGGCGACATAGCCTCGTCGATCATGACCGCGTCGGCCTCGTCGACGATCGCGACGTCTCGCTCTGGCCGCACCCTCTCCTCGTCGGTCCACGCCAGCCGGTCGCGGAGGATGTCGTAGCCGACCTCGCTCATCGGCGCGTACACGACGTCACGTCGATAGACCTCCGCACGCATCGCCGCGTCGGTGTGCTGGTCGAGCCAGCCGATCGTGACGTCGAGCGCGTCGAACAGCGGCATCATCCATTCCGCGTCCCGCCGGGCGAGATAGTCGTTGGCCGAGAGGACGTGCACGTGACGCCCGGCGACGGCGAACCCCGCGGCGGCGAGCGCGCCGGCCAGAGTCTTGCCCTCGCCGGTGTCCAGCTCGACGGCGTGCCCGGTCAGCAGCGCACCGCAGGCCAGCAGCTGTTCGTCGAACGGTTCCTGGCCGAGCGTGCGCTGTGCGGCGGAACGCAGGATCGCGAGGAGGTCCGCCGGTGGCGCGAACCCGCCGGAGCGGGCGGGTGCGCCGGCAGCATCGCGGGCGGCGTGCGCGAGGGCGTCGTGGTCCAGATCGTCGGCCCACCGGCGCCGTGCGCCTGCCTCGGCGATCGTGCGATCGAGGGCATGGAACGAGACGGATCCCGGTGTCCCCATCGTGCGCGCCAGCCACCGTCTCATATCCGCCATCCAATCACGCGCCGTTCCGAGGGGATCGCGCCGAGGTGTATCCTCGTGACATGCGCTTCGGTCGGCTCCTTCTTAGCCGCCGCGACGAGACCTCGTTCTAGGGCCTTTCTCGTCGCGGAGTTTCGGCGTGGGCCCGCATCCCACCGAGAAGAAGCGACCACATCATGGAGAACACCCAGAAGCCGTCGGCCATGCCGACGCACAAGTACCGTCCGTTCCACGAGCAGATCCGCGTCGATCTGCCGGACCGCACCTGGCCGGACAACCGGATCACGGTCGCGCCGCGCTGGTGCGCGGTCGACCTCCGCGACGGCAACCAGGCCCTCATCGATCCGATGAGCCCCGAGCGCAAGCGGGTCATGTTCGACCTGCTGGTGAGCATGGGCTACAAGGAGATCGAGGTCGGCTTCCCGTCGGCCAGCCAGACCGACTTCGACTTCGTCCGCCACCTGATCGAAGAGAACGTCATCCCGGACGACGTGACGATCCAGGTGCTGACGCAGTCGCGCGAGCACCTGATCGCCCGCACCTACGAGGCGATCGCCGGCGCGAAGCAGGCCATCGTGCACCTCTACAACTCGACCAGCATCCTACAGCGCGAGGTCGTGTTCCGTGCCGACAAGCAGGGGATCGTCGACATCGCGCTGACCGGTGCCCGGCTGTGCCGTGAGTATGAGAAGCGCATCCCGGAGACGACCGTCTTCTACGAGTACTCGCCCGAGAGCTACACCGGCACCGAGCTGGAGTTCGCAGCCGACATCTGCAACCAGGTGCTCGAAGTCTTCGAACCGACTGCGGAGCGTAAGGTCGTCATCAACCTGCCCGCCACCGTCGAGATGGCGACCCCCAACGTCTACGCCGACTCGATCGAGTGGATGAACCGCCACCTGAACCACCGAGAGAACGTCATCCTCTCCCTGCATCCGCACAACGACCGCGGCACGGCGATCGCCGCGGCGGAGCTCGGGTACATGGCCGGTGCCGACCGCATCGAGGGGTGCCTGTTCGGCAACGGTGAGCGCACCGGCAACGTCGACCTGGTGGCCCTGGGCATCAACCTGTTCACGCAGGGCATCGACCCGCAGATCGACTTCAGCGACGTCGACCAGGTCAAGCGCACGGTCGAGTACTGCAACCAGCTGCCGGTGCACGAGCGCAGCCCGTGGGCGGGAGACCTGGTCTTCACCGCGTTCAGCGGATCCCACCAGGACGCCATCAAGAAGGGCTTCGAGGCGATGGAGGTCCGTGCGGCCGCCACCGGCGTCACCGTCGACGAGATCGAGTGGGCCGTGCCGTACCTGCCGATCGACCCGAAGGACCTCGGTCGCTCGTACGAGGCGGTCATCCGCGTGAACTCGCAGTCCGGCAAGGGCGGCGTCGCCTACCTGCTGAAGAC
>JAATGR010000002.1 GCA_015654575.1 Actinomycetales bacterium
AGAGGCCAAGGTGCCAGATATGAGTTGGCAGTTGCTACTAAACCTTCTCAATCTGGGTACTGGACAGCCAACAGATGCACACTTGCTACTTCCAAAGGAGCGTATGAAAGCAGTCAAAAAGCTTACATTCGAACAAATTACGAAGGAGTTCGATTTCAAACAGCTACAACAGGAGACAGTGGGATACGAATGCGACATGGTCACCGTCATGCGTAACGGCGAGCGTGTGCTCACCGCCCCGATCGCCGAGATGTCGAAGGACCGGATGGTGACCGCGATGCTCGGCCGGGAACTCGGGTCCGCGTTTCCCGTGCGCGAGCCGGTGTCGGCGGCCGAAGTCGCGCCCTTGCTCGAGGTCGTTGGCGTCGCAGGGCCGGGGGTGGTCGACGCATCGTTTGTCGTCAGGCCGGGTGAGATCGTGGGTCTGCTCGGCCTCGTCGGCAGCGGGCGGACGGAGATCGCACGGCTCGTATTCGGCGCCGAGCGGGTGACATCCGGTGCGGTGCGGTTCCAGGGTGATGCGCTCCCCGCACGCCGCGGGATCAACGACGCGGTGCGGCGCGGCATCGCGATGGTCCCGGAGGATAGGCACGGCCAGGGACTGTTCCTGCTCCGATCGATCCGCGAGAACGTCGGCTTCAACAGCCTGCGGCGCTTCACCCGAGGCGGGCTGTTGCGCCGAAAGGCCGAGGCGGCGGCAGTGACGAAGGTGGTCCGAGACCTCAGCATCCGGCCCCCCGATATCACGTTGCCCGTCGAGGGACTCTCCGGCGGGAATCAGCAGAAGGTGCTGATCGGCAAATGGCTCATCGAGTCCCCGCAGCTCGTCATCCTCGACGAGCCGACCCGCGGCGTCGACATCGGCGCCAAGGTGTCGATCTACGAACTCATCGCCGAGCTCGCCGCCTCCGGCGCCGGCGTCCTCCTCATCTCGTCCGAGCACGAGGAGATCCTCAATCTTGCCGACCGCGCGCACCTCGTCAGCGAGGGCCGTGTCATCGGCGAGATCGACCCCCGAACGAGCACCACCGCGGACGTTCTCGAGCGACTGTTCGCGGCCCAGGAAGTGAAGGTTGAGCAGCATGTCCTCGATTGAGTCCGCCCCCCAGATCACTGCGACCGTCCCCGGGCGGCGCTTCGAACTGTTCAAGTTTCTTCGCGACTACGCGGCGCTCATCCTGCTCGTGATCCTCTTCATCGTGCTCAGCGCGATGTCATCGTCATTCTTCACGCTGCCGAACGTTCTCAACATCCTCACTCAGAATGCGCCGCTCGCGATCATCGCCGTCGCGGGGACCTTCGTCATTATTTCGGGCAACTTCGACCTGTCGGTCGCCGCCATGTATGCGGTCGGCTCGGTCGTCGCGGCGTATCTCGCGATGAACACCGGGAACGTGGTGATCGGCCTGCTCGCCCCGCCTGTGGTCTGCGCCGTGCTCGGGCTGCTGAACGGAGCAGCCGTCGCGAAGCTGCGCATCCACTCCTTCCTCGCGACGCTCTCGACGAGCATGATCTACGGCTCGATCGCCGTCCTCGTGACCGGCGGCCAGCTCATCACCGTGACGATCCCCGGGTTCAGCAATCTCGGCCGTGAACGCGTCTTCGGGGTCTTCGACGCGATCTGGGTGCTTGTCATCGTGGGCATCCTGGGGACCGTGCTGTTGAACCGCACCGTCTTCGGCCGCCACGTCTTCGCGGTCGGCGGCAATGCCGCGGCCTCGGAGCTCTCGGGCCTGTCGGTGGACCGGATCCGGATCCTGGTGTTCGGTTTGAGCGGTCTCGCGACCGGCATCGCTTCGGCGATCGGCGTCTCGCGGATCGCCTCCGGTCAGCCGCTGGCCGGAGCTGGTCTGGAGCTGTCCGCGATCGCGGGCATCGTGCTCGGTGGGACGAGCATCAACGGCGGCGCGGGCGCCGTCTGGCGCTCGATCGTCGGCGTCTATCTCATCGCTCTGAACGGCAACGGCTTCGACCTGATGAACTTCAACCCGCAGACGAAGAACCTCGTCACCGGCGCGATCATCCTCGTCGCCGTCGCGGTCGGGGTCATCGGCCGGCGGCGCCGGGCCTGATCCGAGAACATTCTCCGGGCGAGGCCTGTCGCCGATCCCTCGAGCCCCGAAGGCCGGCCCTGCTGCGGCATGGCGGTGCGGTTACCGCGCCACCATGCCGTTTGTGGGGCGGCATCTGAGCTAGGTGTACCGCCTGGATCGTTGTTGACGTAGGAGAGGCCCCCGGGGTCGAGTTGGAACTGTCTAGTTCCCCGACCCGAACCCACGGAGGTCTCTCGCGTCTCACGCTGACGCTCGGCCGACTCCGGCCAGCCGTCTGATCATGAGCGCATCCAGGCCGGGCGCCCGGTCACGCATGTCGCGTCCGAGATAGGCGTCTCACGCACGGCGGTGTGGCGGTGGTGGCGCCGATTCCAGAAACAGGGCCTGCCGGGTCTGCTGGCCGGCCCCGCCGCGCGCACGCGCATCCACGCCGCACCGGGCCGTGTCGGGAAACGCGCGTGCGGATCACGCGCGAGCTCACCAGGCGGGGCCCGATGTTCATCGGCCGCGCACTGGGGGTGCGCGCCTCGACCGTCGCACGGGTGCTCAGCCGGTACGACGCCCTGCTGCCGCGCGAGCTGGACCCGGTAACCGGCAAGTCGATCCGCGCGAGGCGATCATCGGCCAGACGCTACGAACACGCACAGCCCGGATCGCTGGTCCACATCGACGTGAAGAAGCCCGGCCGCATCCCGGCCGGCGCAGGCTGGCGGGCGCATAGCCGTAGCGAGAGGGTCCGGGGCCGCGGCATCAGCTACGGCTACATCCATGCCGCTATCGACGATCGCTCCTGCCTCGCCTACGCCGAGATCCACCCGACGAGCGCGGGACGGACCTGCGCCGCCTTCGTTCGCCGCGCGATCGCGTTCTACGTCGGCCTCGGCGCGAAAGTCGAGCGCGTCATCATCGACAGCGCGTTCGCGTACCGGCACTCCGCCGCATTCGGCGGCGTGCCGGCCGAGCACGGCATCGCGCGGAAGTACATCCGCCTGCACTGCACCTGGACCAACGGGAGGGTCGAACGGCTCAACCGCACCTTGGGACAGAGGGCTGAGTCCTTCTCACCGGGTGCGTCGTCACAGGGTGCGCCCCGACCTTGGCAAGGAACGACGCTTCAGTGGCGGACGCGACGAATGCGCCCATGCGAGCCGGATTCGACAAGCTGGCGAGCAGCTCGAGATGTGCGTGGATCCTCTCCGAGCGGGACACACGCGACCGGAACGACCTTCCTGGTCTCGCCATGTGCTCTCGCCCGGACCGGCGCCTCCCGCGACGGTGTGAGGCGGAAACGGAAGGTGCCGGTGAGCGCATGCGCTCACCGGCACCTTCCGTGTGTAGAACGGGATCAGCCGTTCCACTCGCCTGCGAAGTCGCTCTTCTGCTTCGCGTAGTCCGTGGTCATCCAGAAGTCGTACCCGGATTTGGTGGCGAGGTCCGTGAACGAGACGGTGGACGGGATCTTCTTACCCTTCAGGTGGTCCACCAGGTTGTCGATGGCCTGCGCGGCACCGCTCTGCGGGAGGTAGAGGCCCGTTAGGCCCCAGTCGCCGCTGCGGACCTTCGGGATCGCGTCCTCGGCGCCGCCCATGCTTGCGATGTAGATCTGCTTCGGGTCGATGCCCGCGGCCTGGATGGCGACCGACGCGCCGGCGGCCATCTGATCGCCCGGGGTGATGAAGGCGTTGAGATCGGGGTTGCTCTGCAGGACATCGGCCATCGTCGTCTGCGCCTTGTCGCGGTCCCACTGGCCCTCGGTCGACGCGACCACCTTGATGTTCGAGTGCGAGGCGAAGACCTTCTTGTACGCATTCATGCGCGTGACGTCGAGCGCGGTGCTGAGGTAGCCGACCATGATCGCGACTTTGCACGGATCGATGTCCTTGCAGTGGTCGACGACATATGCAGCCTGCTGGGTGGCCAGGTCACCCGGCGGTGATGCGATCGTCTCGATGACACCGTCGACCTGCGGCTTCATGCTGTTGTAGTCCGCACCGATCGGCGTGTTCCAGGTGATGACGGGGATGTCCGAGGCCAGCGGGAATGCGCCGGCGAGAGACACGCCGTCGAAGGGCTCGATGAAGATCCCGTCGTACTTGCCCGACTGGGCGACGTTCTGGATCTGGGCGAACTGAGTGTCGGCGTTGAAACCACCGTCGAATGCCGTGATCTTGACATCACCGAGTTTCGCAGCCTCGGCCTTCGCGCCCTTGAGCAACGACGCATTCTCGCCGTTCGCGGAGGATGCCTGCATCACCGCGATGTTGTAGACCTTCTTGTCGCCGCCCGAGGCGGTTGTGGACGCGCCACCGTTCGACGAGCAGGCGCTGAGGGCGACGACGCCGACCGCGACTACCGCCGTTATGCCAAGCACGCGGCTGGCTCTGCGGATTGCCATGTACGAACCTCCAGGTGTGGGTGGGGACACTTCCCGCTAGTACAATGTCACACGTCGCATAGCGATATGAGTCCGATGTGTTATTTCTGCGTTACGGCCGCATCTCCGGCGTGCGCCTCGGGAAGGGCGGACTGCACGATCCGATAGCGGCGCCCCTCACCGACGACCGCTCCCGCGCCGAGCAGAAAGGCTGCGAGTTCCTTGGCGGACTCGATGCGCCAGGGATTGTCGAGCCACACCTGATACGCGGCGTCGTCGGGCCAGACCGCCGTGGCGATCAGCTCGCCCGAGCCGTCTTCGGCCACGAGCAACTCGGCCGAGAGCCCGGGGGCCTCGCGCAGGGAACGTGCAAGCGTGTCCTGCTCTGCGTAGTACGCGACGACCGCGTTCACGTTCTCGCGTGGCACACGGAGGGTCAGTACGGTCCGGATCATGGCCGGTTCCTTTCTCGATGGTGGTCTCGGCCTGTTCTCGCCTGCCCGGCGCTCGCTCAGCCGATGGAATCCGTAAAGGTGCCGCGGAGCTTCGCCGCAGGATGGCGCTCGTTCAGATAGGGTCCGGCACCGAACACCTTCTCGCGGAAGGTCCCCTCGGCGTACTCGGTCTGCGCGAGTCCACGCTTCTGCAACTCCGGCATGACCAGCTCGGCAAAGTCGATGAAGGCGTGGCTGTAGAGATAGTCGCCGACGTTGACGCCGTCGACGCCCGCCTCGTGCCACTCCTCGATCGCGTCGGCCACCTTCTCGGGAGTTCCGACGATCGGCGGAACCCCCGAGAAGGAGGCGATCTGCCGCGGCGTCGCCGTCGTCACGCCTGCACCGAGCGTGGCTTCGCCCATGATGCCCTTGAACCCCGGTGCGGCGGAGATGTCGATCTCGTCATCGAGTCCATAGCCGGACAGGTCCATGCCGAGGATCCCGGCGGCCTCGACGAGCTCGCCGATCGGGTTGACGTAGCTCTCGATCTCGTGCTGCTTGCGCACCGCCTCCTCTTCGGTCGAGCCGACGATGAAGTGCAGTGCCTGGATAACTTTGACGTCCTCGGGCTCACGCCCGAACTCCCGTAGATAGCCGTGCAGCTTGTCGACCATGACTTTGGCGTCCTGCGGCGTGCGCACCTGGATGAGCATCGCCTCCGAGTACTGCGCCGCGAGCCGGACCGAGTTGTCGGATACCCCCGCGGTGTAGAGGAAGGGGACGCGCTGCGGCGTCGGCTCGCTGATCAGTGGACCCTCGACTTTGAACCGTTTGCCGGCATGGTTGATGCGGAAGATCTTCGATGGGTCGGAGTAGACGCCGGTCTGTACGTCTTTCACGACCGCGTCCATCGCCCACGAACCCTCCCAAAGCGAGAACACGACGTCGAGGTACTCATGGCTGCGCTCGTATCGATCGGCGTTCGACGGGATCTCGTCGATGCCGACATCGCGATGCGCGCTGAGGGTGGACCCCGGCACGATGTTCCAGGCGGAGCGTCCGTTCGTCACGCGGTCGACGCTCGCAGCGAGGCGGGCGAACTCATACGGCAGGTTCTGGATCAGCGCACTCGTGTAGCCGAGCGAGATCTCCTTGGTGACCGCTGCCAGCGCCGCTGCCCAGATGATGGCGTCATCCGCAGGCAGCGAGATCGCCGCCTCGGCGTGCACGCGGTGGCTGCCGCCCCACGCACCGAACAGTCCCATCGTATCGGCGATGAACAGCCCGTCCATCTTCGCGGCTTCGACGCGCTGCGCGATGCGGATCCAGGTGGCGAGTTCGTCGTATGGGTTCTCCATACCCCATGGAGTGCGCCACAGGCCGTGGAAGTGGTGGCCGGGGGTGATGTGCGTGAAAGCGTTGAAAATCATCCGCGAGGACGTCGCCATGGTTCGGAACCTCATCATCTCGAGCGGGCGTTGCTGAGAACCCGGCATGCAGTGTCGGATTCTCTCAGTTACAATGTCACACGTTATATTTCTATGAGGTTAACGACGATGGATCCGGCGATCGGACCGGGGAGGTCGTCCATGCAGAGGACTCGGCATCATGGATAGTCCGCCCCCGCGCATCGCCGAGCCCATCGTGCACGGCGCGAGCCTGCGCGACCGGGTTGAGCAGGCGCTGTCCACGGCGATCGTGTCGGGGGAGATGCCGCCGGGAGCGGTGTATTCGGCGCCGACGCTCAGCCAGCTCTTCAACGTGTCGGCGACGCCGGTGCGGGAAGCGATGCTCAATCTCGAGAAGCGCGGCTTTGTCGAGGTGCTGCGGAACAAAGGTTTCCGGGTGACCACGATCGATGAGCCCGAACTGCGGCATATCGTCGATGTGCGGTTGCTGCTGGAGCCGCCGTCCATGCGCAGGGTCGCCGAGATTTTTCCAAGAGAGCGCGAGGCCGAGTTCCGCGAGCTCGCCGCCGAGATCATGCGGACCGCGGCTGAGGAGGATCTGGCTGGCTACCTCGCCGCTGACAAGAGGTTCCATCTCGGCCTGCTCGCACTGCTTGGCAACGAGAGGCTCGTCGAGGTCGTCGAGCAGCTGCGCGCGCAGACGCGCATCATCGGGCTGGCCGACATTCTGCGCACGACAGAGCTGGAGGAGTGGGCTCAGGAGCACGACGCGATCGTCGATCTGCTCGTCGCCCGCGACGGCGGAGCCGTGCAGGCTCTGATGGCGCCGCACATCGAGCACATCGTGCGATTGTGGCGGCCTGCGGCGGCATAGCGGCTGACGCTACTCGCCGGGTGTGACATGTAGTATGTTACTGCATGCGGCGGGCGGTGATGCGGATGCCCGCGGTGGCCATCCCGGCTCTCAGCATCCGCAGAAAGCGCAGCACCCCATGCCTCTCAGCCATGTCACGCCGTCGCCCGATGCGATGTACACCCCCGCGGTTGCGGCGGACGGCCTTGTCTTCACAGCGGGGCAGGTCGGTGAGGACCCGGCGACGGGCGCGGTGCCCGACGACTTCGGCGCCGAAGTCGACCTCGCGCTGGACAACCTCGAGCAGGTGCTCGGCGATGCGGGCTCCGGACTCGGCTACCTCGTCAGCGCGACCTGCTACATCTCCGACATCGCCCTTGCCCCGACGTTCAATGAGCGCTACGCGCGGCGCATCCCGCAGCCTCGCCCGGCCCGTGCGACCGTTCAGGTCGCAATGATGCCGCCCTATCGCATCGAGATCGTCTGTATCGCCGCCGTCGGCGGCTGAGCCCCGAACCCCGTGACGAGAGGAACATCGTGACCGCGCAGGCCCGTGCCATCCCTTACTTCTCCAGTGACCGTGCCGACGACGACGCCTTCGTCCGCAGGGCACGGGCCGCGAGCTTCCATGGCGCCGTGGGGGAGGTGCTGTGGGAGGCGGCGGAGCCGCCGACGCTGCTCGTCGGCTGCGGCATCCGCGCCGAGCTGACCGACGCCGCGTTGAGACGTGCTTTCGCCGAGGCCGGGCGTCACCTCGGGCATCTCGCCGAGGTCGAGATCGACCTGGTCGCGATCGAGCCCGAGCTGCTCGACCCCGCCGCGCGCGACAAAGCGGCCGCCGAGGGCGTCGTCCTCGGCGCCTATCGTTTCGATGAGCATGTGACGGATGCCTCGGAGACCGACACCCGCTGGATGCCCGCGTCGCCGTCCGAGGCCTGGGGCCGAGGCCTCGCGATCGCTGCCGCCGTCTGCGGCGTGCGCGATCTGGTCAACGAGCCCGCGAACGTCATCACGCCGACGACTCTCGCGGCACGGATCGCCGAGCTGGGCGCGTCGAGCGGGCTCGCCGTCGCGGTCCATGACGAGACCTGGCTGGAAGAGGCGGGGGCCGGCGGGGTGCTCGCGATCGGCCGGGGCTCGGCCGAGCCGCCGCGGTTCGTCGAGATCGTCCATCCCGGTGACGGCGGCGAGGTGGACCTGTGCCTCGTCGGCAAGGGCGTCACCTTCGACAGCGGCGGACTGTCGCTCAAAGGCCCCGACGCGCAGATCGGCATGCAGTACGACATGGCCGCCGTCGCGACCATCGCGTATGCCATGACCTTTCTCCCGGTCGTCGCGCCGGAGCTGCACGTCCGCGCCTACTGCCCGCTCGTGGAGAACCTGCCCGGCCCGCACTCGACAAAGCCCGGCGACATCGTCACGGCCCGCAACGGCAAGACCATCGAGATCCTCAACACCGACTTCGAGGGACGCACGATCCTCGCCGACGCGCTCGCGCTCGCCGCCGAACAGTCGCCCCGCCACCTCATCGACCTCGCCACGCTCACCTACGGCGCCGTCAACGCGCTCGGTCCGCGCACGGCCGCCTTGTTCGGCCGGGGAGAGGCGCCGGACCTGTTGCGGGCGGCGGCCGACACCGCCGACGAGCCGGTCTGGCCGCTGCCGTTGCTCGAGTACATGATGCCGCTCATCCGCTCCCGAGCCGCCGATGTGCGCAACTTCCCCTACGAGCCGACCGCCCGGGCGAGCACGGCCGCGATGTTCCTGCGCGAGTTCATCGGCGAGACCTCGTCATGGGCCCACCTCGACTTCGCCGGCCCCGGCTGGTCGAATGACACGCACGAGCTCACCGGGCCGGGTGCGACCGGCTTCGCCATGCGGACGCTGGTGGAGCTGTTCGGCGCGCTGGCCGCGGCCGACTGAGCCCAGCGCCGCCCGCCGCCGCCCCGGCGGGCGTGCCCCGGTCAGCGGGCGAGCTCGAGCCCGTCCCAGACCACACGGCCGCCGAGCAGCACGGTGCGCGGCGCGGACTCGTCCCAGACGAGGGCGAGATCGGCGAGCGGATCGCCGTTCCAGACGACCAGATCGGCGGGTGCGCCTTCTTCGAGCGGGTCGGGGGCGCCCTGCGGATGGAACAGCTCGGCGTTGCCGTGGATCGCCGAGCGCAGCGTAGCGAGCGGTCCGAGCACTTCGGCGTGCAGGCGGATGCCGCGCAGCTGATCGTCCGCGAGCTCGCCGAGCTGGTCGGTGCCGAAGCCCAGGCGCACTCCCGCGTCGACGGCGAGCTCGATGGCGTGCGCACCGAACTCCAGGACCTCGAGGTTCTTGGCGCGCACGATGGGATCCATGGCGAGGGCCTCGCCGCGGCGGTCCATCGCGTCGTAGGCGGCCAGCGTCGGCACCAGGAATGCCCCCGCCTCCGCCATCAGCCGTGCCGTCGCCGCGTCGATCAGGTTGCCGTGCTCGATGCTGCGCACGCCGGCCGTGATCGAGTGCGCGATGGCCTCGGGGGAGTAGGCGTGGGCGGCGACGTAGCTGCCCCGTCGCGATGCCTCCTCCGTGACCGCCCGCACCTCATCGGCGCTGTACTGGGGCGATCGGATCGGGTCCGTGTACGAGGCGACGCCGCCCGAGGTCATGATCTTGATCGCGTGCGCCCCGGTGCGGAAGCGTTCGCGGACGACCCGGCGCAGGGGCTCGACGCCGTCGACGACCTCGACGGTGTGACCGCCGTGGCGCGCGCACCCCGGGTCGAGCACTCGGCGCCAGTCGCTGTGTCCGCCGCTCTGGCTCAGCGCGGCACCGGTGTAGAGGTAGTGCGGTGAGACGATCAGGCCGCGGCGGATCGCCTCGCCGATCCCGGCATCGCCGCCAGCCACGTCGCGCACGGTGGTGAAGCCACGCCGCAGGGCCGCCGCCAGACGATGCTGGGCGGCGAGCGCCACATAGCTCAGCGGCATCGTCTCGAGCACCTCGGTACGGATCTCGACCGCATAGGCGTGGAAGTGCGCATCGGAGAGCCCGGGGCTCACGACGCGGCCGCGCGCATCCAGTTCGAGCGTGCCTGGTCCGGGGCGGAGTCCCATGCCGATCTCGGCGATCCGTCCGTCGATGAGGTGCAGCTCGGCAGGGACGAGCTCAGCGGAGAGGCCGTCGAAGAGCAGGGCGTTTGTGATCAGTACGTCATTCACCGTGTGACATGTTACACATCATTTGGATCCGGTGAGCCCGCCATGTAAACCTTCTGTAAAAGACGTTCACTGCGTGACATGTGAGGTGTTACTGTGACGCCACGATCGTGCAGTGAGAGGAAACACATGCTTGAGCCATACAAGAGCGAAGTGGACGCTCTTCGCCGTGCCTTCTCCGGGTTCCCGTCGGGCGTCGCCGTGGTCGCCGCGGTGGTGGCCGGCGACCCCAGCGTCCTGATCGCGTCCTCATTCACCGTGGGGGTCTCGCAGGATCCGCCGATGGTGATGTTCGCGGTGCAGAAGACGTCGACCACCTGGCCTGCGCTGTCTCAGGCATCCGTTCTCGGCGTCTCGGTGCTGGGCGACACGCACGCGGCGCACGTGCGCCAGCTCGCGTCGAAATCGAAGGAGCAGAGATTCGCCGGGGTGAGCACCACCGTGGGCGAGAACGGCGCCGTGTTCCTCGACAGCGCCCCGATCTGGCTCGAGTGCACGGTCGAGCACTGCTACCCGGCGGGCGATCACGACATCATCGTGCTGCGTGTGCTCGGCTTCGTCTCCGACTTCGCCCACAGCCCCTTGGTCTGGCACCGCTCCCAGTTCGCGTCGCTTCCGACCGCGTCATGAGCGGGCCGCGGCTGGCGATCGCCGACTGCCACAACGATCTGCTGATGTCGGTGCTGGCGCAGCGCCAGGCCGGCGTCGAAGACCCGTTCGGCGACTTCTGGCTCGGCCAGCTGCGGACCGGCGGTGTCACCGTTCAGGTGCTCCCCATCTTCACGGACGACGTCTTCGCGCAGGAGGCGGCGCTGCGGCACTGCCTGCTCATGATCGACGAGGCATACCGCCTCGCCGAGCGATACGGCGACGAGGTCGCCATCGTGGGCACCTCGGACGAACTCGCCGAAGCGCAGCGCACCGGGCGCATCGCCCTGGTGCTGGCCATCGAGGGCGCGGAGCCGGTCGGGCGAGACCTCGCGGTACTGCGCACCCTGCACCGGGTGGGTGTGCGGATGCTCTCCCTCACCTGGAACCGCCGCACCGCGCTCGCCGACGGCGTCGGCGAGGAGGACACGGGCGGGCGACTCACCTCGATCGGGCGGCAGATGGTCGGCGAGATGGAGCAGCTCGGCATGCTGCTCGACGTCTCGCACCTGTCGCGCAACGGCTTCTGGGATGCCGTCGAGCTGGTGCAGCGGCCGTTCATCGCCTCGCACTCCTCGGCGGATGCCGTTCATGCGCACCCGCGCAACCTCACCGACGAACAGCTCGCCGCGATGCGTGCGCATGGTGCGCTGGTCTGCGCGAACGCCTACGGCCGCTTCGTCGGCGCGCCGTACACGATCGACCACTTCGTCGAGCACATCGCGCATCTGAGCGCGATGCTCGGCACCGAACTGGTCGGCCTCGGCAACGATTTCATTCTGGACGTCTACGAGGT
Organism: Actinomycetales bacterium; assembly: GCA_015654575.1. Taxonomy (GTDB): domain Bacteria; phylum Actinomycetota; class Actinomycetes; order Actinomycetales; family Microbacteriaceae; genus Microbacterium. The sequence goes on from JAATGR010000002.1 coordinate 11,760, forward strand.
GACCGACGCCGCGAGTGGGAGGGGGCGCCTGCCGAACCACGGCGACGACTTCCTCGAGGGCTTCGTCCGCCCCGCCGACCTGCCGTCGCTCGCCGATGCGCTGCTCGCGCGCTTCGGCGAAGCCGCTGCGGCGATCGCTCACGACAACCTCGCCGGCTTCCTGAGCCGGCACCTCGCCTAAGTGCCCGGCGGGCACTCCGACCCGAGAGGCGAGCAGATCGATGCTTCCCCCGCTCATCGCCGTGACCGACTACCATACCGGTGGCGAGCCGTTCCGCATCGTCCCCGCCGGCACCGTGCCGCTGCCGGGCGACACCGTCGCCGAGCGGCGTGCCCGGGCCGTCGGCGATACCGCCGCGGACGAATTGCGGCGCTTCCTGTGCTTCGAGCCGCGCGGACACGCGGACATGTATGGCGGGCTGATCACCGCACCCGATGACGACGGCGCGGCCTTCGGCGTGCTGTTCTGGCACAAGGACGGTTTCTCGACGGCGTGCGGCCACGGCACCATCGCCCTCGGCGCCTGGGCCGTCGACGCCGGCGTGATCGCCGCGCCCGACGACGGCACCGTGGACGTGGTGATCGACGTCCCGTCCGGGCGGGTGACCGCGCGGGTGCACCGCGGCGACGGTCGCACCGTGGGCGTCGACTTCCTCTCCGTCCCGTCCTACTGCGTCGCACGCGACGTCGAGGTGGAGACCTCGTCGGGTCCGCTCCGCGTCGACGTCGGATACGGCGGCGCGTTCTACGCGCACCTCGATGCCGCGCAACTCGGCATCCCGGTACGACCGGATCGGATCGAGAGCTTGCGGGCGCTCGGGCGCGAGGTGAAGTGGCTGCTGGACAGCACGCCGTATGCGCGGCATCCGTTCGACTCCCGGCTGGACGGTATGTACGGCACCGTCGTGTACGAGTCCGTGCCCCCGGGGCCGGGGGAGTCCGTCCACCAGCGCAACGTCACGATCTTCGCCGACGGCGAGGTCGACCGGTCGCCATGCGGTTCGGGTACCGCCTCGCGCACCGCGGTGCTGAGCGCTCGCGGGCAGCTCGCCGACGACGAGCTGTTCGTCAACGACTCGATCATCG
>JAATGR010000075.1 GCA_015654575.1 Actinomycetales bacterium
ACCAGGTGCTGTTCACCTATCTCCACCTCGCCGCCTCACCCGCATGCGCGGACGCCATTCTCGCATCGGGGACGACCGCCATCGCATACGAGACGGTCCAGCTGCCCGACAGGCGGCTCCCGCTGCTGGCCCCGATGAGCGAGGTCGCCGGACGACTGTCGATCACCGCAGGAGCGCACCACCTGATGAGCCCCGCCGGCGGCCGCGGGATGCTGCTGGGCGGCGTAGCCGGCACGCCGAAGGCGCACGTCGCGGTCATCGGCGGCGGAGTGGCCGGCGAGCACGCCGCGCGCAACGCCCTCGGGATGGGGGCGCGCGTCACCGTGTTCGATGTGTCGATCCCGCGCCTGGGCCAGCTGGAATCAGAGCTGGGAAACGGCGTGCAGACGCGTGTCTCCACACCGCTCGCCATCGCCGAGGAGTTGCAGAGCGCCGACCTCGTCATCGGATCCGTCCTGATCCCCGGCGCGACCGCGCCGAAGCTGGTCACCGACGACATGGTCGCCGGGATGCGCCCGGGATCGGTCCTCGTGGACATCGCGATCGATCAGGGGGGATGCTTCGAGGGCTCCCGCCCGACGACGCACCGCGATCCCGTCTTCCCCGTGCATGACGTGCTCTACTACTGCGTCGCCAACATGCCCGGAGCGGTGCCGGAGACCTCGACGCGCGCGCTGACGAACGCGACGCTGCCTTACGTCGCCGCGCTGGCGGATCGGGGATGGCGCGACGCGGTGTCCGCGGATCCGGCGCTGCGCAGCGGCCTCAACGCCCACGGCGGGCACATCGTCAACGCGACGGTCGCCGCCGCGCTCGGCGTGCCGATGGCGGGCGATGACGTGCTCGCGGTCTGACGCGGCGCCGCGGGGGCGACGCGCCTCGCCCCCGCGGCACGAGCTCCCCGTGATCAGCGGGTTGCGCGCCGTCGAGTGAACCGGACCAGCGCGAGACCCGCGCCCAGCAGAGCGACGCCCACCGCGATGATCCCGACGTCGATCGTGCCGCCGGTGACCGGCAGGGCGGTGTCGACGGTCGCGGTCTCGGCGGGGGCCGCATCGGTGACATCGGCGACGGTGGTGGTGTCCTCGGCGCCACCGGCGGGTATGACCGGGATGAGCACGACCCCGGCGTCCCACGTCGGATCGATGCCCTGCGTGGCGGTGATCGACCGGTAGGCGTAATCGGTGGTCAGCGCCGTGTTCGAGTCGTCGAGGACGAACGAACGGGTCAGGCCGCTCGTCGTGTCCGCGTCCGAGTCGAGCGCGTCGTCCGCCCCGGCGTCGAGCGAAGTGAGCTCGTACACCGCCTGCTGCTCGGCGGACAGGGTGAAACGCACCTGATACGTCCCCGCCGACAGCCCGTCGAACACGTAGCGGCCGTCATCGCCGGTCGTCGTGGTCGACACGACCACGTCGTCCTGCAGCAGATCGACGGTCACACCCGCCAGCGGCTCCTCGCCGTCGCCCTGGACGCCGTCGCCGTCCGCGTCGATCCAGACCAGATCGCCGATGGCGTAGGTCTTGTCCACGAAGCCGAAGTCGAGCGTCGGATCGCGGTCGCCGTCCTCGGTGAGGTCGCCGGCCTCGGAGCTCGCCACCCAGGTCGACGAGTCGCCGGCGCGATCCCCCTGACCCGCCACCGTCGGAGCGTACCCGCTCAACGCCGCCTCGGAAGCCTCCTGATCGATGCTCACGGTGTAGGTCTGGTTCGCGTCGAGCGCGGGGAGGTCGTCGAAGGTGTACGCCCCGTTCTCGTCCGTGGTCACCTCCGCCACCGGGTTGCCGTTCACGTCGGTCACCGACCCGCCGTCCGGGCCGGTCAGGGTGAGCACGACACCCGGGATGCCCGACTCATCGGCGTCCTGGCGGCCATCCCGGTTCGCGTCGAACCACACGTAGTCACCCACCGACACCGACGGACGCGGCACGATCGTCGCGGTCGACTCGTCGATCGCGTTCACGATCTCCGAGGAGGCGTCTGTGACCTGCACGGCGACGTACGCGGCCGGCGTCCCGCCTGCGTCCAGCAGCGTGCCGTCCTTCTGCGAGATGCTGACCGTGCGGGTGTCGGCGTCGTAGGACGCGACCAGGTTGTCGCCGATGTCCACCGGTCCCGCCTGCGCGTTCGCCCCGGTCGCAGCGTCCGCCTCGGTCACGAATCCGAGGAAGTCGACCGCGTCCGGCAGGATGTCGTCGACCGGGATGATCGCGACGTTGTCGTAGGAGCCGTGGGGGATGAACTCAATCCGGTAGACAAACGTGTCCTGCACGAGGTTGCCGGAGCCGTCCATCTGCGCATCCACCGACGAGACCCACTCGCCGGTGGCGTTGTCGTATACCCGCTTGCGCACCTCGGCCTCGTCGCCGTAGGAGGTCACGTCGGTGGCGGTCCTGGACCAGTAGTCGGGCTCGCCGTCGACACCGAACAGGGTCGC
>JAATGR010000090.1 GCA_015654575.1 Actinomycetales bacterium
CGTCGTTGAGCGAGGATTCAACGAGATGAAGCAGTGGCGCGGACTCGCCACCCGATACGACAAACTTGCCCTGACCTATCGAGGCGGTGTCGTCCTCCGCGCAATCACACTCTGGCTGCGCCACTCCGATCGTCTGCGACGATGAACAAGTGAGTAACTCGACTCTTGACCCAGCCCTGGTGCCTGAGCTGCTGGTCAGCAGCGTCACGAAAAGCATCGAGTTTTGGTGCGGGCTCTGCGGGTTCCAGATCAACTACCAGCGCCCCGAGGAGGGCTTCGCCTACATCTCGTTGGGGTCCGCTCACATCATGCTTGAGCAGCAAGGCATCAGCCGAAATTGGATCACTGCACCCCTGGAACCACCCCTCGGGAGAGGAATCAACTTCCAGATCAGCGTCCGGAGCCTCGCCCCAATCCTCACCGCCCTGCGAGACGCCGATTACGCGATCTTCATGGAACCCGAGACGAAGTGGTACCGCATCGACGAACGCACCGAAGCCGGCGTTCAACAGTTCCTCGTCACCGATCCTGACGGCTACCTCATCCGATTCCAAGCGTCGATCGGTCACCGACCGATTGCTCATTAGGAGACACGCCCTAGGCAGCGAATACGAACCGTGATCGGTGTGATGAGGAGGGGGAGCCCATCACGCCAGTCACCAGCGGCGACCTCGATCCCGGTCTCCTTGAACGCGCCCGCGAGCTCACGGGCGCGCCGTCGAACCGTGCCGTGCTCAACCTCGTGCTTCGCCGCCTGATCGCCTCGAAGCAGAAGGGGGCTGATCGACGGCATCTCCGAGCTCGCTGAACTCCCGACCGAGCTGGGCGCACCCGTGCTCCGGCCGGCCCCGGGGTCGTGACCGACTACCTCGGCGACAACTCCGTCTGGGCGAGGCTGGCGACCGGTGACGACAGAATCACGGCACGATTGCGTCGTATCGAGCGTGCCTCGGCCGACCTCTTCGTCACGTGCCCGCCCCAGGTGCTCGAGTTCTGCCACGGTGCCCGCACGCCCGATGGGCACGCGCGCCATCGCGAGCGGATCTCGCCGGGCTTCCCGTTCGAGCGGGAGCCGGACGAGATGTTCGTCGGAGGCCTCCAGGCTGCGCTGTGGAATTCAGGCTTGACGCGTTCGGCCGGGGCGATCGATATCCTCATCGCCGCGTATGCGATCGTTAACGAGGTGACAGTGCTCACCGCCGACCACGACTTCGATCACATCGCTCGGGTGAGCGTCCTGAAGCACGAGTACGTCGCTCCAGCGCGTGACGAGGATCGGTGATCCGGATCTAGCCGAGTCTGGACCACCCGCGCACCTTCGGTGCCGTGTATCGGTACGGCTCGTTCCCCTCGGCGGCCTTCGAATGATCGACGCGCCACGCGTTGTGGATAACTTCGGCGGTGGCCGGTCGCCCGTTGCCAGGATGACGGGCATGTCGTTCGCTCCCGCGGTCAGCGCCCCGCCTGCGCTGACCGAGCGCGTGCGGGATCGCCTTCGGCGAGAGGGCACGGATCTGCGACGTGATCCGGATGCGGCGATGCGTGTGGTGCGTGCGGAGCTGCAGCGTCACAACGATGCCGTGCTCGCCCAGGGCGGGGCGACGATCGACGACGAGGCCGGGTGTGTGCGGGAGGTGCTCGCCGCTGTCAGTGGTTTCGGCCCGCTGCAGCCCTACATGGACGACCCGACCATCGAGGAGATCTGGCTGAACGGCCCCGATCGCGTTTACGCGGCGCGGGGTGGACAGCGCGAACGGATCGCGCTCGCGCTGTCCGACACGGCGGTGCGGGACCTCGTCGAGCGGATGCTGCACGCCACCGGCCGGCGTGTCGACCTCAGTCAGCCGTTCGTCGACGCGTCCCTTCCGGACGGGTCGCGGTTGCACGTGGTCATCACCGGAATTACGCGTCGGCACTGGGCGGTCAATATCCGCAAGTTCTTGCCGGCATATCGCACCCTCGCGCAGCTGGTGGCCGGCGGGTCGCTGCCACAGGCCGCGGCCGACACGCTGGCCGCGGCGATGAGGTCGGGGCGCAGCATCCTCGTCTCCGGCGCCACCCAGGCCGGGAAGACGACCCTGTTGGCCGCCCTCATCGACGCCTGCGCCGATCGGCAGCGCATCGTCACCGTCGAGGAGACGTTCGAGCTGTCCGTGGAAGCGCCCGACATCGTCGCGTTGCAGGGGCGGCAGCCGAGCCTTGAGGGCACCGGCGAGGTGACGCTCCGCCGGTTGGTCAAGGAAGCCCTGCGGATGCGGCCCGATCGCATCGTCGTCGGCGAGGTGCGTGACGCCGAGGCGCTCGACCTGCTGCTGGCGTTGAACACCGGCGTGCCGTGCGCGGCGTCGATCCACGCGAACAGCGCCGCCGACGCACTTGTGCGGTTGGCCGCTTTGCCCTTGCTGGCCGGACGCAACATCGGGCACGACTTCGTGGTCCCGGCGATCGCCGCCGGCGTCGATCTCGTCGTCCACTGCGCGATGGGAGCCGACGGGCGGAGACGCGTGGTCGAGATCGCGGAGGTCGCCGACGATGTCGAGGATGGGCGGATCCAAACCCGGCCGTTGCTCCGGTGGCGGGCCTGATGACGATCCTCTGGGGTGCGCTGCTGGCCTGCGGTCTGCTCCTGACGGTGTCGCCGTGGCTGTGGCCGCGTCGCCGCGAGGCGCATGCGGCGCAGCCACCGGTCGTGTCACCGGCCGCGCGGCTGCTGGCCGCCGCGGGATACGCGCATCGAGCACCATCGACGCTCGTTATCGCCTGCGTGGTCTGTGCGCTTCCAGCGGCTGCGGCGGTGTGGCTCGTCACCGCGGTTCCGGTGCTCGCACCGGTGGCGGCCGTCGCGGCGGGCGCTGCCCCCGTGATGTGGCTGAAGGGACGGGTGCGGGCGATGCGCCGGGCGAGACGGAGCCTCTGGCCCGACGTGTGCGATCTGCTCATCGCGTCGGTGCGTGCGGGGCTCGCCCTTCCGGACGCGGTCGCGTCCCTGTCCACCTCGGCGCCCGCGCCGCTGCGTCCCTCGTTCGTCGCGTACGCGGGTGACCTGGCGGCATCCGGTCATTTCGACGCGAGCATCGTGCGGCTGAAGGCCGTGCTCGCCGATCCCGTCGCGGACCGCATCGCCGAGACGCTGCGCATGGCGCGCGAGGTCGGCGGAACGCAGCTCGTTCCGGTGCTGCGCTCGCTCGCCGCGGCCGTGCGCGCCGACGCCGCTGTGCGCGCCGAGGTCGAGGCGCGGCAGTCGTGGGTGCGGGGCGCCGCCGTGCTGGGAGTCGCTGCACCGTGGGTCGTGCTCCTCCTGCTGGCACTCCGTCCGGAGGCGGCGCAAGCCTACGCGAGCCCTGGAGGGATGGTGCTGATCGTGGTGAGCGCGGTCGCCTGCGTCGTCGCGTTCCGGGTGATGCTGCGGCTGGGGCGGTTACCCGAGCCGAGACGGTGGTTCGAATGAGCGCGGGCGGCTCCCTCACGGCGGTTGCGCTCGGCATCCTCCTGGGCGGCGGTCTCGGGCTCGGAGCGTGTCTGATCCTCTGGTCATTCCCGCGCTGGCACGCGGTGAGCCTCGACCGACGTCTGCTTCCCTACATCCGCGATATCGCCGATCCGCAGGGACTGACCCCGCTCGTCGCGCCCGTGGAGGGCGTCGGGATGGGGGTGTTCGCCCGTTCGGTCATGTCGCGGATCGGCGGCGCTGCGGCCCTGTCGGACCGATTGTCGCATGCTGGGCGGCCGTCGTCTGCCGGCGACTTCCGTGTGCGACAGCTGTGGTGGGCCGCAGGCGGGCTGCTGTGCGGAGGTCTGCTCGGTGTCGTGTCGGCGCTGGTTGGCGGCAGCCAGGCGTCGCTGCTGCTCCCGACGGCGGGAGCTGTCACCGGCATCGTGCTCCCCGAAGCCGCGCTGCGCCACGCCATCCGGCAGCGGGAGCAGCGGATCGGCGAGGAGCTTCCGACCGTGCTGGAGTTCCTCTCGCTGTGCCTGGCTGCGGGCGAGAGCACCTTCGACGCGCTGCGGCGCGTGGCGGCGGTCGGTGAGGGAGAGCTGATCGGACTGCTGCGTCGAGCGGTCGTGTCCGTCGAAACCGGCGCCGGACTCGCCGACGCGCTGCGCGAGGTCTCCCGCGTCGGCCGGGTGTCGGGGCTCACTCGGGCCATCGACCAGATCATCGCGGCGATCGAGCGCGGCGCGCCCGTCGCGCAGGTGCTTCAGGCGCAGGCCGCTGACGCACAGGACGAGGCCAAACGAGAGCTGATGGAGCGCGCCGGTCGGAAGGAGATCGCCATGCTCTTCCCTCTGGTCTTCCTCATCCTGCCGTTGTCGGTCATCATCGCGGTCTTCCCCGGAGTGCTGATGCTCCGGCTCGGGCCATGACGACGCGCGGAGAAGAACGCGCAGAAGAAAGGGAGGGAAAAATGAGGGCAGGAAGAACAG
>JAATGR010000157.1 GCA_015654575.1 Actinomycetales bacterium
CACGCGGAGCGCCACGTCCACACGATGGCGTGTCGTGGACGCTCAGCGGGAGGAACGGAGGAGCGGTCGGGGCAAGGCGACCGGGGGCGAGCGCGCCCCGGCCACCCGGAACGGGTGCATGATGGTTCGGTGGTCGAACCACCCCGAAATTCGCTGGCCGACGACGCCGTGTATGCCCTCACCCGCGCCGCCCGCGTTCTCGAACGCGCCCTGCCCGGCATCAGCATGGCCGACTTCCGGATGCTGTCCGCCATGTCCGACGGGGTGGGTCGCGCCTCGCACCTGGCGACGCTCCTCACCCTCGGCAAGCCGGCGGTCAGCGCGACGGTCGACTCGCTCGTGCGGCGCGGGCTCATCGCCAGGACACCCCGCGAGGACGACCGCCGCGCGTTCGATCTCGCCCTCACCGCGGACGGGGAACGCATCCGCCGCGACGCCCACGACGCGCTGGCCGCAGTCGTCGTCGACATCGCCGCCCACACGCCTGACGCCACGGCGACGCTGTCCGCCCTGGCCGTGTTCGGGGAGGGCGTCAAAGCCCGCGGGGCCGAGCGGCGTGCCGCCTACGACGCGGCGGCGCGGGCAGCCGAGGACGGCACCCCATGACCACCACCGACCCGCGCGGCTGGCTGCGCCGGCTCGGCGAGTACGTCCGCCGCCACCGCCGGCACCTGATCATCGCGCTCGCCTCGGCCGTGTGCGCCGCCGCGGTGCAGACCGCGACCCCGCTCGTGGCCCGGGGCATCATCGATGACGTCATCGTGGCCCAGAACTCGCCGCTGTGGATCTGGATCGCAGGCCTGCTCGCGCTCGCCGTCCTCGGCTTCGTGTTCGGACGCCTGCGACGCCTGCACGGCGGCCGGATCGCACTGGACGTGCAGAACGACCTGCGCAACGACATGCACGACCACCTGCAGCGCATGGATGCCGCCTCGCTGGAGTCGATGTCGACCGGTCAGCTGGTCGCCCGGGCCAACTCGGATGTCGCACTCGCGCAGGGCTTCCTGAACTTCCTCCCGCTGGTGAGCGCCAACGGCCTGACGATGCTGCTGTCGATCATCGTGATGTTCGTGCTCTCGCCGCTTTTGGGGCTGATCAGCCTGGTGATGGTTCCGGTGCTGCTGTGGATCACGTACCTCATGCGCGTCCGCACCTTCCCCGCCTCCTGGGATGCGCAGCAGAAGGAGGGGGAGGTCGCCGAGATCGTCGACGAGGACGTCGGCGGCGTCCGCGTCGTGAAGGCGTTCGGGCAGGAGCGCCGCGAGCTGGAGCGACTCACCCGCGCCTCGGCCCGTCTGTACGGATCGCAGCTGCGCAGCGTCCGCATCCAGTCGCGGTACCAGCCGCTGCTGGCGACCGTGCCGGTGCTCGGGCAGATCGCCGTCCTGGCCCTCGGCGGATGGCTGGCGCTGAGCGGTGCGATCACGCTCGGCACTTTCCTCGCCTTCTCGACCTACATCGCCGGGCTCATGGCGCCGTCGCGTCAGCTCGCCGGGGTGCTCACCATGGCGCAGCTGGCGCGCGCCGGCTTCGAGCGGATCTTCCAACTGCTGGATCTGACGCCGGGGATTACCGACAGCGCGGATGCCGTCGACCTGCCGCCACGGCCCGGCGCGATCGAGTTCCGCGACGTGAGCTTCGGCTATGTGGACGGGCATCCCATTCTCGACGGGCTGAATCTGCGGGTGCGTCCGGGCGAGCGCGTCGCGCTGGTCGGCGCCAGCGGGAGCGGCAAGTCCACGGTGGGGAAGCTCCTGGTGCGCGGCTACGATCCCTCCGCGGGCGCGGTGACCATCGGCGGGCTCGACGTGCGGGACGTCCGGCTGGGATCGCTGCGCTCCGCCATCGGCATGGCCTTCGAAGAGGCATTCCTGTTCAGCGAGTCGGTGCGGGACAACATCGCCTACGGCGCCCCCGATGCCACCGACGAGCAGATCGAGACCGCGGCCCGCGCCGCCCAGGCGCACGAGTTCATCCTGGCCCTGCCGGACGGCTACGACACGGTCGTGGGCGAGCGCGGGCTGAGTCTGTCCGGCGGTCAGCGGCAGCGGATCGCCCTCGCCCGCGCGGTGCTGCGCGATCCGGCCATCCTCGTGCTCGATGACGCGACCAGCGCGATCGACGCCCGCACCGAGCAGTCGATCCACGACGCGCTGCGACACGTCTGGCAGGACCGGACGGTGATCCTCGTCGCGCACCGGCACTCCACCCTCCACCTGGCGGATCGCATCGTGGTGCTCGATGCCGGACGCATCGTCGACGAAGGCACACATGACGAGCTCTCCGAACGCAGCGACGTCTACCGGGCACTGTTCCAGGCCGCGCCCACCGCCCGCCGGGGCGAGGTCGAGACGCTCGCCCCCGCAGCGTACGCGGGCGTGGAGATCGGATCGATCGCCCGCAGCCGGCAGGTGCGCGCGCTCGCGTCGAAGGCGCCCAACATCGGGATGGGGCTCGCCAGCGGCAGGCGCAACGTCCCGGGGAGCCTGGCTCCGACGCCGGAGCTGCTGGAGCGTGTCGCCCGCCTCGCCCCGCCCCGCGACCATCCCGACATCGACCTCGACCGGGAGAGCCGCCACCAGCGCGGGTTCTCACTGCGGTCCCTGCTGCGCGAGTTCCGCACCCCCCTGCTGTTCGCCCTGGTCTTCGTCGTCATCGACGCGGTCGCGGGACTCCTGGGCCCTGCCGTCGTGAAGACGGGCATCGACCAGGGCGTCACCACCGGCACGGCGGACATCCTGTTCGCGGCATGCGCCGCCTACCTCGTGATCACCGTGATCGACCTGTTCGTCAGCATCGCGGCATCGTTCCTGACCGGCCGGGCGGCGCAGCGGATCATGCTGTCGCTGCGGATCCGGATCTTCGCCCAGCTGCAGCGACTCTCGCTCGACTACTACGAACGCGAGATGGCCGGGCGGATCATGACCCGCATGACGACCGACGTCGATCAGTTCTCCTCGCTGCTGGAGAACGGTCTGCTGGGCGCCCTCGTCGCGGGCGTGACGTTCGTCGGCGTGGGCGTCGCGCTGGTCATCGTCGACGTGCCGCTGGGGCTCGCGGTGCTGACCGTGATCGTGCCGCTGGGGATTGCGACCGCGGTCTTCCGGGCGAAGTCGCGGCGACTGTACGACCAGTCGCGCGACCGGATCGCCATCGTGAACGCCTCGTTCCAGGAGAGCCTGTCGGGGGTGCGCGAGTCGCAGGCGTTCACGCACGAGTCGGCGACGATGACGCGCTTCCACGAGCAGGGCGCCTCCTACCTGGAATCCCGGGTGGGCGCGCAGCGGCTGGTGGCGACGTACTTCCCGTTCGTGCAGTTCCTCTCCGCTGTGGCCGACGCGATCGCGCTGTGCCTGGGAGCCGTGCTGGTGTCGCAGGGACAGCTCACCGCGGGTGCGCTGATCGCGTTCCTGCTGTACATCGACATGTTCTTCTCGCCGATCCAGCAGCTCTCACAGGTCTTCGACGCCTGGCAGCAGACGCGGGTGTCGATGTCCCGCATCTCCGAGCTGATGGACCTGGAGACGCTCACCCCGCAGGCCGCCGACCCGATCCCGGTAGGGATGCTGGCCGGACGCGTCGACGTCGAGGACGTGCATTTCGCGTACCCGACCGCACCGATCTCGCGCACCGGGCTGCGGGGCCCCGCGGACAGCCGCCGGCCCGGCCTGGACGTGCCGGTCGCGCGGGCGACCGAAGCCCTGTCAGGGGTCGGGCTGCGCATCCGCGCCGGCGAGACGATCGCGCTGGTCGGCGAGACCGGCGCGGGCAAGTCGACCGTCATGAAACTCGTCGCACGCTTCTACGACCCGGATTCGGGGGCGGTGCTGGCCGACGGCACCGATCTGCGCCGGCTCGACCTGGCCGGATTCCGCGCCGAGCTGGGCTACGTGCCGCAGGAGTCGTTCCTGTTCACCGGGACGATCGCCGAGAACATGGCCTACGGCCGGCCCGACGCCGCACCTGAGGACGTCGTGCGGGCCGCGAGCGCGGTCGGCGCCCACGACATGATCACGGGGCTCCCCCACGGGTACGACACGGAGATCGCCGAGCGGGGCAAGTCGCTGTCGGCTGGGCAGCGGCAGCTCATCGCCCTGGCCCGCGCGGAGCTAGTCGAGCCGGCCGTCCTCCTGCTGGACGAGGCCACGTCGAGCCTGGACCTGGCCAGCGAGGCGCGCGTGACCGAGGCGATGCACCGGCTCTCCCGCGACCGCACCACGGTGCTGATCGCCCACCGCCTGCAGACGGCGATGGGCGCCGACCGGATCGTGATGCTCGACCACGGTCGCGTCGCCGAGGTCGGATCGCACGCCGAACTGGTCGAGCTCGGCGGCGCCTACGCCCGGATGTGGCGCGCCTTCGAGCTCGCCACCGGCTAACACATCGCCACACGCCCTCAGCCGGGAGTCACCACCGCCCGGCTGCGACCGGTGTGCGCCCAGGCGCATCCTGGACGGGCTAGATCGCTTCTGCGCCGAGGTTGACAGTTAGAACTCTAACTATTAGATTTCTAACCATGACCGCCAGGACCGACAGACTCAACGCCGCTATCCGCGCGATCGCGTTCGCCCAGCGGGCGGCCGCGGACGAGTGGGTGGCCGGCAGCGGTCTGACCCGGCAACAGGGGTTCGCCCTCGGCTACATCGAAGCGCACCAGGCCCGCGGCGTGATCGCCCGCGAGCTCGCGGAGATGAGCGGGACGACCCCGGCCTCGGTCACCAGCCTCCTGCAGGGACTGGAAGACCGCGGCCTCATCACCCGCGCACCGTCGCCGACGGACTCGCGCGTCAAACTCGTCTCCATCACGCCTGCGGGCGCCCGGATCATCGCCGGCTTCGACACTGAGATGGCCGCCGCGCAGGAGAAGATCTTCGCCCCGCTGACGACGAGCGACCAGGATCTGCTGGCGGATCTGCTCGAACGCATCGTCGCCGGCAACGACCTCGCCGAGTTCCCGGCACCGCCACGGCGCGACAGTCGCTGACCTCCCGAAGAGGCCTCATTCATCGCCGGCCCGACCGGCACCCACTCATCCCTCATCAGCCCAGGGAGGCTTCGCCATGCCTGAAAAAAACCGCTTCTACCTCGCCTCGGCGCCCATCTGGCGCGCCCTCGTGCACCTCTGCGTGCCGATGATCGCCTGCTTCTCGGTCGGCTCGATCTACAACGTCATCAACGGGGCCTTCGTCGGCTCGCTGCACTCGACGCCGCTGCTGGCGGCCCTGACTTTCTCACTCCCGGTGTTCGCGCTGATCATGGCGATCGGCGGCGTGTTCGGGGTCGGCGGCGGCACCTACGTGTCGCGCCTGCTCGGCTCCGAGGAACACGACGGATCCGGCGCCGTCCGCATCCGCCAGGTCTCCTCGTTCACGACGTGGGGCGCGGTCGTCGCCGGCACCGTCGTCGGCATCGCGGGCCTCGTCTTCGCCACGCCGATCGCCGCTGCCGTCGGAGCCAGCGGCGACTCGCTCGCCCCGACGGCGCTGTACATCGGCACGATGTTCGCGTTCACGCCGGTGTACGTGACCTGCTTCGCCCTGGAGCAGCTGGTGCGCGCCGAGGGCGCCGCGGTCGCCTCGATGACGGGGCTGATCGCCTCCACGATCGCAAACCTCCTCTTCGACGTGCTGTTCATCCTGGTCCTCGGGTGGGGGGTCCTCGGCGCCGGCATCGCCCTCGGACTGTCGAACCTCGTCATGGTCGGCTACTACGTGTGGTGGCTCAGCCGTCGCAGCACGTCGATGTCGCTCGCGCCGAGGCTGTTCCGCGCCGACCGCGAGATGCTCGCGACGGTGTTCGGCGTCGGCGTCTCTGAGCTGCTGCAGTCGGCGTTCCTCGTCGTCACGAGCCTGGTCATCAACTGGATCGCGATCGGCTACGGCGCGGCCCTGCTCGCCTCGATGGGCGTCGCACTGCGCATCTCGCAGCTGGTCGAGATGATGTGCATGGGGGTGTTCATGGGCGCGATCCCGCTGTTCGCCTACGCCTTCGGTGCCCGCAACCGCGCGCGGCTTCGCCGGGGCATCACCGGGGCGGCGTGGACGATCGCGGGGATCACCGTCGTGTTCAGCACGGTCGTCTTCCTCTTCCGCGATCAGGTGTTCGCGCTGTTCAGCGACGACCCGACCGTCCTCTCCGACGGGGTGCTGATCCTCACCGCGATGCTCGTCTCCACCCTGTTCAACGGGTTCACCGGCTTGATCATCGCGGTGTTCCAGGCGACCGAGCAGATGCGCAATGCGACCATCATGTCGGTCGCGCAGGGCGTGCTCTTCATCCCGGTGGTGCTCATCGCAGGCGCCGTGTTCGGCATGATCGGGGTCGTCTGGGCGACGACCGCGACCGAGGTGCTGACGCTCGGGCTCGGACTCGCACTCGTCCTGCTCTCCCGGCGCGCGCTGGACGCCGCGCCGTCGGCCGAGGCGATGGAGGCCGCCGCCAAGGCGGCGTGAGGGGATGCCGGGGCGCCGGTCGAGGTGCCCGATCCTGAGCACTTCCCCTACATGAGTGTTCGATGCCACGGACTTTGTCGCCGAGTTGGACTTCGTTCGGCCGCAATTCGGCGGCCCCCGGACGAGTCGCAGCTGCTGATCTTGCCACGCAACGTGTCAGTAGTAGACCGACCCGCAGTCCTCCGACTGCCTCGCTCTACGATCGGAGCATGAACGAGGACGAGATCACCAAAGCTGTCGTGGCGCTCGACGCCCCCAGCGTGCGGGGGATCGACTGGGTTTTCAATGCCCCGGACGAAGCGGAGTACGCGGACGAGTTTGACTACGACGACGAGGTAGACCCCGTCGTGCGGAAGCGTACGGAGGATCTCACCAAGGGTTTGCTGTGGCGTGCCTCGATCAACCTGGTTGATCTCATGTTCGACGACCTCGCGATCCTCGCCACCTCGCCCGGGTCGGATGATCTCTACGTTCTCGGCATGCTGCCGCGACGGTTCGCACAGCACTATGACGTGGGCTTCGCCCGAAAGTTCCTCGTCGCGATCGTCGACGTCACCACTCGGATCACCGACAGGTGGACAGCGCTGCCGACCGTTGCTCACGAGCTCGCCCTACGCCTACTGCTCAACGAAGCCGAGAGCATCCGAGCGGACGTTGGGATCGCGATGCCAGGTGATTGGCGATCGAATCTCGAGCAGGATCTTTTCGAAGATCTCGATCACGAGTTCCTCTACGACGGGCGCGGAATCGAACAGATGACGGGCATGATGCCGATGGACATTGGATCCTGGTTCTCACCGTTCAGCCCCGACTCCCGCCCCGCCCCATACGCCACCGACGCCACCCACGACGGCGAACTGTCAGATGACTTCGACAGCTGACAGTCGTCCTCCGCTGCCACCGGGAGCAGAGCCGATCACGCCGGAGCGGTCGAAGCTCGTCTTCAACAACAGCTATATGAGCACGGTGATGATAGCGATCGCCTCCCTGCCGGAGTCGACATTCTCCGGAAAGCAGATCGCCGACCTGACAGGCGTGCAACCCGGGATCGTGCACACCTTGATCCAAAGACTCAGCGGGGCTCACTTCATCGAGTTCGTTGCGCAGGTACCTGGTGAGCGGACCCTGCTGTACCGCGTGCGTGAGAACCCATGGTGGACAGCAGCGCAGCGGTACGCCAGATCAGTGCCCACACCGGACCCTCGAACTCACGTCTGAGATCGAGCAAGCGGAGAAGCTGGGGCGCCTACTCCGCTTCGAGATCCGGCAGCACGTTCGTGAGGTGCACGGCGGCACCGAGCGTCGCGCCGGCAACCCACGCCCAGGCCGCGGCCGACGCGCGCGTCGGCCGCGGCGAGGGTCGCGAGCGAGGGGAAGAGCCCGAAGCTCAGGAGGAACGGGACGATCGAGAACACCGTCGCCTTGAGGCCCGCGTTGTACGTCCACGCCGAGGCGAGGGTCACCGCGTGGGCGGCCAGCATCCCGATCCCGAGCGGCGCCGAGAGCGCGAGGGCGAGCGCGAGGCAGACGGCCGCGGCGATCCAGGCGACGCGCACCGACACATCGCCGCGGGCGATCGGCTTGTCGCTGCGCCCCACCGCGCGATCGCGCTCGACGTCGAGCGCGTCGTTCGAGATGCCCACCGACAGCTGCCCGAGGAGCACCGCGACCGTCAGCAGCGCCAGTCGCCACGGCTCGAGCCCCGCGGCGACGCCGAGCGCCAGGGCCGTGACCACGCACGTCGGACCCGGATGCGACGACCGCCACAGCCCGCGCGCGACGGCCGGGGGCGAGGACATGCTCCGACGTTACGCGGTCGGACCCGCCTGCATCCCGCCCTTGACCCGGGCACCCGCGCGCCGGGCATTCCCGGCCGACACTGCGGCGGCACCGCGGTGCGCGAGCGAATCCGACGCATCATGCGCCACGCTCCGCAGCGGTCTTCAGATCTTCTCGACGACGACCTTCTCGTCATCCGCAGGCGTCAACGTGCGGCCCTTCCCGAGGATCCAACCGACCCCGGCGATGACGACGAACAGCATCGGAGACCACGTGGCGATCAACGACGTCGCCCCCGAGAGATCCGCGTAGTAGGACAGGATGATCACCAGCGACGCGAGCATCGCCACACCGGCGACCATCGGCGACAGGACCGTGGTCCAGACCCTGCGATCCCGACGGCGGCGGAAATGCACGAAGATCGCGACGACACAGGCGACCTGGACGACGATCACGCCGACGGCACCGAGCACTCCCAACAACGCGGCGACATCCGCATACGGGTCCAGGCCGAAGAGCGCACACGCACCCAGCACGAGTGCGCTGAAGATCATGAGAGCAGCACCGGCGTTCGCGGGCGATCGGTATTTCGCGTGCACACGTCCGAGTGGGTTGGTCCCGAATGTGCTGGCGACGTTGAACACGTACTGAGACGACGTGTTGAACACGGCGATGATCGTCGCGAAGACGCTGACCAGCATGATCACCCTGAGTGTGACCCCCGCCCATGCTCCGACGTTGTCGTTGGCCACATCGAACATGAGCAGGCCGGCGTTCGGCCCCTGCGTCATCGCCACGACCGCTTCGGCGCCGACGCCGGCGATTCCCGACCACGCCGAGAGCGCGTAGACGAGGCCGATGAGGGTCACCGCGAGCAAGGTGGCGCGCCCGATCGTGCGATCCGGGTTCTTGACATGGTCGCGGAAGACAGCGGTGACCTCGAACCCGATGAACGAGAGGAAGACCAGCGCGAGCGCGAAGCCAGGAGCCCCCGAGAACACCTCAGCGGGCGAGAACGACTCGAGGGGATAGGACGCGGGTCCTCGCACGATCAGCACCCCGATGTTCAAGACGAGCAGGATGAACAGCTCGGAGAGAAGGATCGACGCGGTGACCACGGCGCTCTCTCTGGTCCCGCGTCTGCTCAGCAGCCAGACCAGGAGCAGACAGAGCAGGCTCAGAGCCAGCCAGTGGACGTCGATACCCAGCTCCAGCAGCGTGTTGTGCAGGTAGTACCCGAACTGCGCGACCACGTAGATGGTCAAGATCGCATAGGCGCCGAGTGCGACGCCTCCCGCTGCCATTCCGGCGCGCTCGCCGAGGCCGGCTCCGATATAGGCGAAGAACGCGCCACGCGTACGCACAGAGCGTGACATCGCCGCGAAGCCCACACTGAAGGTGGCCAGGATGACCGCCACCAGGATGAACATTCCTGGTGCTCCGATGCCGTTCCCGTATCCGATGACGAGTGGAACGATTCCGACGACCACGCCGACAGGGGCCGCCATCGCGAGCACCATGAGGGCCAGCGTGACGGTGCCGATGAGTTTCGGGCTCTTGGACTGTGCGGACATGGACTCTCTCCTGGAACTCAGACGGATGCGATCGGACGAACGGATGTCGAGACGATGTGACAGCGCGCAGGCAGAGGCGGCTGCGACGCTCTGGAGCGGCTCATTGCTCGGCCGCTGCGCGCACCACGTAGATGTCGCCCTCACCGGGCGGACAGTACGCCGCCAGGCGGCCGAGGATGAGGGCCGGGTCCATCGCTTCCTCGGGAGCGCTGACGCCCACACGCTGCACTTCTCCGCGTGCGATCGACTGCATGCCCAGGGCGGCCGGAGTCGCCGTGATCGCGGGCATCCCCCCTTCGGGCCGACGCACCATGTAGCCGACCACTGCGGTGCGTGTCCCCTCCCTCAGACCGCTCGCGTGCGCGAACGGTGACGGCGTCTGCCGGGTCAGGGCCGCCGCAGCAGCACCGGCGACGACCTCGCCCAGCGCCAGAGCCGCGTCGCCGCGACTCATGCGACCGGCGTCGACGGACGTCATCAGCGCGCCGATCGCTTCCATGGTCGCCTCGCTTCCCACGGCGATGTTCGCGCAGGACAGCAGGTTCGGGAACACCCGGGGAAGAGTGATCGGCTCTGGGTGCCCGACCCCCCAACCCGGGATTCGCCCGTAGCCGGGAAAAGTGATCTCGGTGCGCCGCAGCGGGCGCACATTCTTCAGCTCGCCATCGTCGAGCAATCGGATCTCCCCGGTCAGCTGATGGACGAGGTGCATCAACGCGGCAGACGGCCGACCGCCCACCGCACCGTCGGAGACCGCTTCGATGTTCCAACCGGTCAGAATGCGATCGACCGTATCGAGCGCCGCCGCGCACAGCACCGCGAGGAGGTTCGTCAGGCCCGGGCTGGCGCCCATGCCGATAACGGCGCTTATCCCGGCATCTGCCGCGCGCTCATGCAGCTCGAAAGCCTCGAGAGTGGGCTCCCAGTCATCGTCGATGTCCACGTAGTGACAACGCCGAGCGATGGATGCCGACAGGATCCTGCTGCCGAATCGAGCAAACGGACCGAGCGCATTGAGCACGCCCCAGGCGCCGTCGAGGAGGTCCGCGAAGTCGTCCACGTCGGCGTCGAACCGCTGTGCTCTGACGTGGCCGGGCAGTGCCGCTGCGATGCGCTGCGCGCCTTCCGCATCCCGATCGGCCACCACGATCTCACGGAACTCGCTCATGCCCGCGAGCACGGCAACCGCAGCGGCGCCCATCGCGCCCGCGCCGCCGACGACGACAACCTTCATCCGTCTCTCCTCTTCGTTCCTGCCCGATGCGACACCCGCCTCGGGGGAGGCGGGTCCTCATCGGTTGTCGTCCAGTGTGTATGACGGACGTCCGATATAGATTACTGACGCATTACGTCTCCGTTAAGCCCGCGCCTCGCGGACGTCCGCGCCTCCCTCTCGTCAGCCGCCGAGTCCGGAGTCCGATAAAATTGGAACGAGCTGTCTCGGCCCAGCGTCACGCCATCGCACAGCGACGGAGCCACCACAGTTCGCCGCACCGCGGCAGACGTGAAGGAGGTTCTCCGTGCCGAAGGTCGTCGACCACGAGCAGCGTCGCCGGGAGTTGGCTCAGGCCGCGATGCGCGTCATCCATCGCGTCGGCATCGAGAAGACCACGATCCGCGAGATCGCACGCGAATCGGGGTACTCGAGCGGTGTGCTGGCGCACTACTTCGCGAACAAGAACGAGATCCTCGTGACGGCCCATCGGGCGGTTTTCACAGAGGCGCGCCGACGCATCCAGGAGAGATCCGAGAGGATCAGAACCGCCGACGATCTTCGCGAAGCGCTTCTCCAGTCCCTGCCGATCGACGACCAGCGCACGATGGAGGCCTTCGTAGACGTGGCTTTCTGGGCCCAGGCGATCCTCGACGCCGAGCTTCGCGAAATACGCACCGCCAGCTACCGCGCATCCATCGACAACTGGGAGAAGCGGATCGGCGAGGCGCGCGAACACGGGGTGGTGAACGCACGATCGACCGATCGTGAAATCGCCGTCGAGGCGATGGCGCTCATCGACGGCGTCAGCGTCGAGGCGCTTCTCCACCCCGACGAGATGACCCGCCCGACACAGGAGGCGCTCGTGGACAGGTTCCTGGCGCGTCTCGAGGCGTCCCCCTCCGGTTCGGAGGACCCGCCGATTCCCCCGTGAGTCAGGCCGCCGGAGCGACCGGGCACACGGTCACGGGCCACCGCTCGATCGGGGCCGAAGCCACGGTCAGTCCTCGATCAGCTCCGCCTCGATCACATCGTCATCGTCATCGGGCCCCTCGGCGGCGGTCGGTCCCGCGCTCGTGAGAGCCAGCTGCGAGCCGTCCACCGCGACGTCGACGCGCACGGTGTCGCCGTCGTGCACCCCGCCGGAGAGGATCGCCATGGCGAGGCGGTCCTCCCGCCCCCGACGGCGCGTCGATCACTCTCGGTATCCAGGAGACCCCGACCTCGCGTTCCCGTGCTCAAGAGGTGCCGGATGAACTGCTCGGGGTTCCCGTGACGTTCAAGACGGAAGAACCCGCGCAGACGACCACTCGCGTTCGCACTGCAGCCCCGCTCATGGCCGGCGGATACATGGAAGGCCCAACATCCGGAGACGATATGTCCTGCTCCACCGGCTATCCCGTGCTGCGATACCAGGACAGCCAATACAACATGATCACCGCTGACCACTGCACCGATATACAGGGCGCGAGCTGGAAGTGGGGCGGCGGATCACACACTGTCGGGAGCTCCACGTTCCAGGCAGCCGGAAACACCGACCTCGAGTTGGGACTGCTGCGCGGACAGGTGACGTTTTGGAGTAGCTTGCCCGGGAGGGTGGCCTGGAAGGACGTTGCTCACCCACCGCGTCGTCCGGCTTGTTGCAGTTCGGGTCGTCGAGCCACATCGGTATGGCATTCTGGATCCTTCACATGCTAGGCAGCACGTGTTCGGTAGGGGAGGTCCGCATGGAGATAGCGGAGGGAGCCGGCGAACATCCGCCGACGGCGATGGACCTGGTGCGGCGCCGACGGCGGGGGGAGATTGATCACGAGATTTTCGTCACCGCGCTCAAGCAGTGGTCGTTCCGACCG
>JAATGR010000037.1 GCA_015654575.1 Actinomycetales bacterium
GGCGGCCGACCTGGTGAAGGTCGACATCCTGCTACAGGGGGAGACGGTCGACGCGTTCAGCGCGATCGTGCACCGCGACAAGGCGTACGCGTACGGCACGATGATGACCGAGCGGCTGCGCAAGCTCATCCCGCGCCAGCAGTTCGAGGTGCCGATCCAGGCTGCGATCGGCGCGCGCATCATCGCCCGTGAGAACATCCGAGCCATCCGCAAGGACGTGCTCGCCAAGTGCTACGGCGGCGACATCACCCGCAAGCGCAAGCTGCTCGAGAAGCAGAAGGAGGGCAAGAAGCGGATGAAGATGGTCGGCCGCGTCGAAGTCCCCCAGGAGGCGTTCATCGCCGCGCTGTCCGGAGACGTCGAGACCAAGAAGTAGCGGCGCGTGTCCGGATCGCGTGATCCGGACACGCGTCGGATCCGGCGTTCAGGCTGGCTGGGTACGCTGGACCCTATGCGCCGCGGGAGCTTTACGGACGAGACCGTCGACTATGCCGCCGTCGGTGCCACCCAGGCGCCGGACCTGCTGCAGTATCCGCCCGAGCGCAGCATCCCCTCGCACGAGTCATGGCAGATCGGCAGCGGCGAGGCGCGGTTCCGGGCCGCCGGTGACGCGCTGCTCTCGTGGCACGCGCAGCGCGACGCGGGACTGGCCGTGACGGATGTGCGCCCGGCGTCGGGTCCCGCCTACAGCGGCGTGAGCTTCGACGAGAGCGGACAGCCGATCGCACCCACCCGGTTCGAGGCGGATCAGCGTTACGACGAGGACGGCACGCCGTACGTCGGCGCCGGCACTACGCTGCGGCTGCGCGGCCGGGTCGGATCGCACAGCGCCGACGCCGAGGTGCGCGTCATCTTCGTGGTCGAGGAGAAGCGCCGCATCGGCTTCGCCCTCGGCACCGTCGGCGACTCCGTCGTCAGCGGTGAGGAGTCCTTCATGCTCGACTGGTATGAGAACGACGAGGTCTGGTTCACGGTGCGCGCCTTCGACGCCCCCGTCGCGCTGTCGTACCGGCTGATGCCGCAGCGGGTGAAGCAACGGCGTCGGGAGCTCGCGCAGCGCTACCTGCGCGCGATCTCCCCGATGTACACCTGATGCCGTCGGCGTTGCCGGTCGGCGACCCGGTACCTGCCGACGGGATGCTGCCGGTCGCGGCCATCGACCCCACCGTCGATTTCGGGGTGTACGTGCACGTGCCGTTCTGCCGCGTGCGCTGCGGCTATTGCGACTTCAACACCTACACGGCCGAGGAGCTGCGCGGCGTCCGCCGGGACGACTATCCCGCCGCCGTCGCTGCGGAGGTCGCGCTCGCGCAGCGGGTGCTCGGGGGCCTGGGGTCGGTGCGTCCCGCGCAGACGGTCTTCTTCGGCGGCGGCACGCCGACCCTGCTGCCCGGTGACGCGCTGGCTGGCATGCTCGGTGGGATCCGCTCCGCCTTCGGGCTGGCCCCGGATGCGGAGGTCACCGTCGAGGCCAACCCGGACACCGTCACCGATGCGCTCGCCGTGCGCCTCGCCGCCGCCGGGGTCACGCGCCTGTCGATCGGGATGCAGTCCGCCGTACCGGAGGTGCTGGCGACCCTCGACCGCACGCACGACCCGGACAACGTCGCCACCGCCGTGCGCGCCGCGCGAGCAGCCGGGCTCGACGTCAGCGTCGACCTCATCTACGGCGCGCCGGGGGAGACGGTCGACCAGTGGCGGCGCTCGGTCGAGACGGCCCTCGCGCTGGAGATCGACCACCTGTCGGCGTACGCACTGATCGTGGAGGAGGGCACGCCGCTGCATCGCCGCATCCGTCGCGGTGAGCTGGTCGCGCCCAGCGACGACCTGCAGGCCGACATGTACGAGCTCGTCGACGATCTCGCCGACGCCGCGGGCCTGGGGTGGTATGAGGTATCGAACTGGGCGCGGGACGAGGCGCACCGCTCGCGGCACAACCTCGCGTACTGGCGGGGCACCGACTGGTGGGGGTTCGGGCCCGGCGCGCACAGCCATGTCGCGGGCGTCCGCTGGTGGAACGTGAAGCATCCGGCCGCCTACGCGCAGCGGCTCGCGCAGGCCGCCTCGCCGGCCGCCGGACGCGAAGTGCCGGATGCCGAGGCCGCCGACCTCGAGCGGGTGCTGCTGCGCTCCCGCATCCGGGACGGCCTCGCGATCGATGAGCTCGCCCCCGAGGGCCGCCGGTCGGTGGCGGGCCTCATCGCCGACGGCCTGGTCGAGCCGGGCGACGCATTGCGCGGACGCGTGGTGCTGACCCGTCCGGGGCGGCTGCTCGCCGACGCGGTCGTGCGCGTTCTGACCGCGTAGGCCGCGCGGTAGACTTGGCACTCGGCTGCCGGGAGTGCCAACGGGAGGAGGAGGCGTGGTCAGCGATCGAGGACTCGAAGTGCTGCGCGCCATCGTGCAGGACTACGTGTCCACGCGCGAGCCGGTGGGCAGCAAGACCATCGTCGACCGTCACTCCTTCGGCGTCTCGGCCGCCACGATCCGCAACGACATGGCGCTGCTCGAGGACGAAGAGCTGATCGCCGCGCCGCACACCTCCTCGGGCCGTGTTCCCACCGACAAGGGGTATCGCGTCTTCGTCAACCACCTCGCCGAGCTGCGGCCGCTGAGCGCAGCGCAGCGCAGCGCGATCTCGGCGTTCCTGGCCGATCCCGCCGATCTCGACGACCTGCTGGCGCGCACCGTGCGCGCGCTGACGCAGCTGACCGGTCAGGTCGCGCTGGTGCAGTATCCGTCGTTCGAGCGTGCGACGGTGACGCACGTGGAGCTGGTCCATCTGGGCGGTGCCCGCGTAGTCGTCATCCTCGTCACCGACACCGGACGCGTCTCGCAGCGCGTCGCGCTCGTCTCCGACGAACTGGATGAGACGGATGTGGCGGCGCTGCGTGCCCGGGCGAGCGTCCTGGTGACCGGACGCCCGGTGCGCGAGGGCGTGACCCTGGTGGCCGCTGCGGTCGAGGCGCTGCCGGCCGACGGCTCCCGGTCCGATCGCGCGCTGCGGACGCTGCTGCGGGTCGTCGGCGAAGAGCTGGAGGACTTCCGGCAGGATCGATTGGTCATGGCGGGTGCGGCGAACCTGGCGCGCAGCGAGGCCGACTTCCGCGGCAGCATCTTCCCCCTGCTGGAAGCGCTGGAGGAGCAGGTGACGCTGCTCCGGCTGGTCGGGGAGATGGCGGCCGACGACCAGGGGCTGGCGGCATCCATCGGGCGCGAGAACGAACCGTTCGGGCTCGGCGAGGCTTCGGTCGTCACCGGGGACTACGAGACCGGCGTGGGCACGGCACGGGTGGGACTTCTGGGACCGGTGCGGATGGACTACCCGAGCAACCTCGGCGCGGTGCGGGCAGTGGCCCGCTACCTCAGCCGGTTGCTCGACGAGGACGAGCGCGTCCGCTGAGCGGACGCGGGGGTGACCGCGGAGACGCGGACGGGAAGGCGAGAGTGGCTGACCACTACGAAGTGCTGGGCGTGTCGCGCGAGGCGACCCCCGACGAGATCAAGAAGGCGTACCGGAGGCTCGCGCGCCAGCTTCATCCGGACGTGAACCCGGGGGAGGAGGCGTCCGAGCGCTTCAAACTCGTGACGCACGCCTACGACGTGCTCAGCGACCCCGAGCAGCGGCGTCGCTA
>JAATGR010000044.1 GCA_015654575.1 Actinomycetales bacterium
ACGGGCCGTGGGACAACACGGCTCCCGGCGGGGTGCTCGCGCTCTCGACGATGCGCTGCCCCGCGTACGCGGAGGCGTGGACTCGCCGCAGGAGACGCGCCTGCGTCTGGCCATTGTCGATGCGGGGCTGCCCGAGCCGGAGATCGGCACGATGGTCCGAACGCCGACAGGCGTGTTCTACCTGGACCTCGCCTACCCCGAGAAGAAGATCGCCATGGAATACGAGGGCGATCATCATCGCTCCGACCGCGCGCAATGGCGCCGAGACTTTCTGCGCGTGCGGGCATTGCAGGATGCCGGCTGGCTCGTCGTGCGCGTCAACGCCGACGACCTCGCGGATCCCGCCGCGAACGCGACCCTCATCTCCTCGCTTCGTCGAGCCATCGCCGCCCGAGTCTGACCCGGCCCCGCCGGCCCCGCCCTCTTCGCGAACCGTCAGTTTCGGCGAGGTATCCAAGATTTCGTCGACCGAAACTGACGGTTCGGGCAGCGCGAAGGGCGTGAGGGGGACGAGGGGCGCTGGTAAAGTTCTCGGGTTGCAGGAATGGAGTGGCCGTGACGGCACCAGACGGCCTCGAACGCCGCACGCGGGTTCTCATCATCACCGGCGACCCGATTCGCACGAAGATGGCGGGTCCCGCCATCCGCGTGTGGAACATGGCGGAGCTCCTCTCGGACCGCTGCGACGTGCGGGTCGTGTCCTGGAAGCGGATCGAGCGCCGCAGCGACCGGTTCGAGCTGCACTACGTGCACGAGGCGGACGACGCCACCGCCGCCGGCCACGAACAGTGGGCCGACGTCATCATCGTCCAGGGCATGGCATTCCGCCTCTTCCCCTCCGTCGCACGGACGACCAAGATCGTCGTCGCCGACCTGTACGATCCGTTCCAGTTGGAACAGCTTGAGCAGAACAAATACGAGGACGCCGCAACCTGGACCGACGAGATCCGGAAGGCCGTCTCGCTGCTGAACGAGCAGCTGGCCCGCGGCGACTACTTCCTGTGCGCCTCCGACCGGCAGCGGGATCTATGGCTGGGGAACCTCTCCGCGCTGGGCCGGCTGAACCCCGCCACCTACACGGCCGACCCGACCTTCGACTCGCTGATCGGCGTCGCCCCCTTCGGGCTCCCCGCCGATCCCCCGCAGCAGTCGCGACACGCCATCAAGGGAACGGTACCCGGCATCGGGCCGGACGACAGGGTGCTGATCTGGGGCGGCGGGATCTACAACTGGTTCGATCCGGTGACGCTCGTCGAGGCCATGGGACTGCTGGCCGACGATCACCCCGAGATCAAGCTGTTCTTCCTCAGCGCGAGCCACTTCAACCCTGAGGTGCCCGAGATGCAGGCCATCGCCGACACGGTCGCCGCCGCGGACCGTCTGGGCCTGGCCGGCACCACCGTCTTCTTCAACGACTCCTGGGTCGACTATGACGACCGCGTCAACTATCTCCTCGACGCCGACCTCGGCGTGAGCACCCACCCGCTCCACGCCGAGACCAGGTTCTCGTTCCGCACCCGCATCCTCGACTACCTCTGGGCCGGGCTTCCCGTGGTCTCCTCCGCCGGCGATGCCTTTGCCGAGGTCATCGACCGGACCGGCTGCGGACGCGTCGCACCCATCGGCGACCCCGTCGGTCTCGCGTCGGCCATCCGCGAGCTGCTGACCGACGCCGACGCCTACGACCGGGCGCACGAGGCGGCACTGCGCGAGCGCGAGCGGTTCGAGTGGAGCCGATCGCTGCGTCCGCTGCTGGAGTTCTGCGCCAACCCCCGCGAAGCCGCCGACCGCACCCTGATGGCCGCCTCGGGCGCGGCGCTGGGCGGCAGCCGGTTCGAACGCATCCTCATGATGCCCAGAGGACGCCGCCGAGACCTCGCCCTGCTGCTCTACTACTTCCGCCGCGGCGGTCTCTCGCTCGTGCGCGAGAAGCTCGGCGAACGTCAGGATCGGCTCTCCACCGACCGCTGAGTTCACTCGACCGGCAGCGATCCGCACTGGTCGATGCGGTACAGCGTCGAGTCGCCGTCGGTCGCGACCTCGGTGAACAGCCCCGCCTCGACGGCGGCGTGGATGCCGCTGAAGTGGTTTCCGGAGGGGTCGCCGCCCCCGAACGCGTGCGGGTTGTAGAGCACGTAGCGCACCCGCAGTCCGTCGAGCGCGAGACATACGTCCGGATTCATGTCGATGTCCTGCAGGTTCAACGCGATCAGGGTGCGCTGCGCGTCCCACTGGCCGTTGACGTGGGGGAACACCGGCTCCCGGCCGGCGTACAGCAACGAGAGCGCGGAACCGTCCCAGGGATCGCCGAGCAGCAGCTGGTCGGCCGGGACGATATCCGCCACCTGCGCCATGAAGTCGATCTGCGCCTGCGACACCACCTCGGACGAGGCGGCGGTCTCCGGCAGGCGGAACACGAACGCGACCGTCCCCGTCAGCCCGCCGACCGCCACCCCGATGACCGCGGTCGCGGCCACGATCCAGGCGAGCACGACCGGAAGCACTCGGGCGAGCATGCGCCTGCGGCGGCCCAGCCGCGACGACGCGGTGAGGATCCCGAGCGTGGCCAGCGCCACGCCGAACACCGGCAGCACCGAGCTCAGCCGGTAGCGATCCTTGTACCAGAGCGCGGTCGCGAGCTTCGCGAAGACGTCGTCGGAACCGGCGGCGAGCGCAAAGAGGACCGCGAAGACGACGTAGCCGACGACGATCCAGCGCAGTCCCCGCGTGCGCGCGGCGGCGAGGATGCCGATGACCACCGCGACCGCGACGAGCACGGCGGGGAACGTGAAGGCACCGTCCACGCCGACCGGCCAGGACTGCACGAGCACCTGCCACAGACCGGCCAGCACGGATTGGGTCGACTGCGCCTGCGGCCCCGCGAGCCGGTCGTCGAGGGAACGGTCGAACAGTCCCAGCCGGAACACGAGGTAGGCGAACGCCCCGGCTGCTGCCACGACGAAGAACAGCACCAAACCGGCCAGCGACCATCCGGCGACGGCACGGGTACGACCTCCGGCGCGCCGCGCCCACCGGTAGCCGCGCACGACCTCGGCGATGACGAACGGGGTGAGCAACACCGCCCAGGTGACGAGGACCCTCGGCTGCGAGAAGCCGATCGCCGCGAGCGCGATCAGCAGGGCCGCCGCACCGCCGATCAGAGGCCACGCGGCACGGCGGTCGGCGGCGTGGCGCGGCGCCCAGGTGGCGACCGGGATCGCGACCGCGACTGGCAGCACGGCGGTCGCGAGGAAGGTCGGATACAGCGTTCCCCAGGTCAGCAGCGCGTACGGCATCGACCCGAACGCGGCCGACAGCGGCAGGGACACCAGCGCCACCCGACCGGGCTCGTGACCGCGCAGCAGCACCTGCGCGAGCCAGGTCGCCCCGGGCACCCAGACCACGGCGCACACCGCGATCCACGCGGCGTTCACCGCGACCGGGATCGATACGCCGGTCACCTGCACCACGAGCGCTGCCAGGGAGTGCCACGCCGCCGGGTAGAAGGCCCACGTCTTGTCGGTCTCGATCAGGGTGCGCAGCGTCAGTGACGACGCGTCGCCGGTGTGCAGGATGTCGGCGATGGCGGCCAGGTGGAAGACGTTGTCGTAGGTCTGGCTGATCAGCTCCGGGGTGGACACGGCGGCAAAGGCCACCACGGCGATCACGACGGATGCCGCCAGCCAGACGAGCGCCAGCCACCACCACCGCACGCGTTCGACGGGCGCCACCCGGAGCTCACGCACCCGGCGTCGCCGCAGCAGCCAGGCGAGCAGCGCCAGTACGACGGCGGGCACGAACGGCTGCCAGACGGCGTAGCTGACGCCGATCAGCGCGAACACCACGCCGGAGACGCCGATGCAGGCGACGCCGACGACGGCGGAGAGCGCGACGCGGGCGACGCGCCCGAGACGCAGCGGTGCGGTCGCGATCAGTCCCGGTGTCAGCAGCACGAACGCCGCGGCCAGGATCGCGGGCAGCGCTCCCAGCCAGGCGGCGAGCCCGCTCATCCCCGGAACACCTCGGCCCACGACTCGACGGACGCGAGTGCGGGTGCTGCCTCACGCCAGGTGCGCGCCAGCCGCGGCCAGCGCACCCAGAGACGGAGGTGGAGCCGGATGCTGCGCCACAGCGCCCTGGTCGTCTCGCGCCGGTCGCGGCGGTAGCGCACCACGGCGCGGCCGTCGGCGGTGTCCACGAGCGCGGAGTCGAGTCGCGCGAAGCTCCACCATCCGAGCTCGGGCGCCGCGATGTGCGCCTGGGCCCGGTCGTCCGGGCCGGGCCGGGCCGGCACCAGCGCGTGCCGCAGCACCAGCCGTGCCAGCACGATCGCCGGGCGGATGCGCCCCGCGGGGGCGGGCGGTGCGGGCTCCGTGGCGGTGACCCCGGTCACGGCGGTGGCGTCGGGAAACCCCTGCCACAGGTCCCGGATGGCGGCTGTGCGGGTGGCGAGCCACCGAGGCAACGGCTCGGGACCGCCGAGCACGTCGGCCACGGCCTGCGCTCGGAGCCGCACCGCCGAGTACTGGAGGGTGAGCAGGGGCTTCACGTCGCCGAGGAACGAGTGCAGGATCACGCCGCCCGGCCGGTGGGCCGGCGAGTGCAGCAGCTCGGTGATGAGGCGGTTTCGGTGCAGGAAGTAGGACTCCCACGACCGGGTGGGCGCCTTGCCGCCCCAGCCGAGGTGCCACAGTGCGATGCCCACGGGGCTGACCGTGCGCACGCCCCGCTCGCGAGCCCGCAGCGCGAACTCCACGTCGTCGCCCTTGAGGAACAGCGGCAGCGACAGTCCGGCCTCGCGCAGCAGCCGGATGGGGAGGAGACACATCCACCATCCGTTGAAGTCGGAACGCTGATGCGCGTGGAAGTACGGCGCCTCGCGGAACGGCACGGCGGCAAAGTCGTGGTTGTAGGCCCCCGGACGATCCAGCCGGACCCAGCCGATCCGTTGATCCCACTGCTCGCTCTGCGTATACAGCACGCTGCGGTCGTCGATGTGCAGCATCCCACCGCCGACGATCAGTTCTTCCCGCGCCGCGGCCGCGAACCGCACGGCGCGCAGAATCGCCTCCGGCTCACTGATCGCATCGTCGTCGAGCAGTAGCACGTGGTCGCTCGTCGCGGCCTGGATCGCCTCGAACATGCCGCGCGAGAAGCCGCCCGACCCGCCGAGGTTGGGTTGGCGCACCAGCTGGAGCCGGTCGCCGAGCCGGTCGGCGACCGCTGCGTAACCGGGCTGCGCGGACACCAGGTCGGTGCCCTGATCGACGACGATGATGCGGTCCACCACGTCGCCCAGCCGGGGGTCGTCGGCGAGGGTCCGCAGCTGCGCGAGACAGTCGACGGGGCGGTTGAAGGTCGCCATGGCGATCGTCGCGGATGCCGTGAGCGTGCCCGCCACCGACCACTCGGCGGCGATCAGCTCGAGCGCGTCTCCTGCGGCTGCGTGCACGTCGAACCAGTACGCGCCGCCGTCGTCGAATCCGGTCAGTGGCAGGTCGGCGGCGACCGTGGCGTCGCCCTCGACCTCGAAGCGCTCCACGCGCATGGAATGGCCGCCCGCATCCGATCGCCGAACCTCGATCGCACCACGACCCCGTGCCACGACGCTCAGCCGCACGGCGGCGATGTCGGTCTCGGCCTGCCAGTAGGCGGCGGGGAACGCATTGAAGTACGAGCCGAACGACACGGTGCCGCCGGGGGCGACGCGCACGCCGTCCCGATCGAGGATCTCGGCCGATGCGGCGTCGCCGTCGAGGTAGAGCGGCAGCACCGCGTCCGCGTCCGCGACGGGGAGCACCGCGTGGGCGACGGCCGTCCACTCGGACACGCTCATGCCAGTTTGTTGTTCCACATGGAGAGGGCGGATCCGATCGCCATGTGCATGTCGAGGTACTGGTAGGTTCCCAGGCGCCCACCGAAGTGGACGTCCTTCTCGCCGGCCTGCAGGTCACGGTAGGCGAGGACGCCGGCGCGGTCTTCGGGGGTGTTCACCGGGTAGTATGGTTCGTCGGAGCGTTCCGCGAACCGGGAGTACTCCCGCATGATGACCGTCCGGTCATTCGGGTAGCGGTCGGCGCGCTCGGGGTGGAAGTGCTTGAACTCGTGGATACGGGTGTAGGGCACGTCGGCATCCGCGTAGTTCATCACGCTGGTGCCCTGGAAATCGCCCACCTCCAGCACCTCCTGCTCGAAGTCGAGGGTGCGCCAGCTGAGCGCGCCGGCCTCGTAGTCGAAGTAGCGGTCGATGGGGCCGGTGTACACGATCGGGAGGCGACCGACGGTCGCGGCCTTGTTCAGCGGCTGCGCGGTGTCGAAGAAGTCGACGTCCAGCTTCACCTCGATGTTGGGGTGGTCGGCCATCCGCTCAAGCCACGCCGTGTAACCGTCGACGGGCAGGCCCTCCCACTTGTCGCTGAAGTAGCGGTTGTCGTAGGTGTAGCGCACCGGGAGGCGGCTGATGATCTCGGACGGCAGCACGGCCGGGTCGGTCTGCCACTGCTTCGCGGTGTAGTCGCGGATGAACGCCTCGTACAGCGGGCGTCCGATCAGGCCGATCCCCCGCTCCTCCAGGTTCCGCGCCGTCTTCGCCTCGAACTCCCCCGCCTGCTCGCGCACCAGCGCCCGCGCCTGGTCGGGCGTGTACGCGGCCTGGAAGAACTGGTTGATCGTCCCCAGGTTGATCGGCAGCGGGAACACGACGCCCCGATGATTCGTGTACACCCGGTGCACGTAGCTCGTGAACGCGGTGAACCTGTTGACGTACTCCCACACGCTCGGGGTGGAGGTGTGGAACAGATGGGCGCCGTACCGGTGCACCTCGATGCCGGTCTCCGGCTCCGCCTCGCTGTAGGCATTGCCGCCGATGTGAGGGCGACGATCGATGACCGTCACCTTCCGGCCGGCGGATGCCGCGCGCTCGGCGACGGTGAGGCCGAAGAAGCCCGAGCCGACGATCAGCAGATCCATACGTCCCCCTACTCGATGCGCACGCGGGCCGCGACCGAGCCGAGCGCATCGGACTCGCCGAGCACAGTGAACTAGGCGGCTTGCATAAGGGAGTGCGAGGTGGGCTCACTCACCCCCGCGATGTTCGCGTTGACGTAGTAGCTCCCGGGGTTGAACCGTGCGCCGTCGATGATCATATCCACGTGCCGCGGCGCGGTCAGCGGCTCCAGCGTGATCCCCAGGACGTCGGTGTTCGAGGCGAGCGCCATGCCCCCGGCCGCCGTGTCGATGCTGACCCCGAGCGCCCAGCGATCAAGCGGCCGCTCGACGCCCAGGTGGACCCGCACACGGAATGCCTCGCCCTCGTGCAGCTCCGAGCACGGTCGGCCCGCGGCATCCAACACCTCGACCCGCTCGACCGCGGCCGCGCGGGTGATCTGCTCCGGCCGTGCCTTGCCGACGCCGTTCTCGCTCAGCAGTTCTCGGAACCGCTCGATCGCCGCGTCGGGCAGGCCGTCGTAGGCCATCCGCCCGCGGTTCATGAGTACCACCCGGTCGCACAGTGCGGAGATCTGGTCCAGCGCATGGCTGACGATCACGATCGTCCGGCCCTGCTTCTGGAACTCCTTGATCTTGTCCAGGCACTTCTGCTGGAACTGCTCGTCGCCGACGGCAAGCACCTCGTCGACGAGGAGGACGTCGGGATCCGTGTGGACGGCGATCGCGAAGGCGAGCCGCACGTACATGCCGGACGAATAGAACTTCACCTGGGTATCGATGAAGTCGCCCACACCCGAAAACTCCAGAATGGCGTCGAAGCTGGCGGTGGTCTCTTCCTTGGTCAGGCCGAGCACCGAGGCGTTCAGATAGACGTTCTCGCGCCCGGTCAGATCGGGGTGGAAGCCAGCACCCAGCTCGAGCAGCGCGGCGATGCGACCGCGCTGACGCACCGAACCGGACGTGGGCTGGATGATGCCGCCGATGACCTTGAGCAGCGTGCTCTTGCCCGAACCGTTGTGGCCGATGAGACCGATCGTGTCGCCTGCGCGGACGTCCAGCGAGACGTCGCTGAGGGCCCAGAAATCCTGGCGGTACTGACGCCCAGGACGTCCGAGTGTGATCACGCGTTCCTTCAGCGAGGAGTCCTTGCGAACGGTGAAGCGCTTGGAGACGTCGGTGAGGCGCACGACCTCGGGGCGACGCACCGCCGTCGTCCCGGCATGATCGTTCTGGCTCATCACAGCTCCTGCGCGAAGTTACCCTGCATGCGCAGGAAGACCCGGTGACTCACGAACAGCAGGGCCACGCCGATGACCCCGGCGATCGCGATGCGCACCATGAGGTGGGAGGGGTAGACGAGGGAGTCGCCGGACAGCCAGAACGAACGCTGGAAGCCGAGGATCGCGAGCGTCAGCGGATTGTTGGTATAGGCCTCAAGCAGGATTGGATGGGTCACGAGGTTCAGCACCATCTGGTACGAGTACACCACCGGCGAGGCCCAGAAGATGAGCAGTGTGCCGACCTCGACGAGGTACTGCGTGTCACGCAGGTAGACGTTGATCGCTCCGAACAGCATCGCGAACGCGAGGCCGTAGACGAGGATCAGGAGCAGCGACGGGATCAGATAGATCATCCCGAAATGCAGAGGGATGCGCCACATGACGACCGTCGCGAGGATCAGTACGATCAGCTGGATGGCGAAGTTGAACAGCGCCGAGCCCAGACTCGCAAGCGGGAAGAGCTCCCGCGGCATGTAGACCTTCTTCACGAGACCTGCGTTCGCGAGCACCGAGCCGGTGCCGCCGACCACGATCTCCTGGAACAGGCCCATCGCCGTCAGCCCGGTGAAGACGTAGATGGCGAAATCGGGGATGCCGCGCGCAGCCTGCAGGAACTGCCCGAGGACCACGAAGTAGATGCCCAGCTGCACCAGTGGGCGCACCAGCGCCCACAGGAATCCCAGCGCGGAGTCCTTGTAGCGGGCCTTCAGGTCGCGCTTGACGAGCAGGTCGAGCATCTCACGGTGCGCGAAGATGTCCTTGACCGATGCCACCACGGCCCGCGGCGACATCCCGCCGACCGCGCCAACGGTACGCATCGGGAGGAGCGCGAGTCGGGAGAATCGCGCCTCCGCTGACGCCGGGTCGAGTTCTGGCATATCTGATGAATCCTATCGGGGTGCGGCCCGGGCGCCATCGCGCCACGGCGTAGTCATCGACGTCGGATGACCCCGCGGACATCCAGTCGCCGCCGCAGGCCGCGTCGAACCTGGGCGATCCGGTCATGCCAGCGCAACGCCGGCGCCTCCAGATCGGGGCGGTACATCCGCGTGAACACCGAGATGAAGTCGCGCAGCGATCCGCGCTCGATGTATCCCATCCGCTTGAGCAGCTCGATCTGGATCATCGTGTTGTCCGGCAGCGTCACCGACATCTGGTCTAGATTCATGTCCAGCGCCGTGTAACTGGTCGCGAAGTAGTCTCGGTTGGCGATCGTCCGGGCGTGGAAGCCTCGCTCGCCGGCCGCGTACACCGGCATCCGCTCCAGCACGTGTGCGAGCCCGCCGTCATCATATTGCCCCGCGAAGTCCTCATAGCGCCACTCGTGCTCGACGAGGATGCGCAGCGCGTCGGGGCGGGCGAAGAACATCGATCCATACGGCGCCAGCGGCGACGTGTCATCGACCGGAACCCGGATGCCGAGCTCCGCGCACCGCGCCAGGAATGCCTGCCGGTTCGCCCACCATGCGTGCCCCATGGTCGGGTATCCGAGGTGGATCATGGGCGGAAAGGCCAGCCCGAGACCGGCCTCTCGCTGGAACAGGGCTACCACGTTCGCGGCGTACTCGTCGGTGCGCAGCAAGTTGTCGAACTGCTGCCGTTTGAAGTGGGTCCCGACGTTGTAGCCGTCCTGCGGCGTCTTCTTGGAATGGATCTTCACGACGAGGTCGTAGTCCCCGCTGAGCAGCTCGGGCCGACAGCCGATGAGGAACGCGGACTGGTCCCTTCCGTCGTTGGACGGCACCACACGCACCCTTGACGTGCCGCGGGAGGGCCGACGGGCGATGACCTCCTCGATCCGGCTCGCGCGTTCCGGGTCCGGGGTGGTCACGATCAGGTCGTACGCCCCCGGCAGGTGATCGGCCCGGTCGAGCATCTCGTCGGTCATCTCGACGTAGAAGATGTGCGCGACCACCAGGGTGCGCAGAGGCGCAGCGGGATCGTAGCCGGACACCGTGTCCGAGAGGACCTCGAGCATCGCCGCGTCCGCGTTCACGACCTTCGGCTGCACATTGCGCGCAAGGTCCTGATAGATCAGGTCGCGCGGGTAGCCGTAGCCCACCGCCGCCTCCAGCGTCCACCTGCCGATCACCGCGAGCGCGTCGAGATAGGGCGGCCACTGGAAGAAGGGACGCCGCTTGAGCGTCGGGCATCCAGCGTCCAGCAGCTGCTCGGCATACAGCACCGCGTGGTTCTCGACCTTGTCGGTGAGCGTCGGGAAGGCGACCTCCCCGGAGAAGCCGAGCTCGGTGAAGTGCTCGGTGAACACGCCCTCGTGCTTGACCACCGCGTCGGAGTAGCTGTTCATCTCCGGCAGGTCGCGCCAGTAGGCCTTCCACTCCCCGGTCTCGAACATCTCACGCCGCACCGCGACCCAGTAGGACTGCAGGTGGTACGGCAGGTATCCCGTCTGCGTGAAGGGATGGGGTTCGACCCGCATGTGATCGGTCATGCCCCAGAAGTGCAGCGGACGACCCTCCATTCGCTCGAACACAGGCGCGAACGGCCGCACCGGGCCGAACCAGGTGTCGTTGACCAGCAGTACCTCGTCGAACTCGTCCATCCGGTCGGCCATCGCATCCAGGCCGGTCTTGTAGCCCCAAATGTCGAAGCCGCGGTTCTCGCGCTCGATCAGCAGGTCGACGACCGGCGCGAGGCGTTCGCGCCCGTCGTCGGTCAGCGGGCCGTTGGAGACAGCAACGATGTGACTGCAGTGCGGACGGAACCTCTCCAGCGCGTAGGGGATATACCCGTCGACCTCGCCACGGGGGTCATAGACGACGTAGATGAGCAGCCGCTTGCCCCCCTGTGGGAACGGCTCGGACGGGCGGGCAGGATTCGCCACGAGCTCGGCGGTCTTCACATCGACTCCTTCTCCACGCGGCCGGCTCGGCCCAGGACGTATCGCCGCACGGCCGCCAGCACGCCGAACGCGCGGAAGGCCAGGTGGTAGAGCGGGCGCAGCAGTCCAGCCACGCGCGGGTGGTTGATCCGCACGTACATGCGCACTAGCGCGACGGGGCCGCCGTGACCGGTGTACCCCGCCCGGTGGAGGAGCTGGATCTGCTCGACCGGGTATCCCCGGGTCGTCGAGAACAGCTCGTCGGCCTTGAACTCGAGCGCGGTGTGGCTGATCGCAGCGTGCTCGGTGTTCAGCACGGTGCGGGTGTGGAACCCGCGCTCCGCCGCGGCGTAGGCGACCAGGCGCTCCTGCAGGTGACCGAGATGACCGAAGCGCTTCTGCCTGCGGCGCGAATAATCGCCGAAGGTCCACGGGTACTCGGCTAGCACGCGCATCGCTGCGGGGCGGCCTACCCACATCCCACCAAAGGGCGCCAGGGGCGACACAGGATCCAGCGGAACAGTGATCCCCAGCGTGTCGCACAGTGCACGGGCGTCGTCGCGTAGCTCGGCCCAGCCGTGCCCCATCGTCGCGTACCCGATGTGCATCATCGGCGGGAACACCACGCCGAGGCCGGGCTCCTGCTGGAACAGGGCGAGCAGGTTGCGGGCGTATGTCCGGCTGACGAGCAGGTTGTCGAGTTGGTAACGCCGGAAGTAGCGTGCACGGTTCATGGTCTTGCGGCGTGCTTTTCGGGCGTGCAACTTCACGATCAGGTCGTAGCGGTCCGAGAGCAGCACGTCACGGCACGCGACGAAGAAGTCGGCCATGTCGCGACCACGACTCGCCGTGGTGACGCGGACCTCTACCCGCCCATCGCGCCCCTGCGACCAGCTCTCCACGGCGCGCTCGATCTTGGCGGCGGAGGTGCCCTCTGTCGTCGTGAGGAACACGTCGACAGGCTGAGGCAGATGCGCGATACGAGCGAGCAGTCCGTCCAGGCCGTCCAGCCAGGTCACGCGCGCCACCACCGCGATGCGAAACGGACGCGCGGGGTCGTAGCCGTCAGCGTCCTCCGCGATCACCTCCAGCATCCCCGCGTTGGAGTTGAGCGTCTTCGGCGGTGTGGAGCGTGCCAGGCTCTCCCAAACCAGTTCCTGCGGGTATCCGGCGGCGGCGACCGTCTGGGCGATGTCCCGCCCGATGATCGCCTGGCGGTTCAGATAGGGCGGGTAGCCCTGGAACGGTGCCTTGTCGACGAAAGGACAGCCTGCCGCGAGTAGGAGTTCTGCGTCATGCAGCGCCGGATGGTTCGAGGGGAAAGCGGCCGCCTCGAACGCGTATCCGGTGCGTGCTCCGCGCTGCGCGGACTCGGCCACGATCCGGTACTCCCGGCCCGGTTCGTCGTCGCCGGTCGCCGTCAACCCCTCGCGCCACACGACGGAGCCGGCCAGACGCCCCCGCACAACAGTCCACATCCACGGACGGGCTGTGGCTGGGAACCCCTGCGGGGCGAAGGACTCGGGCACACCGTCACGATTCTCGACCAGCTGCCACAGATCGAGATCGGCAGCGCGCATCCGGTCGGACACCTCCCGCAGCGACGGCAGCGGACCGAAGCAGGAATCGCCGGTGAGCACGATCTCGTCATCGACCGGCAGCGGCGACGAACCCATGGCGTCGTCGTACCACTGCGCGCTGAAGGCCGAGGTCGCGGCGGTGACGACCCGATCGGAGAGGGCGGCGAGCGCCTCGCTCACCGCCGGTGCGATACCCGGAGCGTGCACGACCGTGACGGAGGCAGCATCGGCGCGCAGCGCGGTCAGTCCGTGGCGCACGTCGCCCGTCAGCTGACCGCCGAGCCCCGTATACGCGTACAGGATCGAGCGCCGCTCGGCGACGTCATCCGGAATGTCGGGCACGATTGCACTCCTGTCAGCGTTCGATCATCCGGCCCGCCGCACAGCGGTGCACAAAGACGAGAGTGTATCTGCGCGACCCATGATCTCCCTGTGTGCCCGCCGATCCTAGGCCTACTCGATCGCGACCTTCGTCGCCCGCTCGTGCTCGTCCGGGAACACCCATCGGTCATAGGTGAAGAACCGGAACAGGGTCGCCAGCGCCTGCCCAATAAGCGTCCCCGAGACGTTGTCCGCCACCGGGCCTTCCAGACCCAACACATAGTGGGAGAACGCGAGGCAGCCGAGCTGGATGCCCATCGCGACCAGGTTCAGCGCGACGAAGACCACGTAGCGGGACATCCGCCGGTCGATCTTTCGCGCCCCGAACGTCCAGTACCGGTTGCCGACGTAGGTGACCACAGTGGCGATGGCGATGGCGATGATCTTCGAAAGCACAGGCAGATCGTGGAGCGGCCCGCGGCCGTCAATCCAGAAGGTCAGCAGATTGAACGTGACCGCGTCGACCACGAACGCCAGTCCGCCCACCACGAGGAACGCGAAGGCCTTCGCCGCGAACCCGCCCATGCTTTGTTGCGACGCCACGGATGCCTCTTTCTCTGCGGTCCGAGCCCGCAACCGGCCCCATGATAACTTGGATGCCGCTGCGCGCCCGAGACCGACGGGCGCGCGATCGAGGAGCTTTTCGTGCCTGAGACGACGCCGCTGCGCATCGCCGCCATCGTTCCCTGCCACAACGAGGAGGTCGCCGTCGGGAAGGTCGTCGCCGGTCTTCGCGACGCCGTGCCGGGCATCGACGTCTACGTCTACGACAACGCCAGCACGGATAACACCGTAGCCGTCGCAGAGGCAGCCGGCGCCCTCGTCCGTCACGAATACGTTAAGGGCAAGGGCAACGTCGTCCGTCGCGCGTTCGCCGACGTAGATGCCGACGTCTACGTGCTCATCGACGGCGACGACACCTATGCCACCGCGGATCTGCCCGCGATGGTCGAGACGTTACTGACAGGCCCGTACGACCATGTGCTGGGGGTGCGGCGTGAAACCGAGGCTGGCGCCTACCGGCCGGGGCACGAGCTGGGCAACCGTGGCTTCAACTGGTTCGTCAGCGGTGTGTTCGGCTCCCGGGTCAGCGACATGCTCAGCGGCTACCGCGTGTTCTCCCGTCGCTTCGTGAAGAGCTTCCCCGCCCTGTCGCGGGAGTTCGAGATCGAGACCGAGCTGACGGTACACGCGATGAGCCTCCGGGTACCGCAGGTCGAGGTCGAGGTCGGGTTCAAGGACCGCGCCGCGGGCAGCGAGAGCAAGCTGCGCACCTATCACGACGGCGTCCGCATTCTGTCGCTGATCATCGGCCTCATCCGCCACGAACGGCCGATGATGTTCTACGGCATCGCGGGCATCGTCATCGCGTTGATCGGCATGATCATCGGCATCCCCGTGGTCGTCGACTTCGTATCCACCGGTCTGGTCCCCCGCCTGCCCACCGCGCTGCTCGCAGTCGGCATCATCATCGTCGGCTTCCTGTCATGGACGATCGGACTGGTCCTCGACGGCGTATTGAAGTCACGACGCGAGTTCAGCCGGCTCAACTATCTGGTCTACCCCGCGCCGCCGACGCGACCACGATGAGCGCACCGGTCGGCGGAGGCATGGCTTCGCCCCTACGACGCACCATCGAGTGGCTGCGTCATGCACGGCCGGCCGCGGTGTTCGTGGTCCCGTTGGTGGTCTACCTGATCCTCGTGCTGTTGGGGATGACCACCTCCAACATCGGCGTCTCCGCGCTGCGCGAAGATCCCTCCGACCCACTCGGCGTGCAGCTGGGCCAGTCCCAGGAGATCCGC
The DNA here is from genome assembly GCA_015654575.1 of Actinomycetales bacterium. Taxonomy (GTDB): domain Bacteria; phylum Actinomycetota; class Actinomycetes; order Actinomycetales; family Microbacteriaceae; genus Microbacterium. The sequence goes on from JAATGR010000044.1 coordinate 14,837, forward strand.
TCGGACGAATGGGGCACAGAGTCGCCGATCTGGCTCGGACAGCTGGCGCGCGACGGCGCCGAGGACACCAGCCCGCTGAGCGTCTCGAACGACTTCTTCGCACAGATCCCGTCCGGACCGGTGTCCGCCATCGTCTTCTTCGACGGGTCAGCGCTCGCACTCGGGCAGTGGCTGCCAGACGAGATGCTCTTCGCGGCGAAGTGGTGTCTGCCGTCGCTGCTGCTCGCGATCGGGCTCCCGGTGCTGTTCCGCCAGATCACCGGACGCCTGCGATGGGGATACCTCGCGACGGCGCTCATCCTGTTCGCCCCCGCCACCGCCTGGTGGTCGGCGCGCCCCGTCAATACGCTCGGATTTGTCGCCGCCGGCTGCGCGCTGGCGATCTTCGGCACCCGGCGGCTGGTCCAGCGCCGATGGATGACAGCGATAGCCGCGTTCCTGGCCGGCGGCATCCTGCTGGCTCGTACGCCCACCTACTATCAGCCACTGGCCATCGTGCTGGCGATCCCGGTCGTGGTGGCCACCGCTCTGTTCCTGCTCCGCGACGTCGGGACCTGGCGGCAGAAACTCCTGGGGCTCGGGGCGATCGCGGTCTCGGGCGCCGTCTGGACCGGGCTGCTGTTCTGGGAGAACGGGGATACCGTCACCGCGGGGCTGTCCACCGTGTACCCCGGTGATCGGGCCAGCACCGGCGGGGCGGTCAGTGTCGGGATGCTGTTTGGCGCGACGAACCTGGGCTGGCTCGAGGGGCTCGGCACGGCGCTCACCCTCAACGAGTCCGAGATCTCGTCGGCCTTCACGGTGTTGCTAGTCGTCACTCTGATTCTCCTGGTCGCATCGCGATGGCGCGGCACGCGGCCGCACGCGGCCGTGACGCTGACCTTCGTCGCCTTCGGCCTGTTCTGGCTGAGCTGGGCCATGGTGGACTGGGGCAGCATCGGATCGGCGATCCCGCTGGTCAACCGAGTGCCGAGCACCCGGGCAATGCTGGGTGTGGGGTACCTCGCGATCCTCGCCTTCTGCTTTTTCATGGCGCAGTGGCGTCCGCCCCGACGGATCACCGTGCCGCTCGTCGCCGGCGGCGCGGCCGCCCTGCTCTCTGCCTACGCCGGTTCCTCGCTGCAGCAGGGCGAGATGCCGGGGCTGGCAACCTGGATGATCTGGGTCAGCGCTCTCGTGACCGGCGTGGTTGTGTTCGGACTCGTCCGGTGGCCGGGGCGCTGGTGGTCGATGGGCGTCGCCGCCGTGGCCGCCGCGTCGCTGACGATCACGGCGACACCGGTCCTGTTCGGACTCGGCGACCTGCGCGCCAGCCAGACCGCGTCGGAATTCACGACGTGGGGGGCGCAGAGTCGCGAAGACGGAACGGTGTGGGCGTCCACCTCCCAGAACGTGGACTCGCTCATGATGGCGACCGGTACGCCGAGCCTCAGTGCCCGCCAGCAGATCGGGCCGGATATCGCAGCGTGGGAGGCGCTCGACCCTGACGGCGAGTACGAGGAGATGTGGAACCGCGGCGGGCTGCACATCACGTTCGCGTGGACCGAGTCGGACGAAGTCACGCTCACCCAGCCGGTCGCCGACACGATCGTGATCTCCGCATCTCCGTGCACGATCGCCGAGCGCATCCCCTCCTTCCGCTATGCCGTCTCCAGCGAGGCACTGGACCAGTCCTGCCTTAGCGAGTACAGCTCCTTCGCCTGGAACGGCGTGGACTACACGGTCTACGCGGTCGACACCTCGATCAATGCAGGGTGAGGCTCCAGAGCACCGTGACCGACGCGAGCACCGCCGCCGACCCGACCGGGAACAGCACCGTCGCGGCGCGGTCGGAGAGCGTCGCCCGCATCGGCAGCAACGTCCGGCATCCGATCAGCAATGGGATCAGGAGGGGGATGAAGTAGCGTCCCTGGACGCCGTCGGCCGCAGGAGCGCCAAGAGAGCTGAACGAGACGTAGATGGCCATGATGGCCACCCATCCGGTGACCGCCGCCACCACGATCCAGGCGCCGCCGGCCAGCGGGCGGATCCGCTCGCCGACCAGTGCCGCGAGCACGAGCAGCACGATGCACAGGAGGGCAAAGGGCTGAGGAACATCCACTGCGTTGTAGCCGACAGCTCCGAGCAGACTCTTGAGCCAGACCTCGCCGTAGTACACCACAGAGCGCACGAGCACTGCGACCGCCTCGAACGGCTGAGCGACGATCGCCTGGGTCTGCGCGACCGGGTCCGCACCCCTGTCGTACATCGCCGCGATCGCCGGCGCCGCGGATGCGGTGAGCCGGAGCACGGCGAGCGTCAGCAGGGCTGAGACGGCGAGGTAACCGCCCACCAGCCCGGCACCCCGGAGACCGCTGCGTCGAGCGTCGGGGCTGACCCACGCCGCCGGCAGCACCCTGCGCCACGGCACGGTCAGGAGCAGAGCGAGCAGGAGCGCGTATGAGGGCTTGGCCATCACCACGCCGATCCCGGCAAGGGCCGTCCCGCCAAGGATCCGCCACGAGGGCGCAGTTCCGGACAGGTGAAGTCTGAGCACGAGTGCCATGAACAACAGCGAGATCGCATTCGTGTAGGTGTCGGCCGTGACGTAGGCGGCCTGGGTGATCGCCCCCGGCAGCAGAGCGACGACGAAGAAGAGCCAGCGGACACGGTGTCCCCGCAGCAGGCGCACCGCCGCCCAGGTGAGCAGCAGGTATACCAGCGCGTTGACGATCTTGCCGAGCAGGAGCACTCCCCCCGTGTCCAGGCCGAAGAGACGCCCGAGGGCGAGGCCGGCGGCGGCCGGCGCGTATGCGACGAACGTCGAGGCCGCGGCGTTGGAGATGTCGTAGTCCTGCGTCACCGTGCTGAGCGGTGCCCGCCACAGCGCGGCGGCGTTCGAGCTCGCGGCATCCGCTCTCTGCCACCATGGTGCACCGCGTTCGACGGCGTTGGCGGCGCGATGCCCGTCCATCTCCAGGTCGACCAGTGAGTCGGGCAGCATCGCCGACAGCCGCGCGTCGTGCGTGTGCGCCAACGGGATCAGCACACCCTCGGATACCTGATAGGCGCGTCCGACGTGGGATTGCTCGTCCCATCCCCATCCGGGCGGGATGGCGACGCAGAACAGACCCAGCGCTAACGCGGCGATCAGCGCATACAGCAGATCGGCCGACGGCAGTCGGAGTCGCCGCGAGCGCACGTGCGATCCCCCGCGGTCAGGCGATGCGGCGACGTTCTCGTCGACGACAGGGGCCACCGTTTTACACGCGCCCCTGCGCGAGCACGTTCAGCAAGTACGTCCCATAGCCGCTCTTGACCAGCGGCTCTGCGCGCTCCCGGAGCTCGTCGTCGCTGAGGAAGCCCAGTCGCCAGGAGACCTCTTCCGGCGACCCGATCGACAGTCCCTGCCGCTTCTGTACGGTGCGGATGAACTCGGTTGCCTCGCTGAGCGAGTCGAAGGTGCCGGTGTCGAGCCAGGCGGTGCCGCGGGGCAGCAGCTCGACCTGGAGCTGGCCGCGCTCCAGGTATTTCTTGTTGATGTCGGTGATCTCCAGCTCGCCGCGCGGCGACGGCTCGAGGTGCTTGGCGATCTCGATGACGTCGTTGTCATAGAAGTACAGGCCCGGCACGGCGTAGTTGCTCTTAGGGTGCGCGGGCTTCTCCTCGAGCGACACGACCCGCCCGCCGTCGTCGAACTCGACGACGCCGTAGGCGGTCGGATCGTCGACCCAGTAGCCGAACACGACGCCGCCGGCAAGCGAGCTGTACTGGTGAAGGCGCGTGCCCATCCCCTGCCCGTAGAAGATGTTGTCGCCCAGCACCAGTGCGACTGAGTCGGAGCCGATGTGCTCCTCGCCGAGGATGAACGCCTGGGCGAGCCCGTCGGGCGAGGGCTGGGTCTTGTACGTGATCGAGACCCCGAACCGCGATCCGTCGCCGAGCAGCCGCTGGAACTGGTCGGAGTCGTGCGGTGTGGTGATGACGAGGATGTCGCGGATGCCGGCGAGGATCAGCGTCGACAGCGGGTAGTAGATCATCGGCTTGTCGTAGACCGGCACCAGCTGCTTGGAGACGCCGAGGGTGATCGGATGCAGCCGGGAGCCTGTGCCCCCGGCGAGGATGATGCCGCGCATGGGTTCCAGTCTCCCGGATTTGACGGTGTACCGCCAAAACCGCCGGCGGCAGACGGTATATCGGCAGATCTGCACGACAGCGCCCGATACGCTGGAATCCATGCGCAAACTTCTGGTGACCGGCGGTGCGGGGTTCATCGGCTCGAACTTCGTCCACCACGTGATCGAGCACACCTACGACCATGTGACAGTTCTCGACAAGCTGACCTACGCCGGAAATCTGGCCTCGCTGGACGGTCTGCCTGCCGAGCGGTTCCGCTTCGTGAAGGGCGACATCGCCGATGCGGACCTGGTCGACGCGCTCTTCGGCGAGGTAGATGCGGTCGTGCACTACGCCGCCGAATCCCACAACGACAACTCACTGAATGATCCGCGTCCCTTCCTGGACACGAACATCGTCGGCACGTACACCCTGCTGGAGGCTGCGCGCCGGCACGGTCGGCGGCTGCACCACATCTCCACCGACGAGGTCTACGGCGACCTTGAGCTGGACGACCCGGAACGGTTCACCGAGAACACCCCGTACAACCCGTCCTCCCCCTACTCCTCCACCAAGGCCGGGTCGGATCTGCTCGTGCGGGCGTGGGTGCGGTCCTTCGGCGTGCCGGCCACGATCAGCAACTGCTCCAACAACTACGGCCCGTACCAGCACGTGGAGAAGTTCATTCCGCGTCAGATCACGAACGTGATCCGCGGCATCCGCCCCAAGCTCTACGGGGCGGGGCAGAACGTGCGCGACTGGATCCACGCCGACGACCACTCCTCTGCGGTGCTCACCATCCTGGAGAAGGGCGAGATCGGTCAGACCTACCTCATCGGCGCCGACGGGGAGAAGAACAACAAGGATGTCGTCGAGCTGATCCTCACTCTGATGGGCCAGGATGCCGACGCCTACGACCACGTCACCGACCGGGCCGGCCACGACCTGCGCTACGCCATCGATTCGACGCGGCTGCGCACCGAGTTGGGGTGGATGCCGCAGTACCGCGACTTCGAGGCGGGGCTTGCCGCGACCATCGCGTGGTACCGGGACAACGAGGCCTGGTGGGCGCCTGCAAAGGACTCAACAGAGGCCTTCTACGCGTCGAAGGGGCAGTGAGCGTGACCGAGTACGGCAATGCGCTGTCGGTGACCGAGACGTCCATCCCGGGACTGGTCGTCTTCGACCTGCCGGTCCACGGCGACTCCCGCGGCTGGTTCAAGGAGAACTGGCAGCGGGAGAAGATGCTCCCGCTCGGTCTTCCGGACTTCGGCCCGGTGCAGAACAACATCTCGTTCAACGACGCCGTGGGCACCACCCGCGGCATCCACGCCGAACCCTGGGACAAATACGTCTCGGTCGCGACCGGCCGGATCTTCGGCGCCTGGGTCGACCTGCGCGAAGGGCCCTCGTTCGGCGCCGTGTACACGACCGAGCTCGACCCCTCCCGCGCCATCTATGTGCCGCGCGGCGTCGGCAACTCGTACCAGACCCTCGAACCCGACACCGCCTACGCGTACCTCGTGAACGACCACTGGTCGCCCGACGCGTCGTACTCGTTCCTCAACCTCGCCGATGAGACCGCCGCGATCGCGTGGCCCATCCCGCTCGATCAGGTGGAGATCAGCGCCAAGGACAAGAACCATCCGCGTCTCGCGGAGGTCGTCCCGCTGCCGCCGAAGAAGATCCTCGTGACCGGGGCGAACGGGCAACTCGGCCGGGCGCTGCGGGCCGAGCTCGGTGAGCATCCGTGGATCGAGTACGCCACGCGGGAGACCTTGGATCTCACCGCCGGCGACCTGGCGTCCGCCCGCAGGTGGCGGGACTACGGCACGATCGTCGACGCCGCGGCCTACACGGCCGTCGACACGGCGGAGACCCCCGAGGGCCGCACGGATGCCTGGGCGGCGAACGTGACGGCAGTCGCGACCCTGGCAGGCATCGCCACTGCGAACGGCATCACCCTCGTGCATGTCTCCAGCGACTACGTGTTCGACGGAACGAAGGACTCCGGGTACACCGAGGAGGATGCGGTCTCACCGCTCGGCGTATACGGGCAGACCAAGGCTGCAGGCGACGCGATCGTTGCGACCGTGCCGCGTCACTACATCGTTCGCACCAGCTGGGTGATCGGCGAGGGCAACAACTTCGTGCGGACTATGGCGTCCCTCGCGCAGCGCGGTATCGACCCGAAGGTCGTCGACGATCAGACCGGCCGGCTGACCTTCACCCCGACGATCGCGAGCGCGATCTCGCATCTGCTCGACGCCGGCGCGGAATACGGCGTCTACAACGTCACGAACGACGGCGAGCCGCAGACCTGGTACCAGATCGCCCGCAGCGTCTACGAGCTGACCGGTCACGATCCGGCACGGGTCACCCCGGTGAGCACCGCCGACTACTTCGCGGGCGCTACCTCGCCGGTGGCCCCCCGGCCCGCGAACAGCGTGCTCGCGCTCGACAAGATCGAGGCCACCGGCTGTCGAGCGAGCGACTGGTCGACGCTCCTCGCGTCCTATCTGTCGAGCGGTTCGACCTCCGCGGGCTGAGCAGCAACGGACGCGAGCGCTTCCTGGCGGCGGCGGAGGTGCGCTCCGAGACGGTCGAAGAGGATCTTGCGAAGCAGGAAGTTCCACATGAAGCCGACGAGGTCGGACAACGGCGCCTGCTACCGCTCCTACGCCTGGCGAGATGCGTGCTCCGAGCTCGGTATCCGTCACAAGCGAACCCGCCCATACCGGCCCCAGACCAACGGGAAGATCGAGCGTTTCCACCGCACCCTCGGCGACGGCTGGGCATACGCGAAGCTCTACACGTCAGAGACCGAGCGGCGCAACGCACTACCGGGCTGGATCCACTTCTACAATCACCACAGGAAACACTCCGCGATCGACGGAACACCGATCAGCAGACTCAACAACCTGCCCGGATATCACACACCTAGGGCGTGTTGCTAAACGCCTTGGGTGTGTCCGGTGAACGGTGTTTCTGGGCCGGCGGTCATTAGTTGATTCGGCCTTCGAAGGCGATCGCGAACGCGTTCAGTGCTGGCTTCCACCTCGTCGCCCAGCGTGCCCTGCCACGCCCTGTGGGGTCAAGCGACCG
>JAATGR010000236.1 GCA_015654575.1 Actinomycetales bacterium
CGTTGACGAGCGGGTTGCCCTGGTAGACCGCGTCGAACACGGTCTCGCCGCCGATGTTCGGAAGGCCCAGGCAGTTGCCGTAGAACGAGATGCCGCTGGTGACGCCGTGGACGACGCGGGCTGTGTCGGGGTCGTTGATCGCACCGAAGCGCAGCTGGTCCATGATGGCGACCGGACGCGCGCCCATCGAGATGATGTCGCGGACGATGCCGCCGACGACGGTCGCGGCGCCCTGGAAAGGCTCCACATAGCTCGGGTGGTTGTGCGACTCGACCTTGAAGGTGACCGCCCAGCCCTCGCCGATGTCGACGACACCGGCGTTCTGCCCCATGCCGACCATGAGGCGCGTCTTCATCTCGTCGCTGACCTTCTGGCCGAACTGGCGCAGGTAGATCTTGCTCGACTTGTAGGAGCAGTGCTCGCTCCACATCACCGAGTACATCGCCAGCTCGCCGCTGGTGGGGCGGCGGCCGAGGATCGTCTTGATCTGCGCGTACTCGTCGGGCTTCAGGCCGAGTGCGTCGTACGGCTGTTCCCTGTCGGGGGTCGCGATCGCGTTCTCGATGGTGTCGGCGACGTGGGCCGAGGTGGGGGTGGTCACGCGGCTGGACTCCAAGGATTGCGGGGTGCCGGGGATGAGGGTCAGTCTACGCGGGCGCCGGTTTCCGCACAGGTCGCCTGGGGCATGGGGCGCGCAGCCGTGCCAGCGCGCGCTCGCGCTTTCGCGCGCAGAACTCAGGACATCTGCGACGTCGGCCGCGCGTCTTTGCGGCTTAAGGAGGCGTCGGCGGGAAATGTCCTGGATTCTGAGCGGCGTGTTGGCCCATGTGTCCTCCCCGGCTGGATGTGGGATCCGGGTCTTCCACAAGAGCGACGCATCCCGCATCCTGGGTGACGCGTTCGGGCGCGGTGACCGGCGTGTTCCCACCGGTCACCTCCCAGGCACTCAGCGGGGAGGAGGACCTTGTCCGCTACTTCGCGTCGCTGAGGGGCACTGCGATCCGCCGCCAGATATGGCTCTTCTTTCTTGACGAAGCGGATCAGCCCATCGGGCCGGCGATGCCGACCGACGACTATCCGACCGATCCCTCTGAGCTCGTTGTGTTCGACGGCCTCGGCACTCTGCCGGCCGCCGAGTTGTGCGGTGCCCGTTTTGCGATGCTTATGCAGGAGTTCGGCTCCGCTCAGGTCGTGGTGGTGTGGGTGCGCGCTGGCGGGCGATTGCTCGACTCGGCGACTCGTGAGTGGTCGCATGCCTTCGGTGCTGCGATGCGCGACGGCCGAGATCGGCAGACCTCTTCGATCACCGTGGGGCGCCCGCCGACTGCTTTTGCGAGCCGGCCGAGCAACAGGTTGTCTTCGATGCCGTAGCCGGATACGACCTCGTTCTCGCCGGGGACCGAGGCGGGTTCCCGCCAGCGCAGCAGTGTCGCATCGGGTGCTCGACCGTCGACGTCCGAGGTCCGTGGTGTCATAGTCGAGCGGGTGCCCACGCTGACCGATTTCGTCGACCCTGGAGGCGCCCGTGGGTAAGCATCGTCCCGGCTGGCAGGTCGACGACTGCCCGTCCTGGTGCGATCGCGCCCATCGCGACGCCGATCACGATGACGATCGCACCCACACCAGCGCAGGGTTACTCGTGCCTGCGATCCGCCGTCGGATGCGGCGCGCGGGTGAGGGGCCGAGCCACGTCGTCGAGGCTGTGGAAATGATGATCACGTTCGGGCGCGCGGACGGCGACATCGACACGTGGGTGCACATCGGCGATGACGGTGACGATCCGTTGGAGCTCAGTGCCGAGAGCGCGCACCGGCTTCACCGTCTGCTCGGTTCGGCACTGCGGGAACTGTCAGCCGGCGCCGACCGTCGGGACGGTCTGCCGCCGCCGATTTCTTGACGAGGCATCCTCAGTTCGGCCGAGACCGTCGTCCTGGGCGTCTGTGCTCACCGAACGCGGAAGTCGGGCCACGGCTTGGGGATCAGTTCGTCGAGTTCGACGTCGAACGCCTGCGCGAGGGCGACGACAACTTTCAGGGTCGGGGTGAAGATGCGGCCATCCTCGGTCTGGCCGCGTTCGACCCGCTGATAGGTCGTGCGGCTGATGCCGGTCGCGAACAGCACATCTTGTTGCGTCAATCCTCGTCGGTCGCGTAGTCGACGCACGCGGACGCCGAGTTCGCGAGTGTAGGTGTCCCAGTCCGTGTTCGCCCGCTTCGCCATGACAATCAGCGTCACCATGGAGCCCCGGATTGATGGCTCTAGATCCAGGGCCACATTTCCGCGTAATAGAAGGAAAGGTTGGAAAAGCTCCTTATATAGAGCCCTACTATCAGTGTGCATCGAGAGTCGGTGCCGCTGAGCCAGGAGGAGCAGACATGACCGCCACGCTGACAGAACCCGCGGTGGAACCGTCTCCGCCGCGGTGCGCGGTCCGGGCGCGGGGGGCGACGTCTGGTGCCACCGCTCGCCGCAGTCGTTTGAGGGATGGCCTCGTCGCGCTGATCATCCCGGCCGTCGTTGTCGTGCTGTGGTGGGTCGCAACGGCGAACCACTGGGTCAGCCCCGTGACGCTCGCCGCACCCGAAAGGGTGGGGGCAGAGTTCGTCGAACGACTCGGCGATGGAACTCTGATGCGCGATGTCGGGGTCTCCGTCGCCCGGGCGCTCGTCGGCCTGGTCTTAAGCGTGTTGATCGGGGTCGTGCTCGGCCTGATCGCCGGCCTCTCCACCTGGGGTCATCGCCTGCTCGATGGCAGCCTGCACGCACTGCATTCGATCCCATTTCCGGCGCTGATTCCGCTCATGGTCATCTGGTTGACCATCGGCGAGCCCGCGCGAATAGCGACGATCGTGCTGGCGGCCTCCTTCTCTATCTACCTCAACACCGTCGGCGGCATCCTCGGCGTCGACCCGAAGCTCCGCGAGCTCGCGCATACCCGAGGCGTCACGGGGTGGCACCTTGTTCGGACGATCGTTTTGCCCGGAGCACTTCCCCAGTTCTTCGTGGGTCTCCGGCTCGCGCTCGTCGTGAGCTTCCTGGCCCTCGTTTTCGGCGAGGAGATCGCTCCCGAGGCGGGGCTCGGGTTCATCGTCTGGCGGGCGCAGCAGTACAGCGACACCGCTTCGATGATCCTCGCTGCGTTCATCTATGCGCTCATCGGACTTCTCATCAGCGCGCTCGTCACTTTCCTCGAACGTGCTGCCCTCCCATGGCGAAAGGGGTTCCGCGAATGACCGCGCCCACGAGTATGGATGTTGCTGAGGCGGTCACCATCCGCGGATTGTCGAAGGATTTCGGTGATCGGACGGTGTTGCGAGACGTGGACCTCGACATCGCCGCCGGCGAGTTCGTCGCCATCGTCGGTGAAAGCGGATCAGGCAAGAGCACCCTTCTCCGGATCATCGCCGGCCTCGAGGAGTCGAGCGGGGGTGACGTGCGTCACGTCGAGCCGGTCGCGGTCGGTTTTCAGGATTCGCGTCTCATCCCGTGGTTCCGCGTCTGGCGGAACGTCGTCTTCGGTATCGTCGGCAAGTTCGCACAGCTCAGAGAACGGGCGAGCGAGGCGCTCATCGAAGTCGGTCTCGCCGACTATGCCGGCGCCTGGCCGAGCACTCTGTCGGGTGGGCAGGCGCAGCGCGTCTCGCTTGCTCGCGCTCTGATCGTCCGGCCACGATTGCTGCTCCTTGACGAGCCATTCGGCGCCCTCGACGCGCTTACGAAGCTGAAGATGCAGGCGCTTGTCTCTCGACTCTGGGCTGAGCACGGTTTCGCGATCGCACTCGTGACGCACGACATCGACGAGGCCGTGGTGCTTGCCGACCGGATCGTCGTCGTCGCCAACGGGCGGATCGCCGAAGAGGTCGTCGTCGACCTTCCCCGCCCTCGGCGTCACACGGACCATCATGTCGCCGATCTCAAGGCGCGCGTCCTCAGCCTGCTCGGCATCGACGATCTCGCTGAGTGATCCACCCCGCTCATCAGCTTCCCCTCCCCATCACACGAAACAGAAGGAAAACACGCACCATGACCGGTAAATCACGAATACTTTCGGCGATCGCAGCGGCGGCCATCCTGTTCGGCAGTCTTGCCGGCTGCGCCGCCGCGCCGGGATCCGACGATGCAAGCAGTGACGGTGATACACTGAAACTCAAAGTCGCCTACTTCCCATCCGCAGTCACGAACCAGTTCGCTCGCGCAGCCGCGGCGAACCTGCAACCCGACGGACTTGAGGTCGAGTACGTGCCGACCGGCTCCGTCGGGCCGGCCCAGGGCCTCGTGAGCGGTGCCTGGGACATCGCGACCTGGGGCGAGGTGGGCGCCGCGAGCACATACGTGAACGGCGGCACCGATATCCGGGTGATCGCGTCATCGGGCGACAACGGCGCGGCGCACGAGATTCTCGTCAGAGGGGATAGCACGGCACAGACGATCGCCGATCTCAAGGGCGGCACGGGCGTCTTCGACCGCAGCACGAACGCGTACGCCCAGTTTCTCGCGACGATTGCGCAATACGGGCTGGAAGAGAGTGACTACACGATTCTCGAGAACGTTCCGGATGATGCGAGCGCGCTGGCGAGCGGGCAGGTCGACTTCATCATCTCGATCGAAGCGCTGGCGAGTGACCTGATCGAAAGAGACGGGTTCCGTGAGTTGAGTAACGGCGAGGGATTAATCAACAACTACTACCCCGTCGTCACGACGAGCGAGATTCTCGCGGATGCGGACAAGCACGAGGCTATCGAGCTCTACCTCGTCGCGCTCAAGGACTATCTGGCGTGGGCTGACGAGAACCCCGAGGAAGAGGCGACGTCGATCGCCGACTTCTTCGGCGTCTCGGAGAGCGCCGCGCTGAACGGCAGCGAGAAGCTCAGCAACGTCTTCATCCCGATCGATGACACCTATATCGCGAAGGAGCAAGACCTCATCAACTTCTTTGTCGAACACGGAGCGTTCGACAGCTATCCGACCGGGATCGAGGAGATCTACGACGGTGAATTCAACGACGTTCTCACCGATTGAACCGAGGCGGTCGGCCCCGGGGGGACCGACCGCCCACCACCCCGAGGGGAAGGAGTTAGCTCATGTCTGCGACAGCGGTGACCGACACGGAGCTTGATGAGCTGTATGGTCCGATTTTCGATGATCTCTCGACCGCGGCTGTCGAGAACGACCAGCGCAAGGAACTCCCTTACGATGCCGTGAACCGGTTGAAGGCCGCCGGATTCGGCGCTCTCCGGGTGCCGCGCGAAGACGGCGGCGGGGGTGCGAACTTCGTGCAGCTCACGCGGCAGTTCGCCCGCCTCGCCCGGTCCGACGCGAGTGTCTCGCATGTGTTCCGGGCAACGCTCGGTTTCACCGAGATGGTGCTCGCCAGCCCTGATCCCGACTTCCGGGCGCGCTGGCTGCCGGCGATCACGCGTGGGGACTTCTTCGGCGCCGGGGTGACCGAGGCGCCCGGCGTCGCTGTGGGGACCACCTCCACCCGGCTCGTACCGAGCGGCGATGGCTACCTCTTGACTGCCGACAAGCGGTACAGCACAGGCAATCGGTTCGCCGACTGGTTCCTCTTCTTCGTGCCCGGCGCGGACGGGCTCATCGGTTCGATCGTCCCGGCCAGCGCCAGTGGACTGATCGTGGAGGACACCTGGAACGGATTCGGGCAGCGGGTGAGCTCGACGGGCCGCACCGTCGCCAACGAGGTGCGGGTTCCGGATGAATACGTCTTTCCCATCACCGATGCCGGCGGACTCTCGACCGGTTGGTACCAGTACGCGCTCGTCGTCACGCTAAGCGGGATCGCGCGACGTGCGCTCGACGAGGCGATATTCGCGCTTCAGACCCGTTCCCGAACGTACGCGCACGGATGGACCGTCGAGCCCCGGCAGGATCCGTTGCTCCTTGAGGTCATCGGTCGTGCGGCGGCGAAAGTGCACGCGACAGAGACGACGATCGAGGGCTTTGCGCACGCCGTCCATGAGGCGGAGCGTCGTGAGCCGGGGGCATCCCCCCAGGAGCGGGAACGAGTCGTGGAAGAACTGCATGCGCGGCTCTACCAGACGCAGTTGCTCGCGAGCGACGCGGCGCTCGACGTGACCACCAGGGTCTTCGACAGTCTCGGTGCTTCGGCGACCGACCTGGCGAGAGGCCTTGACCGCCATTGGCGTAACGCCCGGACCGTATCGAGCCACAATCCGCTGCCATACCGGGCTCGCGACATCGGCAACTACTACGTCAATGGCGTGTCCCCCATCGTGCCTATCGACTCTGGTGAGGTCGTCCGCGACGTTTCGGCCGCCGATCCGGCCCGCACCTTTTCCTGAATCATCGTCTCTCGGAGGAACACTATGACGGACACTGCAATCGCCGATCCGGAGGCGGAAGCGCACGCCGGGGCGGCGGGCGCATCCGCGTTCCGCCTGGGCTTTTTCACCCAGGCACACGGGCAGGATGGGCAGACCACTCGCGCACTGTACTCACAGATCGTCGACACGGCGGTCGCCGCCGAAGAGCTTGGTTACGAGAGTATCTGGCTCGGTCAGCACCACTTCGGCCTCGGCAGCGGCCGGCTGCCGTCGCCCCTCGTGCTTCTCGCAGCCATCGCTGAGCACACCACGCGGATCCAGCTCGGCACGGCGGTGGTGGTCTTTCCCCTGGAGGATCCGATCCGGCTGGCGGAGGACGCCGCGGTGCTCGACGAACTCTCGGACGGTCGTCTGCAACTGGGACTCGGCACCGGGGGTGGCGACGGTCGGTCGTTCCACGCCTTTGGTACGCACATCGATGACCGGCGTCGACTCTTCGACGAGAAGCTGGGCACGCTGCACCGCCTGTTCGACGGCGAATCACTGACCGGTGAGGACGAGCCGCGGAGGCTGTATCCGGTGCGACCAGGCATCCGTGATCGCATCTGGCACTCCGTCGGCACCCCCGCGCGCGCGGCATTTGCCGCCCAGAGCGGGGACGGGCTGCTCATCGGCACGTTCGCTGACCACCCGGTGCACGACATGCGAGCGAAGATCGACGCCTACCAGGCCGAGTGGCAGCGCAGTCAGGGCGGCAGTGGACGGGAACCGAGGATAGGCGCCATGCGCTTCACCTATGTGGGCGACAGCAGGCAGAGTATCGAGAGGCAGGTCGAACGGGAACTCGACGCCTTCCGTGAGTTCGCGGACGCGTACAAGCCGGAACTCGCGCCGCTCAGCACGCACGAATACCTTCGACGCGTCACCCGCTATGGCACGATCGAGGACGTGATCGGCGATCTTCGTGACGATCCCGCCCTTCTTGGGCGGATCACGCACTTCCTGCCGACGGTGGGGCTGTACCCGGCCGCGGGCGACAGCACACCCGGAGCTGATCTCGACATCCGACGGCTCGAGATCTTCGCTCGGGAGATCGCGCCCGCGCTCGGGTGGGTGCCGCCTGGCGTTTCCGCCACAGCGCCGCAGTAGGCGAGGCAGCTGGGCAGTTTTGCGCACGGCAGGTACGCGCATGAGGTCAGTGCGAGTGGCGGCGAGCGGTGGGCGATTCGTGGACCGTGATCGGTGCGGCGCTTCGAACGTCAAAGCAGAACGCGCATCGCAAGTTCGGGTCGTCCCCTAGTTGAATCCCTTGGTTGCCGTGTAGCTCGGATCCAACGCGTTCAGTTGCGCCTTCCCCTCGGTGTCGAGAGCCGGAACGAGTTTGCCTGTTGCGTGCGTAACTGCGGTGCCAGGGGGAAGTTCAGCAGAGGGGAGTAATCGCCAGCCTTGCGTGTGAACGGCGGCCGCGCTAACGTGCAACCAAATGGTTGTGCGAATGGGTCTTGACGACACCGCGACGGACCGGATGTTCCGGGCCCTCGCCGACGCGACGCGTCGCGACATCCTGCGCCGCACGCTGGATGCGGAGCAGTCGGTGTCCGCACTCGCCGCCGACTACGACGTGTCGTTCGCCGCGGTGCAGAAGCACGTCGCCGTCCTCGAGGCCGCCGAGCTCGTCGTCAAGCGTGCGGCCGGGCGCGAGCGCCTGGTGCGCGCGCGTCCCGAGACCATTGCCCGCGCCCGTCGGCTGCTCGAGCACTACGAACGGCTGTGGCGCGGTCGTATCGACCGGCTCGACGCCCTGCTGGCCGAAGATCCCTGACCGTCGCCGCCGCATCCCGGAAGGAACCGACATGCCCGTCACCGACATCACCACCGATCCCGAGGCGCTCACGATGACGCTCGTCGCCGACGTCGACGCGTCCGTCGACCGCCTCTGGCGCGCGTTCACCCAGCCGCGCCAGCTCGAGCGATTCTGGGGGCCTCCCGGCTGGCCGGCGACCTTCACCGCCTTCGACCTGCGGCCCGGCGGGCGCGTCGACTACTCCATGACCGGTCCGCACGGCGAGGCGTCACGCGGGTCGTGGGAGGTGCTGAACGTCGCAGAGGGGGCATCGTTCGAGGTGCTCGACAGCTTCGTCGGCGAGGACGGCGAGGCGTTGGACGGCTTCCCCGCGATGCGCATGGTGTTCTCGTTCGAGTCGACGGATGCAGGATCCCGCCTGACCAACGTCACCTCTTTCGCCTCGTTGGAAGCGCTCCAGCAGGTCATCGCGATGGGTGCCGTGGAAGGCTCGCGCATGGCGATGAATCAGCTGGACGCCGTGCTGCACGACCTGCGCGAGTACGCCCAGGGCAAGGGCACCCGCACCGAGGTGCTGAGCGACACCCATGTGCGGATCACCCGGCTCATCGAAGGCCCACGCGAACTGGTCTGGCGCGCCCACACCGAGCCCGAGCTGATGCGGCAGTGGCTGCTGGGCCCGGACGGCTGGACCATGACCGTCTGCGAGATCGACCCGACCCCCGGCGGAACTTATCGCTACGCGTGGGCGCCGACCGAAGGCTCGCCGGGCGAGCCGTTCGGGTTCGAGGGC
>JAATGR010000060.1 GCA_015654575.1 Actinomycetales bacterium
CGGGACAGCGGGATGCCGGCCGCGCGGGCATACACCTTCAGATGGTTCGCCGCGCTCCGCCCCGGGTGGAAGCTCGAGGCTTCCAGCGCGGCGCCCACGGTCTGCAGGGGCGCTGCGAGGTCGGCATAGGCCTGACCTCCGATGCGCGCATACCCGGACGTCGGGGAGATCAGCCCCAGCAGCAGTCGCAACGAGGTCGTCTTTCCCGCACCGTTGGGGCCGAGGAAACCGGTGACGGTGCCCGGCTCGATCGTCGCGGTCAACTCGGAGACGGCCGTGACCGCACCGAACCGCTTGGTGACCCCGTGGAACTCGAGGACGTGTCCCCCTGGCATGCGACACCTCTCGTCGGGAGCAAAATCTCTTCTATCCTGCCGGAATCCTGAGGATTCCGTCGGATCCGCTGTGTGCGCAGCGCCCGCGACGCCCCGTTCGCGACCCGCCTGGGGGCGGTAGCCTGGCGAATGTGACTGGGGACGCCGCATCCGTCGACGGTGTCGTGGTGCGCCGTGAGCGCCCGGTCGGTCGTCTCACCCTCGACCGGCAGCGGACGCTGAACGCCCTCGACCTTCCCATGGTGCACCGTCTGCAGCGCACCCTCGACGACTGGCGCGACGACGCGGATGTCGAGTTCGTGCTGATCGACGGCGCCGGTGGGCGGGGCCTGTGCGCCGGCGGCGACGTGCGTCTCCTGCGCGAGCAGATCCTCTCCGGTCGGCTGGCGGAGGTGGCCGGGTTCTTCCGGGCGGAGTACCTTCTGAACGCGACCATCGCGGAGTACCCGAAGCCGGTCGTCGCGCTCGCCGACGGCATCACGATGGGCGGAGGCGTCGGCGTGGCCTGTCACACCTCGGTGCGGATCGTGACCGAGCGCTCACGCCTGGCGATGCCGGAGACGCGCATCGGCTTCACCGCGGACGTCGGCGGATCGTGGCTGCTGGCGCACGCCCCCGGCCGGCTCGGCGAATACCTGGCGCTGACCGGCGAGACGATGGACGCGGCCGACGCGATCCACGCCGGCTTCGCCGACCGTCTGATACCGGTGGATCGACTCGCCGACATCGCCGCGGTGCTCGGATCAGGCGGCCCCGACGGCCTCGCGTCGCTGTCCGAGGCGACGACGGGCCCGTCCCGGCTGGCTGCGGCGGCGGAGTGGATCGACGAGGCGTTCGCGGCGGACACCGTCGCGAACATCCTGCACCTGCTTGACGCGCGGCCGGAGCCCGCCGCGGCGGCGACCGCCGCGCTGCTGCGCGCGCTGCCGCCGACGGCGCTGACCGTTGCACTGGCGGCGGTGCGACGTGCCCGGGAGCTGCCCGATCTGCGGGCGGCGCTCGCGCAGGAGTACGGCCTCGTGATGTGGTTCGCGCAGACCCAGCCCGACCTCGTCGAAGGCATCCGCGCGCAGCTGGTCGACAAGGATCGCTCGCCCCGATGGGTGCCCGCCGCGCTCTCCGACGTGCCGGACGACACCCTCGAGCGCGCCTTCGCCTTCGTGCCGGAGGTGCCGCTGTGGCCGTGACCGAGCCGACTCCCCGCCGACGCCGCGTGTATTCTCTCGGCGTCGCATTCGACTGGTTCTTCTTCGTGTTCGCGGGGCTGGCGTCCATCTGGCTCGCCTACCTGAGTCTGACCGAGACGATCCGGGCGGGCTGGTGGGGCATTCCGCTGGCGATCGTGTTCTGGCTGCTGCTGGCGTATCTGGTGCTGCCGCGACTGCACCGCATACTGACCACGGTCTACGTGCCGGACTACTTCATCGGCCGCACCCGCACGAGCGACGGACTGCTCGGCGATCCTGTGAACCTCGCCCTCATGGGCACGGGCGAGCAGGCCGAGCAGGCACTGCGCGAAGCCGGGTGGACCCGGGCCGACCCGGTCACGCTGCGGTCGTCGTGGCGCATCGTTACGTCGACGATCACCAAGCGCAGTTACGACGCGGCGCCGGTGAGCCCGCTGTTTCTGTTCGGGCGCATGCAGGACTTCGCGTATCAGCAGGAGGTCGACGGCAATCCCGCCCAGCGCCATCACGTGCGGTTCTGGCGGTGCCCGGACGAGTGGCTCCTCCCCGGCGGCCGCCGGGTGGAGTGGCTCGCCGCCGGCACGTTCGACACCGCGGTGGGCCTGTCGCTGTTCACGCTGCAGATCACCCACCGGATCGACGCCGACACCGACATCGAGCGCGATCACATCGTCCACTCCCTGACCGCGGCCGATCCGCGCATCCAGGTCGACACGATCCGCGACTTCGCCAGCGGGTACCACGCCCGGAACGGCGGCGGCGACAGCATCCGCACCGACGGCGACCTACCCATCCTGGACGTGCGGAGACTCGACGCATGAGCCATCAGACGCGCAGGCGCGCCGCCTTCGAGTCGCCCGTCCAGCTGGCGCGGCCGCTGACGGTCGATCCCGACATGAAGCGGCCGGCGTCGACCGTGGCCGGCGCTGTCCTGGTGCTGATGCGGGTCGCGGCCGGGGTGCTGTGGCTGCTCGCGCTCACGCTCGACTGGCGCGAGATCACGACCGAGATCGACGCGGAGCTCTCCGGCATCAGCCTCTCCTCTTCCGATATGGCATTGGGGCTCGGATTCACGTGGGGCATCGTCGGCGTGGTGCTGCTGGTCGAGCTCGTGCTGGGTGTGCTGATCCTCCGCGGGCGCAGCTGGCCCCGCGTGATCGTCATGGTCTTCTCCGTCGTGTCCATCACGAGTGCCTTTGTGGCGTGGTGGGTGCAGGGCCAGGAGATCCGCATCAACACGACCCTCCTGACTCTCGGACTGGACGTTCTGGTCCTCCTGGCGCTGTCCAGCCGCAGCGCCGCCGCCTACGCCCGTCGCCGCGAGCACCGCTGAGGCTGGAGGACGCGGCTGGGGGCCGGGGACTGGGACTCGGGCTGGGAGCTGGGGTCGGGTTGGTGCTGGTGCTGGTGCTGGTGCTGGGGCCGGGAGCCGGAGCGGAGCCGGGGTTTGGGGCCGGGGCCAGGTGCCGGGCACTGGGGCATCCGCCCGGCACCTGGCCCTCAGCCAGCAAAACCCTGACCGGCCTCATCCGTTCATAACTCAGGCAAAACCCGCCCGGCGGAGGCCCCGCAGTCGCCGCCGGCCCACAATTACCTGAGTTATGAACACGGACGGCGGGGCGACGAGCGAACCGTTGCACAGCATCCGACCGACACCTGGCCCTCAGCCAGCGGACCGGGGCCGGAGTCAGGCTGGGGTTGCGGGACGGAGCCGGGGTCGGGGCTGCGGGCTGGGGCTGGGGGGCTATTCTGGATCGTCGATCCGGCTGTGGAACCGGGACGGACCGACCGAGGAGGATGCGTGTTCGACAGCCCGTTGTCGGCGTCCGCGTATGAGGTGCTCGGGGTCGCAGCCGACGCGTCCGACGATGATCTGCGGCGGGCGTTCCGTGCGCGTCTGCGTGAGACCCACCCGGACACCGGGGGCGACGCCGCGCTGTTCGTGCGGGTGCAGCGGGCGTGGGAACTGGTCGGCACCCCGCAGGCGCGTGTCGAATACGATCGCGGTCATGGATTCGCCATCGACCCGCAGCCGGATGCTGCTGCCGGCTGGCGGGCGGCGCCCGCGCGCCCCGATACCCGGCCCCGCGCCCGCAGCACCGGGCATCCGGGCGGCTGGCGCCGGGAACGGTATCTGACGCTCGTGCGCGAATGGGCCGGCCGCGGTGTGGATCTCGCCGACCCGTACGATCCGGCGCTGCTGCGCTCGGTGCCCCGAGAACTGCGGCGTCTACTGGCTGACGCGCTCGCCGAGGAAGCCACCGCCCGCACCGTGGCGGACCTCGGCATGGGCTTCACGGTCTGGCACGACGTCGCGGCCTCTCGTGACGGCGATCCGGAGGCGAAGCTCGACCACATCGTGCTGGGGCCCAGCGGGCTGTACGGCATCCTCTCCGAGGACTTCGGCGGCCCGGTCGGGTTCCGGCGGGGCGAGATCACCGGACCGCATGTGCCCTACGCACCCGTCGCGACGCTCCTGTCCCGGATGCAGGTCGTGCATCGCATCGCGAGGGTGCGGTTCGGTGGGGGCATCGTGGTGCTGCCCGACGATGACGTTCCCCAGCAGATCACCGAGCTCGGCAGCATCCGCAGCATCGCCCAGGTCGCCGTGGTCGGACGCTCCGCACTGGCGACGGCGCTGCGCAGAGGACTGTCGGGTGTGCGGGACATCGGCGGCAACGAGGTCTTCGACGTGCGTACCCGGCTCGATCAGACGGTCCGTTTCGTCTGAGCCGCTCCGCTGCACCCGGCCCTCCGTCCGCCCCTCGATCAGAACTCAGGACGGATGCCGCAGCCACCCCCGCGAAGCGGGATATCGCACCCGCGTCCGCGATCCGTCCTGAGTTCTGCGCACGCGGCGCCAGGCCCCGTTCAACGGCGCAGGCAGGTCAGACCCCGCCCGCTCTCAGGCTCCCGTGCGGGAACCCCCCCGTGGAACCCCCCCGTGGAACCCGGCCCTCAGACCAGCCCGAACAGCTCCAGCGGGTGCGTCAACCGCCACCACGGGCTCGGGTCCGGCACGTCCTGCGCGAGCACGGCGTCCACGTCAGACAGATCCGCGGGGCCCGTCACCGTCACCGATCCCACGACCTCGCCGGCGTCGCGGGATTCTCCGAGCGAGAAGCTCTCCGTCGCGGTGGCGGTGGCGCCGTTCCACAGCACGAGGTCGGCGTCGGATGCGGTCACGATGGACACCGGATCGCCCCAGAGGGTCTCCACCTGTCCGACCGTGGTTCCCGCCGCGACCGTGGTCGTCGGGGCGAGCTCCGCCTCGGCCTGGGCGAAGAGGGCGCGCACCGCCGCATTGCGGGCGTCGTCGTCGGCCTGCCCGAGCGCGACCGCGTAGATGCGCACCGTGGTGTCGCCTATCGTGACGTCCTTCGCGGCGAGCAGGTTGTAGGTGTCCAGCGTGCCGGTCTTGATGCCGACGACCCCATCGTCGACCAACAGTGCGTTGGTGTTGGTGACGGTGCCCACTCCGGGCAGATCGACGGACTCCGTGCCGACGATCTCGGCGATGACCGGGTCGGACATGGCGAGCTCCCCGAGGGCTATCAGCGCCTCGGGCGTCGCGGTGTTGGCGGTGTCGATGCCGGTCGGCTCGACCACGGTGATGCCCGTGATCCCGTGCGCGCTCAGCCAGCTGGTCGCGGCGCTCGCGTAAAGCTCGTCGGTGGCCCAGATCGTGGATGCCAGCCGGTCGGCGTAGTTGCCGGCGGAGGCGATCAGCATCGCCTGCAGCATCTGGTATTCGGTCAGCGATCCGCCTACCGGCACGTTGAGGGCCGACTCGCCGCGCGCCAGGTATGACCAGTAGGTCGTGCGGTCGGCGGTGGTGAACTGGAACGTCTGTCCCTGCTCTCCGACGTCCAACGGCATCTGGTCGAGCACGACCAGCGCGGTGATGATCTTCGTGATGCTCGCCATCGGCACCGCATCCGTCGAGGACGCCTCCGTCGTTCCCATACCGGCTACCGCGACCGCGGCGCTGCCCTGCGAGGGCCAGGCGGACGTCGCCGCTGCGGCTGCGATCGGCTGCGCGGCGAGCGCGGTGATCGTCGGGGTCACCGCGTATAGCGGCCACAGCAGCGTCGTCGCGCAGTAGAGCACGATCACGGCGAGGACGAGTCCTGCCGGCACCAGCACGCCGGGGCGCCAGGCGGTGCGTCGAGGGGCGCGGGAGAGCAGATCGGCACTCACCGGAATGAAGGATGCCGCTTCCAGCTGCAGCATCGGCGCAGACCTCGCCTCCAGCACCCGATCGTCCACCCAGGAGAGCGCGGGCGGGGGGATGACCACCGGCACCGAGCCGACCGAGTCGTCGGCCGGGGAGGTTGCCGCTACGAGCACCGACATCTCGGCTGCATGGTTCGGCTCGGGGGTATGGAGGGCCGGAGGGGCCTCGCGATCCGCATCGGATGGCTCGGAGGCGGGCACTGAATCCGCCCGCGCACGCCGGGAGCGTCGGGTGGGCGGAGGGCCTTCGACGGTCATCCGCCTAAGGTATCGCGCCAGCGGATATACTCGGCGACGACAACCACGGGAGTCCGGTGTGCCGGGCTGAGAGGAAGCGAATCCACGCTTCGACCGTCGAACCTGATCCGAGTCATGCCGGCGCAGGAAGGAGTATCGATGCATTCGTCCACGTCCGCATCCGTCCGATCCGCCCGCTTCCGCTGGCGCGTCGTCGACGTCGTCGTCGCCAGCGTCGTCGGTGTCGCGGCGGGAGTCATCTTCTGGGCCTGGGGTCAGGCTTGGACGCCGTTGAGCACCGGTCTGGCATTCCTGCCCGGGCTGGAAGGGCTGCTGTCGGGCGGCTGGCTGTTCGCCGGTGTGCTCGGGGGCCTGATCATCCGCAAGCCGGGTGCCGCGCTCTACACCGAGATCGTCGCGGCTGTCGTCTCCATGGCGGTCGGTACCCAGTGGGGATTCCTCACGTTCGTCTGGGGTGTGCTCGAGGGCGTCGGTGCCGAGATCGGTTTCGCGATCCTGCTGTATGCGAATTGGCGACTGATCGGGGCGCTCGTCTCCGGTGCCTTCGCGGGATTGTCGACAGCGGTCCTGGACACGAACTTCTCCTCCGTCGCGGCGTACGAGATCGGCCCGCGCACCGTGTACTTCGTCTCGGCGATTGTGTCCGGCATCCTGCTCTCGGGTCTGGTGTCCTGGTTGATCGTCCGAGCGCTGGCGGCGACCGGGGCGCTCGATCGGTTCGCGGCGGGTCGCGAGGCGCGCGCCGCCGACACCGCATGACGGGTCGTGGGATCCCGCTGATCGTGAGCCGCCGCGAATCGCGTCGTGCCGGTATTCCAGCGGTCGATCTGTGACGTCTCGCGATACGTACCGCGAGGCGCGCGGCGTGCGGGTGACCGCGCGCGGGTGGGGCTGGCGGCATGCCGGACGCCGCCGGGCGGCGGTGTCCGGGCTCGACCTGGACATTGCACCCGGCGAGCGACTGCTGTTGCTGGGTCCGAGTGGGGCCGGGAAGTCGACGCTGCTCCGCGGACTCGCCGGCGTCCTCGGGGATGCGGAAGATGGCGAGGCGGCCGGCGAGCTGCTCGTCGACGGCATCGCGCCTGCCCGCGCGCGCGGCAGCGCGGGTCTTGTCCTGCAGGACCCCGACGCGCAGGTCGTCCTCGCTCGAGTCGGCGACGATATCGCGTTCGGGTGCGAGAACCTCGGCGTGGCGCGTGAGGAGATCTGGCGGCGTGTGGATGAGGCGCGGGATGCGGTGGGGCTGAAGGTCCCCAGGGATCATCCGACCTCCGCGCTGTCCGGCGGGCAGAAGCAGCGTCTCGCGCTCGCGGGAGCGCTCGCGATGCGTCCCGGCCTGCTGCTGCTGGACGAGCCGACCGCGAATCTTGACCCGCCCGGCGCCGACGATGTCCGTGATGCGGTGCTCGCAGCGGTGGCCGTGACCGGAGCCACGCTCGTGGTCGTCGAGCACCGGGTGGCGCTGTGGGCCGATCACGTCGATCGGGTCATCGTGATCTCTGCCGAGGGGGGAATCCTCGCCGACGGCTCACCATCCGTGGTGTTCGCCGCGCACGGCGCGGAGCTGACCGCAGCCGGAGTCTGGGTGCCTGGAGCCGGTCACGGGGTGGTCCCGCGGCAGCGCGCCGGCGAGGCCGCGATGTTGCTGGCGGCCTCCGACCTCGCCGTCGGCCGTGCCGGTCGTGGTCGACGCGAGTCTCAGGTTGCAGCGTCCGGGATCGATCTCGTGTTGCGCGCCGGTCGCACGCTCGCGATCACCGGCCCCAACGGCGCCGGGAAATCGACCCTTGCCGAGACCCTCGCGGGGCTTCGGCAGCCGCTGTCGGGCGAGCTGGAGGTGTCCGACGCGCTTCTTCGGCGCGGCGCAGTCGGGGCGCCGAACCGCTGGCGCTCCCGCGAACTTCTGACCCGCATCGGCATGGTCTTCCAGTCACCCGAGCATCAACTGCTGACCGCCCGGGTGTACGACGAGCTCGCGGTGGGCCCGCGCGCGCTCGGCCTTTCCGAGTCGGAGGTCGCCACCCGCGTCGAGCCGTTGCTCGAACGCCTTCGGCTGGCGCGGCTGGCCCAGGCGAATCCGTTCACGCTCTCCGGCGGTGAGAAGCGGCGGCTCACGGTCGCCACCTCGCTCGTGACCGAGCCGGCGGTGCTGCTGCTGGATGAGCCGACGTACGGCCAGGACGCCCGCACCTGGCGCGAGCTGGCCGATCTCATCGACGGCCTGCGTGCGAACGGTACGGCTATCGGCCTCGTGTCGCACGACCCGGAGCTGGTGGCGCTGCTGGCCGATGACACGTTGCGGGTGAGTTCACCGTGATCTCCTGTCGACGGTCGTCCTTCTCTCGGCGCCGATCGTGGCGAGAGGCCGACAGGGGATGCAGCCGATGAGCGTCTTCGCGCTGGACGCGACAGCCGGGCCGCTGGCGCGCACGAACCCGGTCGCCAAGCTCGCCGCGACGCTGATCGTGTCGGTGACGCTGTTGCTGTCGATCGATCCCGTCTCGGCTGGAGTGGCGCTCACGGCGACCCTGCTGCTGCTGCCCTTCGCGCGGCTGCCTGCGCGGCAGCTGTGGCTGCGGCTGTGGCCGATCGTCGTGGCTGCGGTGATCGCGGCGTCGGCGACCGTGCTCTACGGCCGCGCCTCGGGCGACGTCTTCTTCATGTGGGGCCTGGTACGGATCAGCGAGGGGTCGCTCGATCTGGCCGCGGCGATCCTGCTGCGCGTGCTCGCAATCGCCGTGCCCTCGATCGTGCTGTTCGCCACGACTGATCCGACCGACCTGGCCGACGGGCTCGCGCAGATCCTGCGGTTGCCGGCACGTTTCGTGCTGGGAGCGCTGGCGGGCCTGCGTCTGGTGGGTCTGCTCATCGACGACTGGCAGGAGCTCGGCATGGCTCGGCGAGCCCGCGGAGTCGCTGTCCGCGCCCGCATCCGAAGGTTCCTGGGGCAGGCGTTCGCGCTTCTCGTGCTCTCGATCCGCCGGGGCACGAAGCTCGCAACCGCGATGGAGGCTCGGGGCTTCGGCGCCGGCGGACGTCGCACCTGGGCGCGGGTCTCGCGGCTCGGCTGGCGGGATGCCGTGCTGACGCTGCTCGCCGTTGCGGTCGCGGCGTCGGCCGTCGTCGTCGCGGTCGCCGCCGGCACCTGGACGCTGGTCTGGGCGATGTGACGCGTGTAGTTCGGGAGGTGCGGGCGGTTCCGTCCGCACCTCCCGACGTACCGTCGGTGGATCAGACCTGTCAGCGCACCGACCGCGCCGCGACCCGAGGCTCGGCGGCGACGAGGCGCTGTGTGTATTCGTTCGACGGGTGGGACAGCACCTCCTCGGTTGCCCCCTGTTCCACGGCCTCGCCCGCGCACATCACGACGATCTCCTCGCACAGGATGCGTACCGCGCCGAGGTTGTGCGAGATGAACACGATCGACAGGCCGAGCTCGTCCTTGAGTCGGGCTAGCAGCGCCATGATGGCCGCCTGCACC
>JAATGR010000223.1 GCA_015654575.1 Actinomycetales bacterium
ATCGATCTCGTACATCAACAACTCGACGAGCTCGATCCACCCGATCGCGTCGAAGATCGAGATCCGCAAGGAGGGCAAGATCGGTCGCGTGTACTACCCGGCACCGTTCATGTCGAACGAGAACCTGGAGTACTACCAGGACGCCTACGAGATCGGCTACGAGAAGGTCATCGACACCTACGCCGCCGCGACGCAGCACGTCGACCAGGGGCTCTCGCTCACGCTGTTCTTCAAGGACACCGCCACGACCCGCGACATCAACAAGGCGCAGATCTACGCCTGGCGCAAGGGCATCAAGACGATCTACTACATCCGCCTGCGCCAGATGGCGCTGGAGGGCACCGAGGTCGAAGGCTGCGTCAGCTGCACGCTCTGAGCGCGCTGACCAAGATTTTCGGAAAGAGGAACGATGGCTGGGAAGCTTCCGCTGCTGGACCATGTCCAGGCGATCAACTGGAACCGCATCGAGGACGAGAAGGACCTCGAGGTGTGGAACCGTCTCACCGGTAACTTCTGGCTGCCGGAGAAGGTGCCGTTGTCTAACGACGTGCAGTCGTGGGCGACGCTCACCCCCCAGGAGCAGACGCTGACCATGCGCGTGTTCACCGGGCTCACCCTGCTCGACACCATCCAGGGCACGGTGGGCGCGGTCTCGCTCATCCCGGACGCGCTGACGCCGCACGAAGAGGCGGTGTACACGAACATCGCCTTCATGGAGTCGGTGCACGCCAAGAGCTACTCGTCGATCTTCTCGACGCTGAGCTCGACGGTCGAAATCGACGACGCCTTCCGGTGGTCGGCAGAGAACGAGAACCTGCAGCGCAAGGCACAGATCGTGCTCGACTATTACCGGGGCGATGAGCCGCTCAAGCGCAAGGTGGCATCCACGCTGCTGGAGTCGTTCCTGTTCTACTCAGGGTTCTACCTGCCGATGTACTGGTCGTCCAAGGCGAAGCTCACCAACACCGCGGACATCATCCGCCTCATCATCCGCGATGAGGCCGTGCACGGGTACTACATCGGGTACAAGTTCCAGAAGGGGCTCGAGACCGCCTCCGAGGCGCAACGACAGGATCTGAAGGACTACGCGTTCTCGTTGCTGTACGAGCTTTACGACAACGAAGTGCAGTACACGCAGGATCTCTATGACGGCGTCGGCCTCACGGAGGACGTCAAGAAGTTCTTGCACTACAACGCGAACAAGGCGCTGATGAACCTGGGCTACGAGGCGATGTTCCCCTCGACGGTCACGAACGTGAACCCGGCGATCCTGTCGGCTCTCTCTCCCAACGCGGACGAGAACCACGACTTCTTCTCCGGCTCGGGCTCGTCGTACGTCATCGGCAAGGCCGTGGCCACCGAGGACGACGACTGGGACTTCTAGAGTGATCTCGGCCCGGAAGGGCTGCTGTCAGGACCGGACCCGCAGGATTCTGCGGGTCCGGTCCTCTTTTCGTGCCTTCTCTCGACAGGCAGAGGAGGACAGCGATCAACATCACTGGCCGTTCAGAGTGGCAGGAGCACACCGTGCTGGCGAGAGCGGGGGCCCCGGCGCAACGCCTGAAGTCGGTCACCGCGTATGTGCAGCAGGCGGCTGCCGGTGGGGAGACGGTGACTCTCACTGTGAAGCGCCGCGTGATGGCGTCGGAGCAGGTTGCCGACGCGAGGGGCGTGTCGCGGCCCACTATTTCCCGGAAGGTCGAGGCGGGGGAGATTCGTGCGGTCAAGGTCGGCAGCCGCAATCGCGTCCCCCACGGGGAGTGCGAGCGGTACCGGGGCGAGACGATGGGTGACCTCGTAGACCTGACGCGTGATGGAGCTCTGCGACGACCTTTTCGGTGAATAGTGAGGTGATGGGCGTCTTGGTGGGCGCGATCGTTCTCGCCAAGCCCGTCATTCGGGCCGTCCTGATGATGGGCGGGGTGCCGAGCGGTTTTCGGGTCGGGTGGAGTCTCGTTGCGGAGCGAGAAGCCGTGGTGCTTATGCGCCCGCGGGTGCTCACCCCCGCGCTCGTTCGGTAGCGATTCGACCTACTGCTCGGGCTGCCTGTGGAAGGCTCGGAACGTTTCGGCGGCACGAAGGGTACGGATCGGCAGATCCTCGCTGACGGCGAGGCTGCGGGTGCGCTCTTTCTCGCCGTCCTCGCCAAGAATCACCCGCGACTCTTCACTGCGTGCGCCGCCCTCTACGACATCGGACCGGAGAAGGAGGTGCATCCCGCGTCCGCGGAGATCCTCCGAGGCGCGCGGGGGCGCCAGGGTGGCGTGTCCGTGGGCTCCATACCGCCCGCAGCTCTCCGCATGACCTCGATGTCCTCCATGAGTGCGACGATCGCGGCACCCCCGTGTCGTCGTGTCGAGGGCTGTGCTCAGGAGCCGACAGATGTCACCCGTTCAGCACTTCGCACTGTTTGAAGACGATGTAGTCGTCGTGCTTGTCGTAGAGGCGGCATTCTCCTGAGACGGTGACGACGGCGCCGATACGAATTGTCTTGAGCCGCCGGAAGGACTCGCGGATTCGCTTGTCGTATGGGAGCACGAACGTGGCGATGTGCGTTCCGCCTGCGACGTCGGCGACCTCGATGACCGGAGTTCCGTATCTACTCTGACCGGTGTAGACGCTGACCCCTTCGGCGCGCAGGATCTTTCCAAGATACTTCTCCTCCGCGGCCGATTGGTCTGCGTTGAACGCGTCGTGAAGTTCGCGAATCTTCATTGCTCTCTCCTTCTTCATGATTTCTCGCTCGCCCGCTGGCTACACGCGGTGGCGAAGTGTGGCGATGGTCGCCAGCGCCGAGACCGCAACTGTCGCGCCGCCGAAGACCGCCAGGCAGATCGTGGGCGTCCAGTAGTTCTCGGCGATGGCCAGCAGGGTCGGTGGGATGCCCATCCCGAGATAGGCGACGGCGAAGAACGCGGAAAGCACGCCACCTCGGGAGGATGGATCGGCGGCACGTGCGGCTACTGCCAGGGCTGCCTTGAAGAGCAGGCCCGCGCCGGATCCGGCGATTGCCGCGCCGATGAGGTAGGCCGTGAGCGAGGGGCTCTGAACGGCGTACACCACGACGCCGAGCCCGACGGGAAGAAACCAGACGCCCACCGACAGCATCCGGCGGGGGCTCCACCGTACGACGAGCAACTGGGTCGCTGCCGAGGCGGCGAGCGGCACGAAGGCGGCCACGCCCCAGATGAAGGGCGAAGCGACGTGCAGCTCTTGATGGACGATGAGGGAACCCACCGAGGAGAAGATTCCGAGAATCGCGAAAGTGGCGAACCCGACGGCGGCCGCGGCGGTGAACAGACCACGGCTGTCTGCCGTGAGACGGAAACGGGCTGGTCGATCTGTGAGAGCAGCCGCGCGGTCGACGGTCTCGGGGCTAGCCAGGACGGCCCCCAGCGCGAGAGCGAGCAGAACGGCCAGGACGAGGTAGGGCGTCGTCAGCGGGTCGCCGGGACCCCATTGCACGACTGCGCCGGCGACGATCGGGCCGAGGCTGAGGCCGCCGAGGTTGGCGGCCGCGGCGATGGTCGTCGGAAGCGGGGCCGGTCGGGCCCCGGGGGCGGCGGGACGAGCGGTGCGATACAGGTCGACGAGGTAGGTGGTAGCAGTGGCAGCCATGAGTCCGACTCCGATGCCGGCGAGGAATCGGCCAAGGAGAATTCCGACGAACTGATGCCAAATGGCCATCTCGATGGCGGCGATTAGCGCGAGGAGGAGGGCGGGTGCGACGACGCGGCGGCGGCCGAAGCGATCCGAGAGATGGCCGAAGAACCACAGGCCGGTCGCGGCTCCGAGGACGAGGAAGGCGAAGGCCATCGTCACCTGAACGGCGGACCACTGATCCTGAGCTGTGTACAGCGGCCACAGTGGCGTCGGCGTGGTGCCGAACATCATCAGAACGAAGAACGCACCGGCGACCAGCCAGAAGCCGATGAGGTGATGGCGGGTTCCAGAGGTCATCTCCGCGTGAGCATGGTCGATGGTTGATTGTGAAGAGGACGACATGCGCTTCCTATCGGCCGGGGAGGGAAAGCGGCCTGCTTCAGTCAAATCGTCGACGTCGCCGACCACAACGATCTAAGATCAAGAGTTCCAGATAGATTCAATCTAAGAAATAGATCATGAGGTGACGTGGAGTACCGGCAGCTTCAGCACTTCATCGCGCTCGCCGAGGAGCGCGGCTTCCGCCGGGCGGCGGCGCGCGAAAAGATCGTCCAGTCGGGGTTGTCCCACTCCGTCCAGGCGTTGGAGCGCTCGGTCGGCGCCGACCTGTACATTCGGGGCAGCCGGCCCGTCCGCCTCACGGATGCCGGTGAGGCACTGCTGGGCCCCGCACGGCGGGCGATCACCGCGATGCAGGAAGCAGGAACCGCCGTAGCGGAGCGGAACGCGCTGGAGCGC
>JAATGR010000262.1 GCA_015654575.1 Actinomycetales bacterium
CAGGCCGGCGCGGCGAATCCCCATCCGGCGGCGATCACGAGACCGCCGAGGAAGGCGCCGAGGCTGTTGCCGATGTTCAGCGCCGAGTGGTTGAGCGCGGCCGAGATCGACTGGTTGTCGCCGGAGACGTCCATGAGTCGTGTCTGGATCGCTGGGCTCAGCCCCGCCGATACCAGCCCGACGGCGAACGCGAAGATGGTGAGCGCCACGATCCACTGCGCGGTCAGCCCGAACACGACGAGCGTCGCGGCGGTTCCCGCCAGCCCCCACAGGATCGTGCGCCGCAGATCGATGTCCGCCAGGTGGCCGCCGACGATGTTGCCGACGGTCATGCCGATGCCGACGACGACGAGCACAACCGGCACCATCCACTCCGGTGCGCCGGCAACGTCGGTCACCACCGGCGAGATGTAGCTGTACACCGCGAGGAAGCCGCCGAACCCGATCGCACCGGTTCCGAGCGCATACCAGACCTGCGGGATGCGGAACACGCCGAGCTCCGCTCGGAACGTGCGGGTGGGGGTTCCCGGCCGGCGCGGCACGAAGATCCAGACCGCGATCGTCGCCAGCGCGAACACGACTGCGACAACGGCGAACGCTGCGCGCCATCCCAGCTGCTGACCGAGGAGGGTCCCCAGCGGCACACCGACGATGTTGGCCACGGTGAGTCCGGTCAGCACGAACGCGACGCCCTTGGCCCGCTTCCCCGGGCCGAGGACGTCGGCCGCGACCAGGGCGCCGATGCCGAAATACGCCCCGTGGGGCAGCCCGGCGAGGAAGCGGGACACCGCGACCAGGGCGAAGGACGGCGCGACTACCGTGAACGCGGTGAACACCGTCAGGGCCAGCGCGAGGACGACCATGACGCGATGCCGCGGGAACCGTGCGACAGCTCCCGCGATCGTCGGTGCGCCGACGACCACGCCCAGCGCGTAAAGGCTGACCAGCCAGCCGGCCTGCGCAATGGCGTCCTCCTGATCAGCCGCCCAGACGCCCGGAAGCAGGTCGGCCGCGATGTTGGGCAGCAGCCCCATGATCGTGAACTCGGTCATGCCGATGCCGAAGGAGCCGATGGCGAGGGAGAGGAGCGTCCTCGTCGCCGCGCCCCTCGATGCGTTCGAGGAGGTCACCCGCTCATGCTACGAGATGGGACCGGGCGTGTCGAATCGATTCGACTCACACCGTGGACTAGTCCTCCGTGCGGGAACGGATCGATGCCTCGTCGGCCTCGACGCCGGCGTCCAACGCGGCCTCCAGCCTCTCGAGCTTGCCGTCGATCTCGCCGCTGTAGCCGGGCCGGATATCGGCCTTCAGCACCAGGGAGACGCGCGATCCGAACGGCAGCACCGCCTCGGTCGCCCGGCGCACGACGTCGAAGACCTCGTCCCACTCGCCCTCGAGCTCGGTGAACATGCTCGTGGTGCGGTGGGGCAGCCCGGATTCCCGCACCACGCGGATGGCAGCCGCGACCGCGTCGTGCACGGAGCCGTCGGCGCGTCCGGTGCCGCTGGGGGCGACGGAGAAGGCGATGAGCATCAGATACCTCCGGTGAGGACGGATTCGGTCGCGGTCGTCGAGGCGATCGCGTCGGGGCGACGGGGCCGCACGGACGTGCGCGCCACCAACACGGTGGACCAGACGAACAGCGCGATCATCAGCAGGTTGCGGATGGTGATGATCACGACGGGGAAGGGCAGAGCCTTCAGCAGGTCGTAGTAGGTGAGGGGGTAGATGATCTGGGTGGCCAGACAGATGCCGAGGGCCAGGATCGCCGGACGCAGCCACCGCCTCCGGTCCAGCATCAGCCCGATCACCAGCGGAACACTGATCCACACGATGTATTGCGGCGATCCGACCTTGTTGAAGACGATGAACGCGGTCACCAGCGCCAGCGCCAGCGGCGGGAACAACGACGCGAAGCTCGCCTGGCGCCAGGCCTTGTACGCCCCCAGCCCGGCGACGCCGAGGACGACGATCGCCAGCAGCGGGGTCATGACCGGGATGACGGTGTTCACGTTCGGCCCGGTCGCGTAGAAGGTGAGCAGATCGGGGTCGTAGTAGACCCGCGACGTGCCCCCCAGCATGTAGTCCCACAGGTAGAACGTGCTGACGGGCGATTCGACCTGCAGCGAGCGGCTGGTCTGGTCCATCACGAAGTTGAACGCATACGCGCCGCCGCCGAGGAGGACGATCACGCCCAGGGTCACCGCCGAGACCACCGCCGCACCACCCACGACGACAAGGCGTCTGCGCACCGCGATGACGGCCGCCGCCAGGAGCGCCGCCGGCCACACCTTGATCCAGGTCGCCACCGCGAGCAGCACGGAGCCGAGCCAGGGTCGGCGCACGAGCCACAGGCAGCCCAGGATGCCGAGCGGCACCGTAATGGCATCGATACGATACAGCGCGACCGGGCCCAGCAGCAGAATGAACGCCAGCCAGAAACAGGCCGCCGTGTTCCGGCCCACCGAACGGCCTCTGCCCACGAGCACCGCGAATGCGGCGGCGTCCACGGCGGTGACCAGCACTGCCCAGGCAACCGTGTAGCCGATCGCCCAGCCGAGCACCCACGTCAGCAGCATGGGGATGAGGGCGAGCTGCGGATAGACCCAGCCGACGTTGAGGCCGACGTAGCCGACGTACTGGGATAAGACGTGATTCGAGTCCGAATCGGTGTAGCTGTATGTCCCGCCGTTCAGGAACTCGCTCGACCACTTCTCATAGACGAGGTAGACATCCCCCATCGGCCCGTTGGGCATGATCCATCCGAACACCGCCACTACGAGGTGGACGGCGAGGAACGCGATCCACAGCACGGCTCTTCTTGACACGGCTCACAATCCTAAGGGGCGCGCTGCGGCGCACCCTGAGCGATCGCCGCCGCGACGGCGTACGGCAGCTGCTCGGCGACGTCCAGCGCGGTGATCGGTCCGCCGCTGTGCGCGGCGACCGCCGCGCGGGCGGCGAAACCGTGGAGCCAGGCTCCGGTGGCTGCGGCATCCGCCAGCAGAGCGGCGTCCGATGTGTCGGTGCCCGCGGACTCGGCCCCGGCGGCGACGCCCGACAGCACGGCGCCGATGGTGCCCGCCAGAACGTCGCCGGTTCCCGCGGTGGCGAGCCAGCCCGTGCCGGCCACGACCTGACGCACGGTGGCGTCGGGATCGGCGACCAGTGTCACGGCCCCCTTCAGCAGCACCACGCAGCCGAGCGCCGCCGCCGTCTCCGCGGCCGCCGCGGCTCGGACCGCGAGGTCGGCATCCGCCGGCGCCGGATCGAGGCCCAGGCGCGCGCGCAATGCATCGTGCTCGCGAGCATGCGGGGTGACGATCCGCGGAGCGCTCGCGCCCGGGGCGAGATCGAGCGCGCCCGCGTCCACCACGACCGGCTGCGTGCCCCGCAGGATCCGACGCAGCTCGTCGGTCTGCGCCGCAGTGCGGGACGCCGCATCCGTGCCGGATCCGAGGACCCACGCCTGTACACGCCCCGGCGCAGTCACCGTCTCGGGACGCCGTGCGAGCACGAGGTCCTCCGCGCGACGGGCTCCGAGGTATCGCACCATTCCCACACCCGTGCGCCACGCGGCCTCGACGCCCAGCACCGCGGCGCCCGGGTAGAGGTCGGAGCCGGTGCGTATCCCCACCACTCCGCGGCTGTATTTGTCGTCCGCGTCGCCGGGCGCTCGCAGCGAGCGCGCGGCATCCGCCGCCGACCACTGCACCGTCATCCGCACGCGATCACCCTACCGATCCGGGTCGAGGAGTCACCGGGCTCGCCGCGTGGCGTCCTCGATTTCGCCGATCAGCTCCTCGATGACGTCTTCGAGGAACAGCACGGCGGTCGTGACGCCGTCGGCATCGCGCACCTCGGCGAGGTGACGGCCGGCCCGGCGCATGAGCGCGAGCGCGTCCTCCAGATCGGTGGTCTCCAGCACTGGCACCATCCGATGCACGCGCTTGGCGGGGATCGGCCGGGCCAGGTATTCCTCGTCGCCCTTCTCGGCCACCCGTAGCACGTCCTTCAAATGGACGTAGCCGACGGGGTTGCCGGCCGGGTCGACGATGACATAGCGCGAGAATCCGTGCTCAGCGACGGCCCGTTCGATTTGCGCCGGAGTCGTCACCGTCGGGAGGGTCACGAGCTCGGCGAGAGGCACGGCGACATCCTTCGCCTTCTTGTCCGTGAACTCGACGACCGCCGTGACCGTCCCCGCCGAGTCGTCGAGCACGCCCTCGCGACGCGACTGCTCCACGATGGTCGCGACCTCGTCCAGGGTGAAGGTCGACGCGGCCTCGTCGCGGGGTTCGACCCCGGCCAGGCGCACGGCGTGGCCGGCGATCCAGTTCAGCGCGACGATCACCGGGTGGAACACGCGCGAGACCCACACCAGCGGAGTCGCGAGCAGCAGCACGGCGCGGTCGGGCATCGAGAAGGCCATGTTCTTGGGAACCATCTCGCCGAAGACCACGTGCAGGTAGGACACCACGATGAGGGCGACGACGAACCCGACGACGTCGACCGTCGTCTCGGTCCAGCCGGTCCACCCCAGCGGCTCGGCGATGAGGTGGTGGATCGCCGGTTCGGAGACGTTCAGGATCACCAACGAGCAGATCGTGATCCCGAGCTGGCTGGTCGCGAGCATGAGCGTCGCGTGCTCCATCGCCCACAGCGCCGTCTTGGCCGCACGCGATCCCTTCTCCGCGATCGGCTCGATCTGCGAGCGCCGGGCGGAGATGACCGCGAACTCGCTCGCCACGAAGAAGCCGTTGCACGCCAGCAACAGCACGAGCCACAGGATGCCGGCCCAGTCGCTCATCGCGGGTCACCCCCCTCGACCCTGTCGCCCGCGTCGGCGGCGTCCGGGGTGAAGCGCACCCGGTCGACGCGTCGCCCGTCCATGCGCACCACTTCCAGCGTGCCGTCCTCGATGCGCACCACGTCCCCGACGGCGGGGATGCGCTCCAGAACGCTCATCAGGAACCCTCCGACGGTGTCGTACACGTCGCCGTCGGGCACCCGGACCCGCGCGCCGGTCCACAGCTCGTCCGGGCGCAGACTCGCCGGGAAGGTGAGCGAGTCGGCACCGCGCACCACGCCGGCGCGACGCCGGTCGTGCTCGTCGAGGACCTCGCCGACGATCTCCTCGACGAGGTCCTCCAGGGTGACCACCCCGGCGGTGCCCCCGTACTCGTCGACGACGACCGCCATCTGATACCCGCGGGAGCGCAGCTCCGCGACGAGCACGTCCAGGTGCACGGTCTCGGGCACGCGGAGCGGCTCACTCGCCAGCGCGGCCGCCGGCACCTCGGCGCGGTGTTCGCGCGGCACGCCGACCGCGGCCTTCAGATGCACGATCCCGACGATGTCGTCCATCGAGTCCTCGAAGACCGGGAACCTGCTGTGCCCGGTGCTGCGGGCCAGCCGCACCACCTCCTCGACGGCGCTCTGCGCCGCGATCGCGTGCACCCGGGGACGGGGCGTCATGACGTCGGCGGCGGTCAGCCGCGCGAAGGTGAGGCTCCGGTCCAGCAGTGACGCCGTGTCCTGCTCGAGCACACCGGCACTGGCCGATCGCCGCACCAGGCTGGAGAGCTCCTCGGCGGTGCGCGCCCCGGACAGCTCTTCCTTCGGCTCGATGCCGATGGCACGGAGCACGCCGTTGGCGCTGCCGTTGAGCACCGCGACCGCGGGCCGGAACACCGCGGTGAACCCGACCTGGAACGGCAGGACGAGCTTCGCGGTGGCGCGGGGGACGGCCATCGCGAAGTTCTTGGGCACAAGTTCGCCCAGGATCATTGAGAACACCGTCGCGATGCCGATGCCGACGATCGCGGCCACCGGCTCGAGGACGCCGTCCGGCATCCCCCATGCCTGGAACACCGGCGCGATCAGGTTGGAGATCGCTGGCTCCATCGCGTAACCGGTCAGCAGTGTGGTCAGCGTGATGCCCAGCTGAGCGCTCGACAGATGCGTCGACGTCCTCTTTAGCGCCGAGATCGTCAGGGACAGGCGGGTCTCACCCGCATCGCGACGCGCCTCAAGGTCGGCGCGGTCCAGGCCGACGAGCGCGAACTCGCTGGCGACGAACAGTCCGGTGCCGATCGTGAGCAGGAGCCCCACCCCCAGCATGACGTAGTCCATCACGCATCACCCCCGGTGTCGGGGGCCGGTCGGTGGGGCGAGGGTCTGCGACTGGGGGGGTCGTCCATCGTGCGCATCAGTCTACGTGATGCCGCCCGTGCCCCCGCCCGCCGTCACCGGCTGACCGGCAGCGCCCTGCCCGCTTGGCGGCCGGCCGGTCACCGCGGAAGGGCGCGAGACCAGGAACACAGGCGAATAGCTGAGGTCGATGTCGGGCTGCTCGCCGGAGAACTCCAGATCTGTCAAGGTTGGCGATTCCTGACAGTGCGGATAGTCCTGCACAATCGTTGCCCTCGCACGGGCCGTCACGCGGCTTCGCGGACCCGGAACGGGCTAGCATGAAGAGCGGTGCGTCGAGGGTCGAGCATGCCCGACGCGGTCGTGAGAAAACCGAGGAAAGCAGGCGATCTTCAGTGTCGAGCCAGGTGACGGGCGTCGGGGTGTCGAGCGAGGGAGAGTTCGGAGCCAACGAGTGGCTCGTGGAGGAGCTCTACGAGCAGTACAAGGCCGACAAGAACGCCGTCGACCAGTCGTGGTGGCCCATCCTGGACGCCTACCGGCCCACCGGCTCGGCGGGACAGGCGCCGACGGCCGCAGCTCAGACACCGGTGGTCACGGCGGATCCGCATCCCGTCACCGCGCCCATCCCGGTGATCGGGAACACCCCGGTCGCCCGCACCACGACCAAGCCCGCAGCCCCGCAGCCGATCCCCGCCCAGGCGCCGAGCGCCGCACCCTCCGACACCCAGCCCGAAGCGCTGGAAGACACGGTCACCGCGCTGCGCGGAATGACGAAGACCCTCGCCGCGAACATGGACGAGTCTCTGACCGTCCCGACCGCGACCAGCGTCCGCACCGTGCCCGCCAAGCTGATGATCGACAACCGCATCGTCATCAATAACCACATGTCGCGCACCCGCGGCGGAAAGATCAGCTTCACCCACCTCATCGGATGGGCGTTGATCCAGGCACTGAAGGAGTTCCCGAGCCAGAACGTCTTCTACGCGGAGGTCGCCGGGAAGCCCTCGGTCGTCGCACCCGCGCACATCAACCTCGGCATCGCCATCGATCTGCCCAAGCCGGACGGCACCCGTGCGCTCATGGTGCCCAGCATCAAGCGCGCCGAGTCGCTGGGCTTCAACGAATACCTCTCCTCGTACGAAGACCTGGTCAAGCGGGCCCGCGCCAACAAGCTGACCGCGGCGGACTTCCAGGGCACGACGATCTCGCTGACCAACCCGGGCGGCATCGGCACGGTGCACTCGGTGCCGCGTCTCATGAAGGGCCAAGGCGCGATCATCGGCGCCGGCGCGCTGGAGTACCCGGCGGAGTTCCAGGGATCGAGCGAGAAGACGCTCGTCGAGCTGGGCATCGGCAAGACGATCACCCTGACCAGCACCTATGACCACCGCGTCATCCAGGGGGCCGGGTCCGGGGAGTTTTTGAAGAAGGTGCACGAGCTGCTGACCGGCCAGCGCGGCTTCTACGAGCAGATCTTCGCCGCGCTGCGTCTGCCCACCGCTCCGATCCGCTGGGCGAGCGACATCAACGTCGACATCGCCGAGCGCATCGACAAGGCCGCGCGCGTGCAGGAGCTCATCAACTCCTACCGGGTTCGCGGCCACCTGATGGCCGACATCGATCCGCTCGAATACCTGCAGCGCAGCCACCCCGACCTCGAGATCGAGAACCACGGCCTGACCTTCTGGGATCTGGACCGCGAGTTCGTCACCGGCGGCTTCGGCGGCAAGCGCACCATGAAGCTGCGCGACATCCTCGGCGTGCTCCGCAACTCGTACTGCCGCACGACCGGCGTCGAGTACATG
>JAATGR010000214.1 GCA_015654575.1 Actinomycetales bacterium
ATGTAGCGGGGATTGGCGGGGTTGTCGCCGAGCTTGCGGCGGAGGTTCGTCATGTGCGCCTCGACCGCGCGCTTATCGGCCTCGCCGACGTAATACGAGGTCACATACGACTCGCCGCGCAGCACCAGGGTGAGATCGGCTTTGCTTCGCACCCGCCGCTTGGACTCCAGGAGGGTCGTCAGCAGGTCGAACTCGGTGCGGGTGAGCACGATGTTCGCACCGCCGACGAGCGCCACGCGCGTATCGGGGTCGAGCTGCAGGTCGCGATGGGTGATCCAGTGCCCACCGTCGGGCAAGAGCTGATGCGGGGATACGATGGCGACCTCTGCGCCCGGCACCACCAGGGGCACGGACCTGTCCGGCATGGCTGCCACCGCGGAGTAAGCATCGACCGGGGGGAGGGGCTCGGCCCGCCGGCCGAGCTGCGCGGCCGGGGCCTGCGGCCTGGCGCTCGGGAATGAGGGGCCGACGCTCTCTTGCTGGGGGGCGGCGGACGCCGCGGCATCCGTTCCTGGCCGGGGACGACGCAGCATCGCCTCGATCCGCGCGCGGAACTCGCGCGGGCGGAAGGGCTTCACGATGTAGTCGTCGGCGCCGGCGCTGAGCCCCAGCACGGCGTCGGCCTCGTCGGCCAAGCCCGTGAGCATGACGATGTACGTATTGCTCTGCTCACGGATGCGACGCGCCGCCTCGAAACCGTCGATGCCCGGCATGTTCACATCGAGCGTCGTGATCAGCGGTTGGTAGGCGAGCACGGCCCGGACGCCGTCGATGCCGTTGCCGACGGAGACGGTGGAGAAGCCCGCGGCTTCGAGGACTTCGGCCAGGAGATGACGCACGTCCGGGTCGTCCTCGACGATCACGGCGGTCTTCTGGCCCTGGGGAGCGTCACTCATACGACTATGCTTCCAGCCTCACGGAATCGAAACGCGCGACGGAGATATCGTGCGACCGCGCGCGGGGCCATCTTGCCACATAACGCTTGCCACATAACGGGTCTGCGTCGTGCGCGTCCCAGCCTCCTCGTCACCTCACCGCGCTCGTCAGCGCGACGGCGCCCTCAGGCCACCAGGTGCCGGCGACGGGGCCACCGTTGCATTCTCCGTCGCTCTCTCCGGGCGGCTTGAGCCACAGATTCGTATCGACCACGTCGTCGCCGTATGTGCCGCCGACATCGCCCACCAGTCTCCCCGGCGGGTTGCACCAGACGCTGCCGTCGGCGCCCGCGCCGTTGCGGGAGGTGTCGATCAGAGCGTGGCCGGTCCCGAGGATGTCGGCGATCTCATGCGCGTAGGCGAACTCCGATGCCGTGTCGTTGTAGTTCGAGACGTTCAGGGCGAAGCCGCGCACCGTGTCCAGCTCGCCGACCTGGGAGATCAGCGCCGCCTGGTCCTGCGCGGAGAGCCAGTTGGAATGCCCGCCGTCCAGGTAGACCCACGTGTCGACGCCCTTGATGTTCTCGATGGCGGCGCGCAGCTCCACGACCCGCTGATCGAGGTTTCCGCACTCCGGCGACAGCGACAGGCTGTCGGGCTCGAGGACGACGATCTTCTGCACGTCGGTGATCGAGTTCAGCGCCGTGCCGATCTCCGCGGTCCACGTGTCGTAGTCGGCGTCGTCGAGACCGCCGGCCGAGAGCCCGGCGCTGCAGTCGCGCTCCGGCAGCCCGTAGATGACGATCGCGATGGACGCGTCCTGCTCGCGCGCCTCGCTCGCCAGCCCGAGGATGCGGTCGCCGACCTCGCCGCTCGGATCCGCCTCGGGCGTGAGCCAGTACGCGGTCGGCTGCGCCGCCAGGTACTGCGCGGCGGCCAGCTCGTCGGCGGTCTGGTCGGTCGAGGCGGCGGCGGTGGCCGCCTTCGATTCGCTCGGCACCACGATGCGGGTCCCGACCCCCGGCGGCTGCGCGGTGAGCGTGCGGATGCCGGTGGTGAGCCCCCAGCTGACCGTGGCGACGATCGCGACCACGACGACGAGGGCGGCCGCGAGGATCGTGATCAGCAGCCATCGCGGGATGCGCCTCCGAGGCCGCGCAATCCGGGACTCGGGCGGGGTGATCACGAGAGGACTCTAGCGCGGGGGACTGTATCCTCCGAACGGGGCGGGCCATGCATTCGCGCGAGAACGCCGCACCGGCGGTCATCGTGCGTCTGGGCAGATCCGCCAGGCCTGGCTGTGCGCGTACATCGTCGTGCTGGCGACGATCGCGGTGTGGCCGGTTCCGGTCGACAGCGGGGCGAGAGGTCTGCTCACGTTGGTGCAGCGGGCTGTGCCGGTGCCCGCTTACGCCCGGATCGAGTTCGGCGCCAACATCGTCCTGTTCGTGCCGTTAGGCGTGCTGCTCGCCCTCATCCTGCGCCGTTCGCGCTACCTCATCATCCCCATCGCCTTCGTTGCGACGGTGGTGATCGAGTCGGTGCAGGGCGTGGTCCTGGGCCTGCGCACCCCGAGCGTGCTGGACATCGTTGCCAACACCGCCGGTGCCTGCGTCGGCCTGCTTCTGGTCGTCGGATTCGAGGCACGGCGGCGGCATCAGGGCTAGCCTTGCGGTGGCAAGCCCCTCGGAGGAGACGACCATGACCGGCACCATCATCGTTGGAGTCACCGATGCGGCGGTCTCGCGTCGTGCGCTGGACTGGGCGGCGCGGCGCGCCCACGACCGGGGGGAGCGGCTTGTCCTGTTCTCGGTGGTCGGCGGTGCTGTGGGTGCGGTCGGGGAGGACGACCTCGTCGCACGCGTGGCCGACACGGTCGCCGCCAGGCTGGCGGAGATCGCGTCGGAATTCGTGGCCTCGGGGCTCGACGTCGAGGTGCGCGTGAGCTCCGGAGATCCGGTCGCCCTGCTGATCGAGGGGACCGCCGACGCCGGCCTGCTCGTGATCGGCGGGGAGCCGCGCGGTCGCGGCCGGCGAGGCCAGCACGGTCACCGCATCGCCGCCGGTGCGCGCTGCCCCGTCGTCGTGGTGCCGGAGGCCGGTGACGTCGAGCGCCACGGGGTGGTTGTGGGAGTCGACGGATCCGAGACCTCGACCGCAGCGATCACATTCGCCGCCGCCGAGGCGGAACGGCTGGGTCAGCCGCTCGTGGTCGTCTCGGCGTGGCTCCCGGTGTCGGTGCCGGGTGACTTCGGTGTCTACCCGGACGTCTACCTCACCGATCTGGAGTCGATCACCCGGGGCAACGTCGACCGCGTGGTGGACGCAGTCCGCGAGGCGCATCCCGCGCTGGAGGTCACGACGAACGTGGGCGAGGGCGACCCCGCACTGGTCATCGGCGATGCGGGGGAGACGGCGTCTCTCGTGGTGGTCGGCTCGCACGGTCGCACCGGTTTCGCCCGTTTCCTGCTGGGCTCTGTCAGCGAGGAAGTGCTCGGGCAGTTGAACGCGGTGACCGCGGTCGTGCGCTGAGTCAGACCCTCCCCTGATCCCGGAGCACGATCGTTGCCTCGACGCCGCCGCCGGGCGGGGAGGAGAGCCGGATCGCGCCGCCGTTGCGGGCCGCCAGCTCCGCGGCCACCGCGAGACCCAGGCCAGTCCCGGGAGTGTTGTCGCGCTCCGCGTCCGGCCCGCGGTAGAACCGCTCGACGGCGTGGGCGAGGATCTCCGGCGTCATCCCTGGGCCGGAATCGGAGACCCGGATCGCGGGACGCCCCTCGGCAATGGTGTGGGCGATCCGCACATCGCCGCCGGCCGGGGTGAACGTGATCGCGTTGGACACCAGGTTGCCGAGCGCCCGGCTCAGGTCGGCGGGGGCGCAGATGGCCTCGGCGTCCGGGTCGACGTCGATGGCGAGGGCGATGGACTTCGCGTCGGCCATCGGCCGGTGGAGCGTGACGACCTCGTCCACGACGTCCCGCAGGCGCACTCGCCGGCTGGGTTGTCGTTCGATCTGCGGGTGGGCGCGGGCCCGGGCGAGGGTGAGCAGGTCATCGGCGAGGTCCGCCAGACGTTCCGTGTTGCGGGCGATGACCTGCGCCCATGACCGTTCGAGCACGCCGAGCGTCGTCGAGTCCAGCAGCAGCTCGGTGTATCCGGCGATGCTCGTGATGGGCGTCCGCAATTCGTGACTGGTTGTCGCGACGAAGTCGTCGCGCTGCCGTTCCAGGTCGATGCGCGTTCGCTGCGCGGCGGCTCGTTCGAGCTCGGCGTCGTGGCGAGCGTGGGCGGTCCGGATGGCGACCGTGACGTCGACCAGCTGCACGGCGAAGCGGGTGTGGTCGCCCGCGATGCGGTTCGCGACCAGATTGATCGTCGCCCCGGTCGCCGGGTCGTTGTACATGCTCTCGGTCCCGTCCGAGATCGAGACCTGGGCGTGGCTGGCGAGTGGCCCCTGCCATCGATCGTCGTCGGACAGCTCCGCGGCGATCGCGTCGATGCCGGCACGGTTCGCCCACAACACCTGCGGTCCGGGATGGCCGTCCTCGGCGATGAGCAGCCCCACCCGGGAGTCCAGGAAGCCGCCGGTGATCAGCTGGGAGACGTTCAGCGCGGTCCGCGTGGCCTGTCTGAGCTCGTACCGCGCGGTCACGAGCAGGATCGTGATGGTAGCCAGCACGACCATGTAGGCCTCGACGACCATCATCAGCTCGTGCGTGCCCAGGCCCGATGTCAGGAACGGTCCGCCGCCCGCCAGCGTCATCAGCAGCACCGCAACCGAGACGGCGAGCGCCTGTGCGAGCGCGATGGGCATCGGGAAGCGGAAGCCGGCCCACGCTATGAACGCGAACACCAGAAACCCCAGCGGCAGGTACGATCCTGGCGCGAACACGAACCCCACGGCGGCGACGAGCAGAACGCTCTGCACGAGGATCTCCGCCCATTGATCCTTCGCCGACGTCCAGCTCGGCAGCGCTCCGAACGGGGCGATCAGAAGGACGGCGGCGGCATGGGAGACGGCGGCGTGCAGCGCCGACTCGACGAACCCGTTGCCGTCGAGGATGATGGCGGTGACACCCGCCGTCATCCCGATCACCGACGCGCCCAGCGCGACAGCGACGATGAAATGCAACGCGTCGAGGGTCCTTCCGAGTCGAAAGCTGCGCCCCCGCCACTGCAGTACCAGGGTGATGATCGCCGTCTCGACGACGGTCGCCGCCCCGAACAGGGCACTCATCGTCGGCTCGCGCCCGCCGATCAGGGTGGCCGCCACCGTGACGACGAAGACGCCGGTCAGCGCGGTCCAGCGGCGCCGGGCACCGGCCATCAGCACGAACAGGACGCACAGCCCCGCACCGGGCCACCAGGCAATGACGTTGCTGCCGGCCGGGTTGCCGGCCACCCCGACGACCTCGATCCCGAAGATCACCATCCCGGCGATCGGCCATATCCACCAGGGCGCGACCCACGGCGGTGGCACCGGCGCCGCGAGGCGATCGGGGCGAAGCACCGGTTGCATACAGGAACCGTATACCGCGCGGCCCATCGCGCCCCGTCACGCCGCTCGCGGTGATCTTCGCTTTCGTCGTGGTGCCCGCTGTGCCGTCGATATGATTCCGGAAAGGAGCGGGAGGCCGGAGATGGCGAGCATCCTCGTCGTAGAGGACGACAGTGACGTGGCTGGGTTGATCAGCTTTCGGCTCGCGGCATCCGGACACGACGTGGTCGTGGCCTGCGACGGTGCCGCAGGCGTGGAGCAGGCGCGCATCCTGGTGCCCGACATCGTGATCCTCGACTGGATGATGCCGCGGAAGAACGGGATCGAGGTCTGTGCCGAGATTCGAGCCGACATCCGGTTCGAGCGCACCCGCATCCTGATGCTCACCGCGCGGGCGAAGGACGCCGACCGCGAGCTGGCCTACGCGACCGGCGTCGACGACTTCGTGACCAAGCCGTTCTCGCCTCGCGACCTGCTGGCCCGGGTGGAGCGGCTCATCGGCTGACGTTCGACCGGGTCTTCAGCAGACTCGCGACGGTGGCTACGGCGATGGTCACGCCGATGAACACCAGTGAGAACCAGATCGGGATCTCCGGAGCCCAGGACACCGGGTCGCCGCCGTTGATGAAGGACACCTCGTT
The DNA here is from genome assembly GCA_015654575.1 of Actinomycetales bacterium. Lineage (GTDB taxonomy): Bacteria > Actinomycetota > Actinomycetes > Actinomycetales > Microbacteriaceae > Microbacterium. The sequence continues at coordinate 6,015 of JAATGR010000214.1, forward strand.
CACGTGCAGGGCGTGCAGCAGCAGTTTCACACCGATGAAGGCGAGGATGACCGCGAGGCCCTGCGAGAGATAGACGAGTCGCTCCAGCAGGCCGCTGACGAGGAAGAACAGCTGACGCAGCCCCATCAGCGCGAACGCGTTCGCAGTGAACACGATGTAGGGATCGCTCGTGAGGCCGTAGACCGCGGGGATCGAGTCGAGCGCGAACACCAGGTCGATGAAGCCGATCGCAACCACGGTGAGCAGCATCGGGGTGACCATCCACCGTCCCGCGCGGCGGGTCGCGAATCTGTCCTCGTCGTACTCCTCGCTCACCGGCAGGATGCGCCGTGCAACTCGGACGAGCATGTTCTTGGTCGGATCGGGCTCGTGGCCGTGACTCGCGACCTGCCGCCACGCCAGAACCAGGAGGAGCACGGCGAACAGGTAGAAGACCCAGGAGAAGTTCTCGATCAGGGCGGCGCCCGCCGCGATGAAGCCTCCGCGCATGATCAGCGCAATGACGATGCCGATCATCAGCACCTTCTGCTGATATGCCCGCGGCACCGCGAACCCCGCCATCACGATGAGGAAGACGAAGAGATTGTCCAGGGACAGTGCCTTCTCCGTCAGGTATCCGGCGAAGTACTCGCCGGCCGGAGCCCAACCGGCCACGACGCCGATGGAGATACCGAAGAGCAGCGCCAGCGAGATGTAGAACGCCGACCAGCGCGCCGACTCCCCGACAGTCGGCTCGTGGGGTCTGCGCACATGCGCGAAGAACTCATAGACGAAGAAAGCGATCGTCACCGCGATGGTGACGATCCAGATGAGCGGGGTGATGTGCACGGCTGCTCCGAAGGTTGGCAAAAGACCTCAAGGTCTCCTCCACCCGATGTTCGGGCCGGCGGGCCGGGATGTCTCGGGACATCCGTGATGACGGCCGCACCGCGTGGGAATACTCCCCCTGCTTCCGACAGCGTACCCGATGCACGCTGCGCTCAGAAAGCGGTGAACGTGACGAACGAAGCGGGTCCGTGGCGGCCTGTCGTCGGATCGACGTAGCGCGTGCCGATCGTGATCGGCCCGGTCTGCGGGACGACAAAGACGTTATTGAACGAGCCATCCGCCTGCAGCTCCATCAGGCCGGGCCGGCACGGCGAGGCGTCGGGCAGCTTGATGCGCTGCACCGATGTGCCGGCTTCGCCACTCAGGACCAGTGCGAAGCCGTTCTGTGAGACGCTCTCGCCGGACGCGGGCGCGATGATCGTCGGCGGCGCGGCGACGGTGAAGGAGACGGCGGCGGACGCGGCTGAGGTGGCGTCCGCCACCGTCTGCGTCGCTGTGAAAAAGTGCGTTCCGGAGGGCAGATAGGCGGAGGCGTCGGTTGCGCATGCGTTGCCGGAGAACTCGTCGACCTGCCAGGAGCCGGTGTCGTCGGCGACGGTGCTGGCCCAGACCGTGCCATCGGCGTCGGTGAGCGTGATCGTCGCACCGTGCGTCGCATCCGTGCCGGACAGCTCCGGATACACCAGGGTGCCCGCGCTCGCGTCAACGACGATCGTCGGCGCGGGCAGGACGACGGGAACGGGATCGTCGTCGACGGGGGGATCGTCGGGGGTCGGG
>JAATGR010000069.1 GCA_015654575.1 Actinomycetales bacterium
CGAGCGAGTGCTCCTGCAGGTTGTGGCCCTCGCCGGGGATGTAGGCGGTGACCTCGGTACCGTTGCGGAGCTTCACACGGGCGACCTTGCGCATGGCCGAGTTCGGCTTCTTCGGGGTGGTCGTGTACACGCGGGTGCAGACACCCGCCTGCTGCGGGTTCGCCTTCAGCGCGGGCGCCTTGGTCTTCGAGACCTTCGGCGCGCGCCCCTTGCGAACCAACTGCTGAATGGTTGGCACGTTCTCTCCTTTTCAGTGCTGCACGGTGACAGCAAGTGGTCTCGCCCGGCCCTCGCGGAGGTTTCCCTCCGTGTCGGACCGGACCCACATCCACCCACCGGTGCGGCAGGATGTCCGTCGCGGGTAGTGGGTATGCCGTGGGGGTGACCTGTTCGCAGGTCGATCCCTGAGATGGTGCGATCCGACGGCCTGCGCGCACCGGGGCGCGACACAGGGCGCGCAAGTACGCACACCCGGTCGATGATACGCGGCCTACGACCGTGCGGTCAAACGGATCGGGGCTCCCGCCGCACCAGGCGCAGTGTCGCGTCGCCGAGTAGGAAACCACCTGTCACCTCGGCCGACTCCCCGGGCGTCAATTCGGTCTCACCGATCATCACGCCGTTGGTCGAGCCGAGATCGGTGATCAGCCACCCCTCCCGCTGACGGCGCAACAACGCGTGGGCCTTCGACACCGTCCGGGTCTCCTCGACGATGGTGATCAGTTGGGCGCCCGGCGCGGTGTGCACCGACTCCGGGCGGCGCCCGAGCACCGCCGCCTCCCCGGTCAGGTCGACCAGCGAGCCGTCTGGCAGCTCCAGCATCCAGGCCGAGCGCTTCCGCGCGGCGACCATCGTCTCCTCGTCGGGGATGTCGGAGAGGTCGGGAAGGTCGGAGATGTCCGGGCGGAGCGCCGACACCGCGGAGCTCGCCGAACGCGGGGCCCCGGCCACCGGCGCACCGGCGACGGCCGACACAGCGCCGGACTCCTCCGGGAAGGCCTCGGACTCGGTGACGATCGACGGCCGGACGGCCGGCGGCGTCTCCGGCGCGGGCATCCACCACGACGTCACCGGCTCGGCCGGCTGCGGCGCCGGCGCTCCGACCGGTTCGGGCGTGGCGGCGAGGACATCGGGCCGCGGCCGCGGCGCCCCAGCCGAGGACGGAACGGGCTGGACCGGCGGAGCGGGCTCGACCTGATCGACCGGAGGCAGCGGTGCCGGCGCCGGGGTCACGGCCGCCGGGATCCAGGCCGACGGCGAGACGAGGTCGGGTCTGCCCCCGAAGACCGGCGACTCCCCGCCGGCCCGCCCGAAGTCTGGCGAGATCGCGCGCAGCGCTGCATCGGCATCCGCCCCCGTCACGACGTCATTGTCCTGATGACGCCGCGCCCCGGGCCCCGCCGGACCGAAGCCGAGGACCGTCGCCCAGACCGGAAGGAGGAATGCGGCGAGCACCGTCATCCCGCCGCCGTAGCCGAACGACTCGTTGATGCGATGCGCGGCGGTCACGATCGCCACGTAAACGAAGACCGCACCGAAGAACGGGATGAGCAGAAGCAGCAGCAGCCAGCCGCTGAGACCGCCCGCCCGCAGGAGCACGGCGCTGTTGTAAATCGGCACCCAGGCCTTCCACCCGGCGATGCCGAGCTTCGCGAACACCCGCGAGAGCGCGAGCGCGGTCCACAGGTAGAGGACGAGGGCGGGCAGCATCGACGCGAGGATGAGCAGCAGGAGGTCTCCGCCGCTCACGGAGGTGTTGTCGGCGCCGAGGAGGATTAGCGGCATGTGCGGTCGGTCTCAGAGTCGGGGACCGTCGAGGTCACGGGGGTCGAAGGGGGCGTCGAGCGAGCGGGTCAGTTCATCCAGCAAGGCTTCGATCTGCGGCTCGACGTGCTGCGAGATCGCCGACTGGATGCGCAGTCGATGGTGGAGCAGGACAACGCAGACCTCACGGCCGATCATATTGGCATAGTCGTCGGCGAGCCCCACCTCCTGCCGGAGGGCGACCTTGGCCTCCTCCGTCAGCGGCGGGAGCTCGGGGACCGCGGCATCGGCCTGTTCGGCGAGCCCGGCGATCGTGAACAGGAACGGCGCCTCGGGATTCGGGTCCGGATCCATCGGGAGCCCGTCGAACTCGGGATCGAGGTTCTCGGCGGGCCGGTAGCTGCGAGACCGGTTGCGCGTCGCCTGATGGTCGAGCTCCGCCTGGAGCAGCGGAAGGTTGCGGGAGGTGTAGTCGGCGACGGCATGGTCGACGATCGTCTTCAGCCGCGTCGAGAGGCCGTGCTGCACGCCGTGCGGCACGTCGGAGCCGACACCGGCCGCCGAGAGGATCGGCGAGCCGAGACAGCGCCGGCAGGGTGCCACCCGTCCCCGATGCGTCGCGGGCGCCCACCGGGGCAGCCAACGGAGCCACGCGTCCACCGCCTGGCTCACCTGGGTCTCGAGCGATCGCTCCACGAGGACCACGGTAGCCGTCCGCACCACGATTCCGCGGAACTGCGCACGGACCGGGCCGTCACCGGTCGTCCGAGCGCTCCCATGGCCAGCGCGGACGGCGCGCCCGGGTGCGAACGAGGGCGATTCCCGCCCACCCCGCCATCAGGGACGCCAGGTCCACCGTCGCCGCGGCCCAGCCGATCGCGAGCCGTCCGGCGACCGCCAGCCCGATCGCGACGTCGGCGGCCGTGATCGCGGCGACGAGCCCGGTGATCACGACGTAGCAGACGGCGGTCGCGGCGACCACCAGGACGACGGCCCCAAAGGCGGGATGCCCGAGGCGGATGATCCACCACAGGGTCGCAGCGAAACCGGCGGCCGCGGCGGCGATCCCGACCGCCCCCGGCGCCTGGCCGATCCCCGGCGCGGAGATCACGTCGGAGTCGGCGGCAAGGCTCACCAGCCCCAGCCCCGCGATGACGAGCGCGACGAAGCCGATCACGCAAAACGCCAGCGCCACCGGCGGGGCCACCGGCGGCCGACCCGAGGCGGGACCGCTGCTCACCGCCGCGACCGTGCCACGATCACTGCTGGTAGAGCTGCGGGCCCGCCTCGAGCGTGCGCTCGTACTCGGCACGGGCCACCTCGTTGAGCTCGGTGACGCGGCGGCCACGAGCGGCCACCCACGCACCGAACCAGATCGTCACCTCGCGACCGACCACGAACGAGACGATCGCGAACGGGGCGAACCACGTGTCGGCGACCAGCGCCCGGCCGGCGCTCGCGGTGAGCGTCCAGAACGGCGCCTCGAAGAGCACGCCGAAGATGTAGCCGCCGTAGGCCACCGCACCGACCAGCAGACCCCAGATGGCCCAGTGTCCCCAGCGTGCGCGGTTGAGGATCGCTCCGAGGAACCAGAAGCCGAAGAAGAAGAAGACCACCGGCACCCAGAACACCCAGGAGGACGCCAGCGCCGCGGCGAACGCGCTGGCATTCGACGCCGTGACGTCGCCGAGCACGAAGGCCGCCCCGAACTGGATGCCGAAGGTGAGGATCGCGAACGCGACGGCGGCCAGCAGCCCGATGGCGCCGGCGACACCGCGGTTGCCGCGGGGGCGGGGTGCTTCCGGTGCCTGGACGAAGATCGGCTGCGATGCCGCGGCGACGAACGTGTCCGCCGGCGGAGCGTATACGGCGGTCGAGGCGACGGTCTCGGGCGCATCGACGGTCTCGGGCTCGGCCGCAGCGGCCTCCACGACGGCGGCCTCCGCGATGACGGGGTCGGCAGCTCCGGGAGTGTCTTCCAGGGGCTGGTCGTACCAGGCGACGGGTTCGGCGTCCTCCGCATCGGCGGCGTCGGCCACGGGCTCAGCATCCGCGACCACCGGGGCGGGGGTATCCGCCGCCGTCTCCGGAGCGGCGTCACCGGCCGGAGCATCATCGGACGTCGCTTCGGGGGCCGCCTGCTCCGGGGCGACCGGTTCGGGATCGGCTGCCGCGATCGGCTGCTCCTCCGCGGTCTCGGTCACCGCGGCGAGACTGGCCGCCTCGGCATCCGCGAGTCCTTCATTGGCGCGTGCGACGGCGTCGTCGACCGACGGCACGTCCTCGACGGTCTCGTTCTCGGGGGTCGTGTTCGGGTCACTCATCGCAATCCGCTCCTCATGCGGGGCATTCGCCCGCGAGGCGAGGGTACCGGCCGCTGCGGTCGCAACCGCGAAGGCGCGCAGCCGTCGCGGCGATTCGGTCCATCTACCAGAGCTGTTGGGCCATCCGAGCGGTGTAGCTGTCCGGCTGCCAACCGTCGAAGATCGTCGTGACCCACAGCCCGTCGCGTACGACGTCCTCCTCGACGACGCCGTCGATCGTGCGGCTGCAGTCGACGCCGCCGCCGCTGGCGGCGCACGAGAATCCGTCCGCGACCAGCGCCGTGCGGGCGATGGTCGCGGCATCGTCCGCGACCTCGGAGACCGTGGTGACGATGCGCCCCGCGTTCGTCCCCGTGAACACGCACGTCACCCGGACCGACGGGGCGAGGGCGTCCGCAAGACCGACGGCCGTGGTCGACGGGGCGTCCGAGCTCTGCTGCGGATCGCCGCCGACGCGCTGAGTCAGCTCCGACCACAACGCCTCCGTGTAGAGGGCGCGACATTCCGGGGTCGAGGTGTCGTCGGCGGTCGCCGCAGGCGACGGCACGAAAGCGGGGACGGCCTCCGTACCGCGCAACGTGTCGCCGACGAGGGTGACGGCCGCGGGGATGGCCGGAGCCACCAGGACGACGAGGGTTCCGAGCACCGCGGCGCAGCCGAGTCCGGCGAGCCAGGCCACGAAGCTGTTGCGTCCTCCGATGCGTGCCATCGTCCCTCCCCGATCACGGTACGTCGATCGGCAGCCGCCGCCCCGGAACGGCACGCGCATCCGGAGACGACGCACGATCAGCGCCCGCCATTTCGCGCCGCTGGGCCCCGATCGTGACCCGATCGAGACCTTGCGTGAGACGGCCTCGCGGCCACTCACGGACGAGCTCAGCGCGGCGGTCGCAACGAGGCGACGAAGTCCAGCTTGTCGAGCACCGGAGCGGGGATCACGAAGGGATACAGGTCGTCGGTGCCCATCGACCGGTTGATCATGTTCAGCGCGATCGACATCGGCATCCACACGCCCGTCACCAGGTCGCGGAAGATCGAGAACGCGTCGACGCCGCCGACAGCCGTCAGCCCGTACGCTCCCGCGGTCTCGATCGTGTCGCAGATGTGCAAATAGTGCGCCCAGGTCTCGGCGAAGTCCTCATAGGGATGCATCGTCGCGTAGGCCGAGAGGTACGACGACGTCCAGTTCTCCGGCGGACCCTCTGCGTAATGGCGATCGATGGCGGCCTGATACTCGGCGCGCTCATCGCCGAACAGCTCGCGGGCTCGGTCGATCCGATCGGATCCCTCCACCAGCAGCCATTCGTAGTAATGCCCCACTTCGTGCCGGAAGTGCCCCAACATGGTGCGGTAGGGCTCGTCGAGCTGTGCCTGCACCTTCACCCGGTGCGCGTCGTCACCCTCGGCCAGGTCGATCGTGACGACCCCGGCGTCGTGGCCGATCACGACGTTCTCCGACGTGCTGGAGAGCAGGTCGAAGCACAGCCCGCGATCCGGATCGTCGTCCTTGCCGGCGACGGGGAAGCCCAACCGGTCGAGCTCGGCGACGAGCCAGCGTTTGGCTCGCTCGGCGACCGGGAACAGTCCGATGCCGGCGGCATCCGCATCGTTCGGGCGGGTGCGCGTCAGATCGCACGCCGAGCACTGCCCCCCCTCCAGCGGGGCGAGCCAGGTACAGCCGGAGAGGTTGAGGTTGCGGCACACGTGCCACACCAGACCGGTGGCGTCGACGTAGCGGCCGGCATCGTCCACCGTGACGATCGCCGCCTCGTCGCGCGAGTAACCGAGGCTCACGCCGCAGGCGACGCAGACCGAGTTTTCGAAGTACAGGTCATTGCCGCACGCGCGGCACCGGAAGGACTTCACACGCTGAGCCTGTCACACCTCGCCCCGGCCCGCCCCCTTCCGTCGTGTGACCACCCGCCGCGCATCCGCCCCGGCATGTGCCCGCTCAGGCCGGCGCGTACGACTCCAGCGGCGCGACGTCCACGGATACCCGCAGGGTCGACCGTTTCGCCTCGGTGTAGATCACGCCCTTGACCGGGGTGACGTCGCCGTAGTCGCGACCCCAGGCGACCGTCACGTGACGGTCGGCGACCCACTGGTCGTTCGTCGGGTCGAAGGCGAGCCACTGTCCGGACGAGGGGAGCCACACCGCCACCCAGGCGTGCGAGGCATCTGCCCCGACGACCCTGTCTTTGCCGGGCGGGGGCGTCGTGGCGAGGTAGCCGCTGACGTAGCGCGCGGCGACGCCGTGGCCGCGCAGACAGGCCAGCGCCAGATGCGCGAAATCCTGGCAGACGCCCGCGCGGGTGGACAACACGTCGGGCACGGTGCTCGTGACGGTCGTCGCCGTGCTGTCGTAGTCGAAGTCGGAGGTGATCCGGTGCATCAGATCCGTCACGGCTTCCCCGATGGGCCGCTCCGGCAGCAGCGACGCCGCCGCGTAGTCGGTCGCCTCCGGCACCTGCAGCACCTTGGGCGAGGCGAGCGAGAACTCCGACGCCGACCAGGCTCCCCGCAGATCGTCGTGCACGAGCGGACGCGACCGTTCCCAGGGTTCGGCCAGCGCGGTCGGGTCGTAGGCCGGTGCGATCACGTCGACCTCGGTGGTCGCGTCGATCGTGAGCCGACGGTGCGGCGCAGTGACGTGGAAGTACGTCGCCGTGTTGCCGTATCCGTCGACGTGCTGGCGCAGGTCCCCGGCAGCCGGCTCGATGCTCACCCGATGATCGGATGCGCGCTGCGCCGGAAGGTCCCTCGGCGTCAGATGGGCGAAGCCGAAGCTGCCGCTCACATCGGCGTCGTAGGAGTAGTCAGTGCGATGGGTGACGCGGTATCTCATGCGCTCAGCTGCTCCTCGACGAGAGAGAGCGCGGACAGCGCCTGGGGCAGCGGACCGCTCGCCACATGCACCTGCAGGATCGCCTCCGACAGGCGCTGCGTCTGCTCCGACGTCTCGGCGACGAACGCGGCGAGCGCCGGCCGCCGGCCACCGTCGCGAACAGCGAGTGCGCCGAGATCGACCACCGCCACGACCTCCTCCAGCTGCTCAAGCAGGCGCTCGGGACGCGTGGAACCGGTCGAGGCGGGCAACGCCTGCAGGTGCGTGCGCACGCGCTCGAGCGAGAACGCGATCGACCGCGGGTTCGCCGCATCCGTGAGCAGGAGCTCGAGCGCGCCGCGGATGCGGACATCGCCCCGGTACCGGCGCCGATGCGTGACCGAGCTCTCCGCCGCCATGAGCGCACCCTCCAGGACAGCGCGCTCGGCCGCCCCTGGCTCGACCCCTGCCGTCATCGCCGACAGCAGGGTGCACAGCTGCAGCGTGCGTTCGAGGTACCGGCCGATCTCGATCATGTGCCAGCCGGCGTCCTGAATCATGTTCGCGGTGACTCCCTGGAGGGACAGCACCCCCGTCAGCATCCGTCCCGCCGCCTCCGGGATGCGCTGCGCGTGCCGGGAGCCGCGCAGGGTCGCCGCGGAGCGTTCGACCGCGCCGAACACGCGCCACACATCACCGGACAGCTGATCGCGCACCTCTTCAAGCGCCTCGCGCAGCCGCTCGAACGAGTGGGCGACCGAGCCCGGTCGGTCGACGTCGAGCAGGAGCGAACGCAGCTCCTCGGCCGGGTCCGCGTGCCGGCGCGGCAGCAGGTGCTCCGCGGCACGGTTGAGCACGGTCAGCGCGTGCCCGCCGGTCGTGGAGGAGGCGTCCTCGAACTGCTCGGTGAAGGCGTGCGTCGCGATCACCAGACGCAGCAGGTCCTCCGCGCGCTCGGCGTACCGTCCGACCCAGAACAGATCCTCCTGGGCGCGAGGGGCGAGCACCGGCGTCGAGCGCGTGAGGGCGAGCGGGGCGACAGCGACGAGTCCCTGGTCGGGATCGCCCTGGGCCGCCTTCAGCACCCACACGTCCTTCGTGACCGGGGCCAGCGCGGACGTGCCGGCGAGGGTCGCCAGCCCGCCCACCAGGGGCCGGTAGGCCGAGCCGTCGCGGATCGTGAACGTGCGCAGGGTCACCGGGCGCGGCACCGCGCCGCCATCCGCGCTCGCCATCGCCGACCATGCCGGTACCTGCGACAGCGGGAGCAGTTCCCGCCCGACGTAGCGGTAGGGCTCGGCGAGGATGCGGCGGCGTACCTCGGCCACGGACTCCGCCGCGAGCTCGGTCGACCGTCCGTCGATCGCGCGCACGCTCAGCGAGCCGTCGCCGAGTCC
>JAATGR010000061.1 GCA_015654575.1 Actinomycetales bacterium
CCGGCGAGGTCACGGCCGCCGACATCTCGGCTCCCGCCGGTGTGGAGATCCACAACCCCGAGCTCGTGATCGCCACCCTCAACGACAAGGCACCGTTCGAACTCGAGCTGACCATCGAGCGCGGTCGCGGCTACGTCTCGGCGACCCAGAACCGCAGCGAGTTCAGCGAAGCGGGCCAGATCCCGATCGACTCGATCTACTCGCCCGTGCTGAAGGTCAGCTACCGTGTCGACGCGACGCGCGCCGGGGAGCGCACCGACTTCGACAAGCTCGTGCTGGATGTCGAGACGAAGTCGGCGATCACCCCGCGGGATGCGGTCGCCTCCGCCGGTCGCACCCTGACCGAGCTGTTCGGCCTGGCCCGTGAGCTGAACGTCGAGGCCGAGGGTATCGAGATCGGACCCGCGCCGGTCGAGACCGTCCTGACCAACGAGCTGTCGATGCCCATCGAGGATCTCGACCTGTCGGTCCGGTCGTACAACTGCCTCAAGCGCGAAGGCATCAACACTGTTTCGGAGCTGGTCGCCCTTTCCGAGACGCAGCTGATGAACATCCGCAACTTCGGGCAGAAGTCGGTCGATGAGGTGCGCGACAAGCTCATCTCGCTCGGCCTGTCGCTGAAGGATTCGGTGCCCGGTTTCGACGGCGCCCACTTCTACGGCGGCTACGACGACGAGAACGCCTGATCCAGGCCCGCATCCGAACGTTTCGATCTGGAGTATTGAGAAATGCCTAAGCCCACGAAGGGTCCCCGTCTCGGGGGCGGTCCTGCCCACGAGCGCCTGCTGCTCGCGAACCTCGCCGCGGCCCTGTTCACGCACAAGTCCATCAAGACCACCGAGACCAAGGCGAAGCGGCTGCGTCCGCTGGCCGAGCGCCTGATCACCTTCGCGAAGCGCGGCGACCTGCACGCCCGTCGTCGGGTTCTCTCCGTGATCGGTGACAAGGAGGTCGTGCACGTCCTGTTCACCGAGATCGCCCCCCTGGTCGCGGACCGTGAGGGCGGGTACACCCGCATCACCAAGGTCGGCAACCGTAAGGGTGACAACGCCCCGATGGCAGTCATCGAGCTCGTCCTCGAGCCGGTGACCAAGAAGAAGGCATCCACCAAGAAGGCATCGTCGCCCGCCGCTCCGGCGGAGCCGGTCGAAGAGGCCGCCGAGGTTGAGGAGGCGGCCGAGGCTGAGGTCGAAGACGCCGCTCCCGAGGAGGCGGCCGATGACACCGTGGTCGAGGAAGAGGCGGATGCCGCCGCGGCCGAGACCGAGGAGAAGTCGGAGTAGTCCGCTTACCGAACGAACGTAGGGCCCGCAGACATCGTCTGCGGGCCCTACGGTTTTTCTGTGCCGTGTGTGATGGCATGCTGGCCGCTTTCACAAGGAATGCGCAAGGTTCACGCAAGGCATCCTGAAGATCACGCACCCGCCGTGCTCTCGGCGCCCTCGCCGACCTACGCTGAAACGGTTGAGTCCGCGCCTGTTCTGCGTGGCCTGTCAGTGAGCCCACCCGAGTCGATCGTCCTTCAGGGGGATGTTCGACGTGGCTCGAGCGTGTGGTCGGTCGCGGTTCGCCGCAGCCGACGAGGAGAGGGAGCGAGCGTGTCCAGTCGTCGTCAATGGGCAACGGAACGGACGTCGCAACCGTTGCCCGCGCTGCACACGGCGCCTTCGCAGGGGAAGCTCATCCGGTCCGTCATCGGCATCTGGTTCACCGTTATCGCGTGGGCGCTGTATGTGATCACGACGGTCGTGTCGCTGTTGGCCGCCCGTGCGCTCGTGACCGGCTGGCAGGTGGTCGAGACGATCTCCTACCTGCTGATCGTGACGTTCCTCTGTTTCTCGGCGCTGATGTATCAGGTGGCGAGGCGCGGTGCTTTCCTGCGGTTCCAGACCCATGCTCGTGCTCCGCGCGCCGACCTCGACCGGCACTTCTCACTTCCGCATGAACCGTTGACGGTGCTCGTCCCCTCGTACGCGGAGGAGCCCGCCGTGGTGCGCAAGACGCTGTGGTCGGCGGCCCTACAGGAGTACCCGGCGTTGCGGGTTGTGCTGCTGATCGACGATGCGCCGCATCCCTCCGACCCGGCCGTTGCGGAACGGCTCGAACTCACACGGGAGCTGCCGTCGCAGATCGAGCAAGCGCTCGCGGGGCCGGCACAGCGCTTCGCCGATGCGCTGTGGAGCTGCGAGCACGAGATGCTCGTGTCCCGCGCGCTCTCGGTGGGTGCCATGGAGCGCCTGGTCGAGGAATACCAGGAAGCGGCGCGCTGGCTGCGGGAGATGGCTCTGACGGAGTCGCTCGAAGACCACGTCGATGCCTTCTTCGTCGACGAGATCCTGATCGGCCTTGCCGAGGATCTGGATGCAACCGCGCAGGCTGTGGAGACCGCTCTCGCGGAGGGTGAGCGTTTGCCCGCTGAGCGCGTGCGCGAACTCTTCCGCCGGCTGGTGTGGATCTTCCGAGCCGAAGTCACCTCCTTCGAGCGGAAGAAGTACGCGTCGCTCTCACACGAGGCGAACAAGGCGATGAACCTCAACGCCTACATCGGTCTGATCGGGGGACGCTTCGCCGAGCACGAGACGCCCGACGGGCTGCTGCTGCGCCCGGTCGTCGGGAACCAGCCGGACGACGTGAACATCCCGAACTCGGACTTCGTCCTCACGCTCGACGCGGACTCGCTGCTGCTGCGCGACTACTGCCTCCGCCTCGTCTATCTGCTCGAACAACCCGAGAACGCGCACGTCGCGGTGGCGCAGACACCGTACTCCTCGTTCCGTGGCGCAGGCACGCGCATCGAGCGCCTCTCCGGTGCGACGACCGACCTGCAGCACATCCTCCATCAGGGGATGACGGCATACGACGCGACCTTCTGGGTCGGGGCCAACGCGGTCATCCGGATGGAAGCGCTCGACGACATCCTGGAAGTCGAGATCATCGACGGCTTCGAAGTGCGCCGCTATGTGCAGGATCGCACGGTCATCGAGGACACCGAGTCGAGCGTCGATCTCGGCGCGCACGGCTGGAAGCTGATCAACTATCCCGAGCGGCTGAGCTACAGTGCGACTCCTCCAGACTTCGGCTCGCTGGTCGTGCAGCGGCGTCGCTGGGCCAACGGGGGCCTGCTCATCCTGCCGAAGCTGTGGCACCAGGTGCGGGAGCGGCGGCACGCGCACAGACCGATCCGCACGACCGAGCTGATGCTGCGGGTCAATTACATGTCCTCGATCGCGTGGGCGAGCTTCGGGCTGATCTTCATGCTCGTCTATCCCTATGACAGCAGGCTGCTCAGCCCGCTCGTCCTGCTCGCCGCGCTGCCCTACTTCTTCGCGATGGCCTCGGATCTGCACTACGCCGGGTACAAGCGGAGCGATGTGCTGCGCATCTACGGCTTAAACCTGATCCTCCTGCCGGTCAACCTAGCCGGCGTGCTCAAGTCGTTGCAGCAGGGCGTGACGGGGATGAAGATCCCGTTCGCCCGCACCCCGAAGGTGAAGGACCGCACGGCGACCCCGTTGCTGTATGTGATCGCGCCGTTGGCGATCATCCTTTACTCCGGGTTTGCCGCGTGGCGGGGCTTGGTCGATGGCAACTGGGGGAACTGCGCGTTCGCGGTGTTCAACACGGTGTGCGCCACCTGGTCCTTCGTCTCCAACATCGGTCTGCGCAACGCCGCGGTCGACGTCTGGATCGGTGCGACCGACTGGATGTGGGTCGACCGGGACGCGCGGGCGCGTCGCGTGGTCGCTGCTGCCGAGGCCGAATCGACCGAGCCGGACTGGCGTGAGGTGATCTACCGCGGTCACGGCGCGCCCGGCGCGGTGACCGCCGCCGCGCAGCGCGCGGGCGCCATGCCGGTGCTGCACCCGGAGCTCATCGACGTGCCCCGCGAGATCGTCCCCGAATCGGACGTGCACGCCGCATGACCGACACGACATCCGCGCCGGACGGCGCCGGGGCACCCGAGCGTCCATCTCGCGGCAGGCACGCGGGGAAGCGGCTCTCCCCGTGGCGGGTATCGATCGCGATCGTGGTCGTGCTGGTCGTCGTGGCCGGCGGCATCGCGGCGGCGTCCTGGATGCTTCGCGACAACGACGAGCCCACGGTGGCGACGCCGTGGTTCGGGGGCTATGTGGACGTGACCGCGGCCGCGGTCGAAGAGCTCCCGACTATGGGCGACGGGTCCACGACGAGCCTGTTGCTCTCCTTCATCGTGGCGGCGGACTCCAGCACCTGCGAACCGAGCTGGGGCGCCGCGTACGACCTCGATGAGGCATCTTCCTCGCTCGACCTGGACCGGCGGATCGCCCGCGCGCGCCAGCAGGGCACCGAGATCGGGGCGTCCTTCGGCGGGGCGATCAACGACGAGCCCGCGCTGGTGTGCACGAGCGTGGACGACCTCTACCAGGCCTACGACGACGTCGTCGAACGCTACGACCTCGACGTCATCGACCTCGACCTGGAGAACGAGGGCCTCACCGACACCGCCGCGCTCGAGCGCCGCGCCGCCGCCATTGCACAGCTGCAGCAGGATCGCGCGGCCGCGGGGCACCCGCTTCAGGTCTGGCTCACCCTGCCCGTCGCGACGACCGGCCTGCTCGACACCGGGAAGGCCGCCGTCGCGGCCATGCTGGACGCCGGCGTCGATCTGTCCGGGGTCAACGTGATGACGATGGACTTCGGCGTCGATCTGGGGGGCATGACGATGGCCCAGGCCTCGGAGAAGGCGTTGACGGCGACCGAGACCCAGTTGGTCGCGCTGCTGGAGGAACGCGATCTCAACGTTCCGAGCGACGGCGCGTGGTCGATGCTCGGGGCCACGCCCATGATCGGGCAGAACGACGTGTCCGACGAGGTCTTCACGCTCGACGACGCCACCGAGCTCAATGCCTTCGCCCGCGCGCACTCGCTGAAGCGGATGTCGATGTGGTCGATGAACCGCGACCGCACCTGCGGGCCCAACTATCCCGACGTCGAGGTGGTCTCGGACTCCTGCAGCGGCGTGGATCAGGGCGACAGCACCTTCGCCGCGATCCTCGCGCAGGGCTTCGACGGCCAGCTGGTCTCCGCCAGCGCCACTCCGACGACGGTGACGACGGCGACG
>JAATGR010000213.1 GCA_015654575.1 Actinomycetales bacterium
CTTGCCGACGTAGTCGGCGCGAATCGGCAGCTCGCGGTGCCCGCGGTCCACCAGGACGGCGAGCTGGACGGCGCGAGGCCGGCCCAGGTCGCTGATCGCGTCGAGCGCGGCGCGGATGGTGCGGCCGGAGTAGAGCACGTCGTCCACGAGGACGACGACCTTGCCGTCGAGGCCGCCCGGTGGCAGGTGGGTGGTGCCGATCGCCCGGGTGGGATGGTGCGCCAGGTCGTCCCGGTACATGGTCACGTCGAGGCTGCCGGTGATCGCGTCGGCGTCCACACCCTGTTCGACGGCCGCGAGGTTGGCGGCCAGCCTCCGCGCCAGCGGCATGCCCCTCGTCGGGATGCCGAGCACCACGAGCGAGTCGGCGCCCTTGTTGCGCTCGAGGATCTCGTGTGCGATGCGGGTGAGCGCCCGGCCGATGTCGGCCGAGCCGAGCACCTCGGCCTCCGTGTCGCCGGGTGCGCGCATGTCAGGACTCATGTCCACGACTCCTTCCCCGCCTCTCGGGACGGGTCTTAAAGGTGTCTGTCGGGCCCCCACACTACCGGCATTCCCGGCAACGGCCCGACGCGTGTCATCCGACCGTGAGGGCTGCGGACGCCGATCCTGGACGGATGCGGATCAAGGCGACGGGGCACGCTGCCGATTCAGCGACGTGAGCATCCCCATCGGCCTGGCGCAGATGGTCGCTGCTGCGGCCGTCTTCTGGCTCCCGGGGCTCGCTCTCCTCGCCGCCCTCGGGATGAAGGGGCGGATGCGCACGGCGGCCCTTGCGCCGGCAGTGACGATCGGGGTGCTCGCGGCGTGCTCGATGGCCGCCGCTCTGGTCGGCGTTCGGTGGAATCTGCTGGTCGCGACGGCGTGCGTCGCAGTCGTCGCCGGGTCTGCCGCACTGCTTCGCCGGAGGCTCGCGCAACCGGGCGCTGCTGGGCGGATCGCCCTCCGTACGTCGATGCGCACGAACAGGCATCTCGTCGCGGTCGTGGCGGCAGTGGTCCTGCTCCAGCTCGGCGTCGTCGCGCAGGCGCTGTTCGTGCGCGACCGCCTGCCGAACACGTGGGACTCCACGTTTCATTTCAACGCGCTGCAGTACGTCCGCCTCCTCGGAGTCGCCGATCCCGCGACCTTCGGGTCGCTGGCGGACTCGTCCGGCGCGACGCCGTTCTATCCGTCGGGCTGGCACGCCGTCGCGGCCCTCGTCCCCGTCTGGCTCGGCACCACCACCACGATGGCCGCGGTCAGCTACGTGCCGGTTGCGATCGCATGGACCATCGGCCTGGCCGCGCTTGCCCGGGAGGTCGTCCCCGCCCACGGCGTCGCGGTGCCGGCGCTCGCCGCGGGCATGGCCGTGTCCGGCCTCGCCACCCCGCTCTGGGTTGCGCTGCACCACGGGATGTTGCCGAACGCGATGGGGATCGCCCTGGTGCCGGGGGCAGCCGCCGTCTTCGTGGCCACGGTCCGCGAGAGGAGCCTGCCGCACCGCCCAATCACGTGGGTCGCCTGGGCAGTGGGTGCCTTCGGGGTGGGCGCCTGCCACCCGGGTGCGCTGGCGGGGCTGATTCTGGTGGTACTGCCCTGGTGCGGCTCTGCCGTCCTTGCATGGTGGCGGGCGGGACGGGCGCGATCGCGCGCCATCGGGGCCACCGTGCTGGTGGCGTCCCTCGCGGCTGTCGCGTCCTTCGTCGCTCGGGACGGCCTCGTCAACGTCGTCCGCGACAGCGACTCCGAGGGTGGTCCCATGCACCTGGGTGGGGCGCTGCTCGGGCTCGCCACGGGGCAGACAGCACAGTCGGCCACCTACGCGATCATTCCGGCCGTCCTCGCCCTGGTCGCGATGGGCGGGCGCATCCGGCGGCACGAAGACCTTCGCCCCATCATCGCCTGGGGACTCATCGCCGTCGTGTACCTCCTGGCCGTCACGAACACGGCATGGGCGGATCCCCTCACCGGACTCTTCTACGGTGAGGGGCGTCGCATCGGCCCGGTGCTTGCGGTGTGGACCTCGGTGCTGGCCGCGGACGGGCTCGCGCGGACCAGCCGCCTGATCGTCCGCCGGATCGAGGTGCCGGCCCGGTTGGGCGCGAGCGGCTCGGCGGCGCTGTTGGCCGGAGTCGTCCTAGTGGTGAGCGCCGTGCCATCGCTCGTCACGTGGCGCGGCGTCGCGGCCAGCGTCTACACGACCGACATCTCCTCGACCGCGGACGACCAGAGCCAGAACCCCTACTTCACGCTCGATGAGCTGGCCATGGCGCGTCGGCTGCCGCAGGAGCTTCCGCCCGGCAGTCGGGTGCTCGGTTCGGGCTTCTCGGGCGCCAGCCATCTGTACGGGCTGGTCGGCATCGACGTGCAGCCGTTCTACCTGCAACCCCCCGCCGATCTCCGGACGGCCGTGGTGCACTTCCACGACCTCGAGACCGATCCGAGCGTCTGTGCGGCGCTCCGCAAGTACGGCGTGACGCATGTCTACGCCGACCCGCTCCTCTCGAAGGGGCTGACGTTCCCCTATGCCTCTGTCCCGTTCTCCGACCTGCCGTCGTCGGGTCTGAGGCTCGTCGACAAGGGCGGCACGGCGGCGGTCTACGCGATCACGGCATGCGGCAGCTGACGGGCCCCGACCCGACGATCACGCGAGCAGCGTGGGCTTCAGCTCCACCACCCGCGCGAGCAGGCCGTTGACGAAGGACGGGGACTCGTCGGTGGACAGCTCCTCCGCCAGCCCCACGGCCTCGGACACGGCGACGGTGTCCGGGACGTCGTCGTTCCAGAGGATCTCCCAGGTGCCGAGGCGCAGCAGGTTCCGGTCGACGGCCGGCATCCGCGCCACCGTCCAGCCGTGCGAGTGCGTGGCGAGGACCTCGTCGATCCGCTCCAGATGCTCCACGACGCCCTCGACGAGGTCGGCGGAGTACTGCGGCACCGGCGCCTGCGTTCCCGGCTCGGCGAGGCGACGGGCGAGGACCGTCAACGGGTCGATGCCGCGTTGATCGGCCTCGAACAGCACGTCGAGGGCGCGCTTGCGGGCCTTGGTCCGAGCGGCCACCTCAGTCGGTCACGCGGCCCAGGTAGCTGCCGTCACGGGTGTCGACCTTGACCTTGGTGCCGGTCTCCAGGAACAGCGGCACCTGGATCTCGTATCCGGTCTCCACCGTGGCCGGCTTCGTGCCCGCGGAGGAGCGGTCGCCCTGCAGGCCCGGCTCGGTGTAGGTGATCTCGAGCACGACCGAGGCGGGCAGCTCGACGTAGAGCGGATTCTCGTTGTTGAGCGCGATGGTGACCTGCTGGTTCTCCAGGAGGAAGTTCGCGGCGTCGCCGACGGTGGTGGCCGGGACGTTGATCTGGTCATAGTCGCTGGTGTCCATGAACACGAAGCTGTCGCCGTCGTTGTAGAGGTACTGGAAGTCGCGGCGGTCGACGTTCTCGATCTCGATCTTGGCGCCCGCGTTGAACGTCTTGTCGACGACCTTGCCGGTCAGCACGTTCTTCATCTTCGTGCGGACGAACGCGCCGCCCTTGCCCGGCTTGACGTGCTGGAACTCCACGATGCTCCAGAGCTGTCCGTCGATGGAGAGGACGACGCCGTTCCTGATGTCTGCCGTGGATGCCATGCTGTGGAGTTTCCGTTCGTCTGGGTGACCTGTCTGGGGCCCCGCGGCCCGGCCGCCCAGTCTACGGGATGCCCCTCTGGGGCGGGACGGGCTGTCGCACACGGGCGCGCGGCAGCGGCTCGAACGTGGCCTCGTGGACGATTAGCCCTCGGCCGCGCCGGCGATGACCTCGATCAGGCGGGATACGGCACGTGCGTAGCCGGCGACCCCTTCGCCGATCACGTGGACGACCGCGACATCGCGCACAAAGGAGTGGTGCCGGAACTCCTCCCGGTCGTACACGTTCGAGATGTGGACCTCGGCGACCGGCAAGGACACCCCCGACAGCGCATCGCGCAGCACGACCGAGGTGTGGGTGAGTCCGCCGGGATTGATGACGATGCCGGCGCAGTCGGTGCGCGCCTCGTGGATCGCGTCGATCAGGACGCCCTCGTGGTTGCTCTGGATCGCGCGCACCTCGAATCCGTGTGCGGCCGCCGCATCCGATGCAAGCCGGACGACGTCATCGAGGGTGTCGTGCCCGTAGACCTCGGGCTCTCGGATGCCGAGCAGGTTGAGGTTCGGACCGTTGACCAGCAGCAGACGACGCGGGGTACTCACCGTTACGACGCTACTCCACCGGCCTCGGCGGAAACCGGACCGACGCTACTCCGCGATCTCCTGGTAGGCGGCGAACAGCAGCGACTCGTCGGGGGCCTGCAGCACCGTGGGACGGGCCACGTCGGCGAGCACGATGAAGCGCAGCATCCCGGCACGGCTCTTCTTGTCGCGCTGCATCGTCGCCAGCAGCTGCGGCCACGCACCCGCCCGGTACGAGGTCGGCAGCCCGAGCGACGTGAGCACGGAGCGATGACGCGCCACGACCTCGTCGGAGAGCCGGCCGGCCAGCCGGGACAGCTCGGCCGCGTACATCATCCCCACCGAGACGGCCGCGCCGTGACGCCAGCGGTAGCGCTCGGAGTGCTCGATTGCGTGACCGAGCGTGTGCCCGTAGTTGAGGATCTCGCGCAGCCCCGCCTCGCGGAAGTCCTCCCCCACGACGTGCGCCTTCATCTCGACCGCGAGTTCCATGCAGCGCCGGAAGGATGCGGATGCCGGATCGACGATCGCATCGGGCTCAGCCTCGATGCGGTCCAGGATCTCCGGACTCCAGATGAAGCCCGCCTTGACCACCTCCGCGAACCCGGCCACGGCTTCGTTGTGCGGCAGCGTATCGAGGAACGCGAGATCGCAGGCCACGGCGCGCGGCGCCCAGAAGGCCCCCACGAGGTTCTTGCCCTCAGCCGTGTTGACGCCGGTCTTCCCGCCGACCGCGGCATCCACCATGGCCAGCACCGTCGTCGGCACGAGGACGACCTGCACGCCACGCAGCCAGGTGGCCGCGACGAATCCGGCGAGGTCGGTGACGGCACCGCCGCCGATGCCGACGACCGCGTCACTGCGGGTGAAGTCGGCCTTCCCCATGACCTGCCAGCAGAACGCGGCGACCTCGATGCGCTTGCCCGCCTCGGCATCCGGGATCTCGGCGAGCAGAACCTCCCGCGTGCCGCCTGACTGCAGTCGCTCCCGCAGGCTCTCCGCCTCGCGCGCGAGCGTGGGCGCGTGCACGACGAGGACCTTGCGGACGGATGCCGCGAGCGCCTCGCCGACGCGGTCGAGCAGGTCTCGGCCGACGACCACCTCGTAAGGTGCGTCGCCCGCGACGGCGATGGTGGTCGGTGCGGTCATGACGGTGCTCCCCCGTGACGCGTGCGGGCCCAGTCCGCGACGGCTGTGACGACGTCGGAGAGCGGCCCGCGGGATGTGTCGAACTCGACGTCGGCGACGGCGTCGTAGAGCGGCTTGCGCTCCTCGAAGATGCGCTGCCACCGTGCGACCGGGTCCTCGCCGGACAGCAACGGCCGGCCCTCGCCCACGATGCGGCGGGCAACGACGTGCGGGGTGACCGAGAGCAGCGCGACGGGATGCGACGCGAGTGCGTCGCGCGTGCGCGCGTCGAGCACCGCTCCCCCGCCGAGGGCCAGCACGCCCGGCTCTCCGAGGGCACGGGCCACGACCGACCGCTCGATCTCGCGGAACTCGGTCTCGCCGCGGCTGCGGAACAGCTCCGGGATCGGGCCGTGCTCGCGCACGATCAGCGCGTCGGTGTCGACGAAGGGCACGCCGAGCGCTTTCGCGACGCGTCGTCCGATGCTCGTCTTCCCCGCGCCCATCGGCCCCACAAGCACGAGCGACGGCGTGACGGGGGCGGTCATCCGAGCAGGTCCGGGTCGCTCTCGACGGAGGTGCGCAGCGAATCCGGGACGGCCGCGAGGTAGGCCCGCAGGTTGCGCGCCGTCTCGGCCACGCTGTCGCCGCCGAACTTCTCCAGCACGCTCTGGGCGAGGACGACCGCGACCATTGCCTCGGCGACGACACCCGCCGCCGGCACCGCGCACACGTCGGAGCGCTGATGGTGGGCACCCGCGGTCTCGCCGGTGGCGACGTCGACGGTGCGCAGCGCGTGCGGCACCGTGGCGATCGGCTTCATACCGGCACGCACCCGCAGCACGGTTCCGGTGGACATGCCGCCCTCCGTGCCGCCGGCGCGGTCGCTGCCGCGGGAGATACCGTCGGCACCGAGGAACAGTTCGTCGTGGGCGGCGGATCCGCGGCGGGTCGTCGTCATGAACCCGTCACCGACCTCGACTCCCTTGATCGCCTGGATGCTCATGAGCGCCTGCGCGAGCCGGCCGTCCAGCCGGCGGTCCCACTGCACGTGGGAGCCGAGCCCGGGAGGAAGGCCGTACGCCAGCACCTCCACGATGCCTCCGAGCGTGTCGCCGTCCTTCTTGGCGGCGTCGACCTCTGCGACCATCCGCTCGCTGGTGGCCGCGTCGAAGCAGCGCAGCGGGTCGGCGTCCAGCGCGGCGAGGTCGTCGGGATGCGGCAGCGCGGCGACCTCCGGGACGCGCACCGGACCGATCGAGAGCGTATGACTGACCAGGCGGATGCCGAGCTCGGCGAGGAACGCGCGCGCCACGGCCCCGAGCGCGACCCGTGCCGCGGTCTCGCGGGCGCTCGCCCGCTCCAGGATGGGCCGGGCGTCATCGAAGCCGTACTTCTGCATGCCCACCAGATCGGCGTGGCCCGGACGAGGCCGGGTCAGCGCCGCGCCTCGTCCACGCGACTTCTCGGTCAGCTCGACGGGCTCGGCGCTCATGACCTCGACCCACTTCGGCCATTCGGTGTTGCCGATGCGCAGCGCGATCGGGCTTCCCATCGTGAGACCGTGGCGGACGCCGGAGGAGATCGTGAGCTCGTCCTCCTCGAACTTCATCCGCGACCCCCGGCCGTAGCCGAGCTTGCGGCGCGCCAGATCCGCCTGGATCGCGGCGCGGGAGACGGGGACGCCCGCGGGCAATCCCTCCATGATGGCGACGAGTTCGGGACCGTGCGATTCGCCGGCGGTGAGGACGCGGAGCATTGCTCTAGTCTCCCACGGACCGGGCGTCGTCCACCGCGACCGACGCTCGCATCGCGGCGACGACCTCCGCCTCGTCCGGCAGCGCCTGATCCGACGAACCCGCGGTGAAGATCCGCACCTGCAGCAGGGCCTGCTGCAGCAGCATCCCGAGTCCGTCCCAGGCGGGCGCGCCGAGCCGCTGCCAGGCGAGGCCGAGCGCGCTCGGCCAGTGCCCGTACACGACGTCGTAGAGCGCACCGCCGGCGGCGGCGAGGACGTCTGCGGATTCCTCCGGCACGTGCGCCCCTCCGGGCAGTGCGGCGAGGGTCAGCGGGGACGGCGCGAACCCGTCGGCGAAGAACGGCACCGGCATGACCGCAACGCCCAGACGATCGCCGAGCTCCTGCAGCGGGGCGACCGCGGCGAAACGCCGTGCGGCGACCTCGATCTCTACCGCTCCGAGCTCTGCGAGGGCCACGAGGCCGGAGGCGGCCGTGGCGCCGGCGCCGACGATGCGGGCATAGTCGATGCCGTCGAAGCCGCGCTCCCGCAGATCGCGCACGAGCCCGCCGACGTCGGTGTTGAAGCCCTGCGGGCCGCCGTCCGTCAGCAGGTAGGTGTTCACCGAGCCGGTGAGCTCGGCATGGCGGTCGCGACTGGCCGATCCGCGGTAGGCGGCCCCCTTCAACGGCATCGTCAGCGAGAGTCCTCGCCAGGAGGCATCGAGCTCCGCGAGCGCGGCCGCGAGCCCGTGCTCGTCGACCCGACGCCGGTCATAGGACCAGTCCAGGCCCAGCACACGGTATGCCGCACGGTGCAGCTGCGGTGAGCGGCTGTGTGCGATTGGATCTCCCCAGACAGCGAGCCGGCTCTCACTCGCAGTAGGCGGCATTCTCGCTCTCCGCGCACCAGGCCTGCAGCTGCACGACCGCCTCCTCGTGCTCCGCGTAAGTGTCGGAGAACACCGTCTCGCCCGTCTGCAGGTTCACCGCGACGAAGTAGAGCCAGCTTCCGTCGGAGGGGTTCATCGCCGAGGAGATGGCGTCCTCGCCGGGCAGGCTGATGGGCCCCGGCGGCAGGCCGGTGATGACGTACGTGTTGTAGATGTTGGAGGTGTCGTTGCGTTCGTCCTCCGTGGTCCACACCGTCCCGGTCAGCCCCGCACCGTAAGCGACGGTCGCATCGGATTGCAGCGGCATCCCGTCGTCGATGCGGTTGAGGAAGACCCGCGCGATCTTGGGCATGTCGTCGGCGCTGCCCGCCTCTTTCTGCACGATGGAGGCGAGGGTGAGCACGCTCAGGCGATCGGATTCGGCGACGCCGAGCGCATCCAGGCGCGAGAACATCTCGTCGACCATGCGCGCGATCGCGTCGTAGGCGGTAACGTCCGGGTCGAACGTGTAGGTCGCGGGGAAGAGGAACCCCTCGATGCTGGGCGCTTCCGCGGGAACACCGAACTGGGTGTAGTTGGCGGCCTCGGCCAGCAGGTCGTCGTACGACAGACCGGTGGCGTCGGCGACCCGCTGCAGGGCGTCCTTGTAGCCGAGCCCCTCGGGGATCGTCACGGTGACGGTCACCTCGCTCGCCGGATCCATGAGGGCGGTCAGCGCGGCGGCCGCGCTCATCTGCTGCTGCAGCTGATACACGCCGGGCTGGAACGTCGGATTCTGTGCGGTCGAGATCAGATAGTCGTAGAACACCGTGGAGGTCTTGGTGACTCCTGCGTCGTACAACGTCTGCGAGATCGTCGCGCCGGTGTCGCCGGAGACGATGCGCACCGTGGCGGATCCGGTCGCCACACCGTCCGCGTAGTCCGTCGAGTCCTCCCAGCCCATCAGCTCGCGGATGTTGTCGCCGTAGCTGTTCCAGACCCAGAGGCCACCGCCGGCGATGCCGCCCAGCAGCACGATGACGATGCCCAGGGCGATCCACGCGCGCCGGCGTCGGCGTCGCCGGGACGGGGATGCCGGGCGCGCACCGACCGTGTCGGTCGTGACCCGGCCGGTGAAGAGATCGTGCAGGTCTTCGGCGGGAGCCGGATCGGTCGTCGGCAGCGCGGCCTGAGGATTCGCATCCTGCTGTCGCGGCTCCTCTTGCGCACGCTCCGCGGCCTGCTGCGCCTGCCTGGCGGCTCGACGGGAACTCGGCGGGGTATCGGTCATCGGTCACCCTCTTCCACGGCGGCCACGGGCGCTCCCGCCGGCCGACCGGTCTGCTTCTCCACATCGATCGCGTTCTGCAGGAGGATGACGGCCGCCACCTGATCCACGATGCCACGGGACTTCTTCTGGCTCCGGCCCGACTGCCGCAGCGCGGCGTGGGCCGACACGGTGCTCAACCGTTCATCGACGAGTCGGATTGGCACAGCGGTGCGCGCGGCGAGTCCGGCGGCGAACCCGCGGGCGTCGGCCGTGGAGGCGGTGTCGCTCCCGGCGAGCGAGACCGGCAGGCCGACCAGGATCTCCACCGCCGCATGCTCGTCGGTCAACTCCAGGATGCGCGAGACGGAGGAATCCGACCGCGGGACCGTCTCTACGGGCGTCGCCAGCATCCCGTCCGGATCGCACCGCGCGACACCGACGCGGGCCTTCCCGACGTCGATGCCGAGGCGCACCCCCGGGCGGAAGCCGGTCACGCGACTCCGACCACCCGACGGATCTCGGCCAGCGCTGCATCGAGCCGCGCCGGATCGGTGCCGCCGCCCTGGGCGACGTCGTCGCGTCCGCCGCCGCCACCACCGAGCACCGACGCCGCGGCCTTGGCGAGCGGGCCCGCCTTGACGCCGTACGCACGCGCGGTGTCGCCGGTGGCGACCACGACCGTGGGACGGGCGCCGACGACACCGCCGAGCGCGACGACCGGGGCGCGGTCGCCAAGGCGGTCGCGCACCTGCAGCGCGAGCGTGCGCAGGTCGTCGGCGGATCCGACCTCCCCGACCGACTCGGCCACCACAGCGTACGGTCCGACCGTGGCGGCCGTGGCGGCGAGCTGGGGAGCGCGCTCGGCCAGCGCCCGCGCCTCGAAGGCGGCGATCTTCTTCTCGGCCGATTTCAGGTTCGCCGCAAGCTCGGCGACCCGGGCGGCGAGCTGGTCGCGCGGGGCCTTCAGCGCACTCGAGAGCTGGGAGACGATCGTGCGCTCAGCCGCGAGCTCGCGGAAGGCGTCGAGGCCCACGAGCGCCTCGACGCGTCGGCCGCCGGCGCCCACCGACGACTCACCGACCAGGCTGACCAGCCCGATCTCCGAGCTCGTGCTCACGTGGGTGCCGCCGCACAGCTCGCGCGACCAGGGGCCGCCGATGTCGACCATCCGCACGGTGTCGCCGTACTTCTCGCCGAACAGCGCCATCGCGCCCAGCTCCTTCGCGTCGCTCAGCGCGAGCACCCGGGTCGTCACCTCGAGCCCGTCATGGACGGCGTTGTTAGTGATCTCCTCGATCTCGGTCCTGGTCGCCTCCGACAGGGCCTGGTTCCAGGTGAAGTCGAAACGCAGGTAGCCGGCCCGGTTCAGGGAACCGGCCTGGGTGGCGGTGCGGCCGAGCGTGTCCCGCAGGGCCGCGTGCACCAGGTGGGTGGCCGAGTGCGCCTGCCGCGCGGCGCGTCGGTTGAGCGCATCCACGATGGAGGTCGCCGCGACGCCCACCGCGACCTCGCCGCTTGTGACCTCCACGGTGTGGCTGATGAGACCGGGCACCGGACGCTGCACGTCGAGCACCTCGAGCGCGTACCCGGGCCCGACAATCGTGCCCTTGTCAGCGACCTGGCCGCCGCTCTCGGCGTACAGCGATGTCTCGGCCAGCACGATCTCCGCGATCTGGCCCTCGCCGGCGCGCGCGGCGGGCAGGCCGTCGATGAGGATGCCGAGCACGCGCGACTCTGTCTCCAGGTCGCTGTAGCCCGTGAACACGGTCTCGCCCACGGCGCGAAGGTCGCGGTAGACGCTGAGGTCGGCGAGGGCGCGCTTGCGGGACTTCGCGTCGGCCTTGGCCCGCGCACGCTGCTCGTGCATCAAGGCGTCGAACGTGGCGCGGTCGACGTCGAGCCCGGCTTCGGCGGCCACTTCGAGCGTGAGGTCGATGGGGAACCCGTACGTGTCGTGCAACACGAACGCCTCGGACCCTGCCAGCGTCGACCCGCCGTCGGCGCGGGTCTGCGCCAGGGCGAGGTCGAGGATCGTCGACCCGGAGGCGAGCGTGCGGAGGAATGCCTCCTCCTCGGCGAAGGCGTACTGCGAGATTCGGGTCCAGTCGGCCGAGACCTCGGGGTAGGCGGAGGCCATCGCGTCGCGGGAGGCGGTGAACAGCTCGGGGAAGCTCGGCCCGTCGACCCCGAGCAGCCGCATCGCGCGGACCGCGCGGCGCATGAGACGGCGCAGGATGTAGCCGCGGCCCTCGTTCGACGGGGTCACGCCGTCCGAGAGAAGCATGAGCGAGGAGCGCACGTGGTCGGCGATGACCCGGTAGCGCACGTCGTCGTCATGATCGGCCCCGTAGCGACGACCCGATAGCGCGACGGCACGATCGAGCACCGGCCGCACCTGGTCGGTCTCGTACATGTTCTCGACGCCCTGCTTGATGAA
>JAATGR010000014.1 GCA_015654575.1 Actinomycetales bacterium
GGCCATGCGCGAGCCCTTCGAGCCGCTCCTCCCGCACGTCGAGCACATCGACTCGACGATCGAGGCGTTCGAGAGCGCCATCGGGCCGGACGTCGCCGCACTCGTCATCGAGCCGATCAAGGGCGAGGCGGGGGTCATCCCGCTTCCCGACGACTACCTCGCTGCGGCGCGCCGGATCACGGCGGAGCACGGCGCCCTGCTCATCATCGACGAGATCCAGACCGGCGCCGGTCGCACCGGCGAGTGGTTCGCGTTCCAGCGCGAGCGGATCGTGCCCGACGCCATCACGGTGGCCAAGGGCATCGGCGGCGGCTTCCCGATCGGCGCGCTGATCACCTTCGGTGCGGCGAGCGAGTTGTTCTACCCGGGCACGCACGGTTCGACCTTCGGCGGGAACGCGCTGGCGACGGCGGTCGCGGGGGCGGTCCTCGAGGAGATCGAGCGGGCAGGCCTGGTGCACAACGCCGAGGTGCGCGGCCGGCAGCTGCGGCAGGTCATCGCCGAGATCGACTCGCCGCTCGTGGTGGGTGTGCGCGGGCAGGGCCTTCTCATCGGCGTGGCGCTCTCTCATCCGGTCGCCGGCGCGGTCACCGCGGCGGCGCAGCGGCGCGGCCTCATCGTCAACGCCGCCAACGACAGCACGGTGCGCATCGCCCCGCCGCTGATCATCGGCGACGTCGAGATCGACGAGTTCGCCCGGCTGTTCACGGCCGCGCTGGCGGATGTCGCCGCGACCGTTCCCGACGAGCAGGCCGGTGCCACGGAGGTGTCCGCATGACCCGTCACCTGCTGCGCGACGACGACCTGTCCCCGATCGAGCAGGCCGAGATCCTGGATCTCGCCGTCGAACTCAAACAGGATCGGTGGTCCCAGCGTCCGCTGGAGGGGCCGCAGACCGTCGCGGTGATCTTCGACAAGAGCTCGACCCGCACGCGGGTGTCGTTCGCGGTCGGCATCGCCGACCTCGGCGGATCGCCCCTGATCATCACGAGCGCGAACAGCCAGCTCGGCGGCAAGGAGACGCCCTCCGACACGGCGCGGGTCATGGAACGTCAGGTTGCGGCGATCGTGTGGCGCACCTACGCGCAGGCAGGGCTGGAGGAGATGGCGCGGGGCACCCGCATCCCCGTCGTCAATGCGCTGAGCGACGACTTTCACCCGTGTCAGCTGCTCGCCGACTTCCTCACGATCCGTGAGCACAAGGGCGAGCTGAAGGGGCTGACGCTGGCCTACTTCGGCGACGGGCGCTCGAACATGGGGCAGTCGAGTGCGCTGGCCGGCGTGGTCGCTGGGATGCACGTGCGCATCGCCTCTCCGATCGAGTACGCCCCCCGTGAGGACGTCGTCGCCGACGCCGACCGGATCGCGAAGACCACCGGGGGGTCCGTCGCGCTGTACACCGACCCGTTGGAGGCCGCCGCCGGCGCGGATGTGATCGTCACGGACACGTGGGTCTCGATGGGCAAGGAGGAGGAGAAGCTCGCGCGCCTGCGCGACCTCGGCGCCTACAAGGTCACCGCAGAGCTCATGAGCCTGGCGGATCCGGCGGCCATCTTCCTGCACTGCCTGCCCGCCGACCGCGGCTACGAGGTCGACGCCGAGGTCATCGACGGTCCGCAGAGCGTCGTCTGGGACGAGGCGGAGAACCGGCTGCACGCGCAGAAGGCGCTGCTGGTGTGGCTGCTGCGCCAGCAGGGCTGAGCTTCGCGCGTCTGAACGCGCCGCGCCGGCTGGCCGGCGTGGATCTCGCACGCGGTCTCGCCGTCATCGGGATGCTGGCGGCACACCTGCTGGCGATCGACCCGTTCGACTGGGCGACGCCGCACACCTGGGTGGCAGTGGTGGACGGGCGGTCGTCGATCCTGTTCGCGCTGCTGGCGGGTGTCTCGATCGCCCTCGCGACGGGGAGGACGGATCCGCCCCGCGGTGCTGCGCTGCGGGAGGCGCGGAGACGGCTGGCGCGCCGAGCCGGGGGGCTGTGGCTGCTCGGGGCGGCGCTGATCCTCACCGGTGTGCCGGTGTACGTCATCCTGCCGGCCTACGCGATCCTGTTCCTGGTCGCGATCCCGCTGCTGCCGTTGCGGGCGCCCGCGCTGCTGGCTGCGTCCTGCGTCGGGCTGGTCGTCCTGCCGTTCGTGCAGGCCGGCCTCGGTCTGCTGCCGTGGTGGTCGACGGATGCCGGGCAGCTGGTGGGCCTCGCGATCGGCTGGGCGTATCCGTTCCCGCTGTGGGCGGCCTACCTGGTCGCCGGTCTCGCGCTGGGCCGGCTCGACCTGCGCGAGACCAGGGTCGTCGTCGGGATGATCGTGGCGGGCGTTGGAGCGATGCTGGTCGGCTACGGCATCGGCGGGATGTTCGTGCCGGTCGCCGACCCCCGCACCTATCTGCAGGTCGTCGTCAGCGCGCTCCCGCACAGCGGCGGGCTGCCGGAGGCGGTCGGCTCGACAGGGTTTGCGGTGACGCTGCTGGGGACGTGTCTGCTCCTGGCGCGGACGCCGGTCTCCCGCGTGCTGTTGCCGCTGCGCGCGACCGGCAGCATGCCGTTGACCGCCTACACCGCGCAGCTGCTGGTGTGGGCGGTGTGGTCGACCCTCGCGTTCGGCGACGCCGGCGAGCTCGCCTCGTTCCGGGCGCTGGCGCCGTTCTGGCCCATCACGATCGGAGTGGTCGCAGGCGCCACGGCCTGGGCGCTGTGGCGCGGCCGGGGACCGCTGGAGACGCTGCTCCTGCGCTTCGCCGCCCGCCCGCCCCGCTGACTGCGCGCCGTGCCTCGCCAAGCCCGCCGGTAGGCTGGCCGGGTGGATGACGGTAAGCACGAAGGCACGAATCAGGGCGCACTGTGGGGAGGGCGCTTCGCGTCCGGACCGTCGCCGGAACTGGCCGAACTGAGCCGTTCCACGCATTTCGACTGGGTACTCGCACCCTATGACCTGCGCGGTTCCCACGCGCACACCGTCGCCTTGGAGCGCGCCGGCTATCTCACCGCCGAGGAGGCGGCCCGCATGCACGCCGGACTCGATGCGCTCGGCGCCGCCGTCGCGGACGGATCCCTGCGTCCCGCTCCCGGCGACGAAGACGTGCACGGCGCGCTGGAACAGGCGCTCATCGCCGAGGTCGGTCCGGAACTCGGCGGCAAGCTCCGCGCCGGCCGCAGCCGCAACGATCAGATCGCGACGCTGGTGCGTCTCTACCTGCTCGACCATGCCCGCCGGATCGCGCACGGCATCCTGCGCGTGATCGATGCGGTCGTCGCGCAGGCTGAGGCCGCGGGGGATACCGTGATGCCCGGTCGCACGCATCTGCAGCATGCCCAGCCGGTGCTGCTCGCCCACCACCTCCAGGCGCACGCCTGGCCGTTGGTGCGCGACCTCGAGCGCCTGCGGGACTGGTCGGCGCGGGCCCGCGTCTCGCCCTACGGCGGGGGAGCGCTCGCCGGCGCCACGCTGGGTCTTGACCCCCAGCTCGTCGCCGACGAGCTGGGCCTGGACCGCCCGGCCGAGAACTCGATCGACGGCACGAGTTCCCGC
Organism: Actinomycetales bacterium; assembly: GCA_015654575.1. Lineage (GTDB taxonomy): Bacteria > Actinomycetota > Actinomycetes > Actinomycetales > Microbacteriaceae > Microbacterium. Next base: position 3,528 of record JAATGR010000014.1, read on the forward strand.
GACGTCGTCGCCGAGTTCGCGTTCATCGCCGCGATGATCGGCGTCGACCTCTCCCGGTTCTCCGAGGACGTGATCCTGTGGAACACGAAGGAGTTCGGCTTCGTACGGCTCGACGATGGCTACTCGACCGGGTCGAGCATCATGCCGCAGAAGAAGAACCCGGACATCGCGGAGCTGACCCGCGGCAAGGCCGGCCGCCTCATCGGCGATCTTGCGGGGCTGCTCGCAACGCTCAAGGGTCTGCCGCTGGCGTACAACCGCGACCTCCAGGAGGACAAGGAGCCCGTCTTCGACCAGATCGCGACGCTGGAGGTCGTGCTGCCGGCCTTTGCGGGCATGGTCGCGACCATGCGTTTCGACACCGAGCGGATGGCGGTGCTCGCACCCCAGGGGTTCTCGCTGGCCACCGACGTCGCGGAGTGGCTGGTGAAGCGGGGGGTCCCGTTCCGCGACGCGCACGAGATATCCGGCGCCCTGGTGCAGCTGTGCGAGCAGCGCGGGATCGAACTGCACGAGGTCACCGACGGGATGCTCGCCACTGTCTCGCCCTTGCTCTCGCCCGAGGTGCGCGGGGTGCTGGAGGTCTCCGGCAGCGTCGCGAGCCGCGACGGCGTGGGTGGCACGGCCCCGGTGAGGGTGGCGGAGCAGCGGTCCGAGCTCATCACCCGCACGCAGCGGCTGGCGCAGGCGCTTGGGCTCTGAGCGCCGGCGCCCACGGGGCGCCCGCTGATGTGGTAGCGCCGTGTTGACGACGTCCCTCGGGAGTGGTCGTCGCAGCGGCCCGCGGTCGAAGAACGTACCGTGCTCCACCGGCGGATCGTCAGTGGGATCGCCGTTGCCGCGTTGCGTGCCATCCGTCGCCCGATGACATTCGCGGCTCGGGCGCGTCCGATTGGTACGCTGGCAGGCGTGTCTACGCCCATCGTGAGCGCGACCCCGCCCGCCAACGACCCGACGTTCGAGAACGTCTGGGACGAACTGGTCTGGCGCGGACTCGTGCATGTGTCCACCGACCCGGAGGCGCTGCGCGCCGCACTCGGCGACGGACCGATCACGTATTACTGCGGGTTCGATCCGACCGCTCCGAGCCTGCACCTGGGGAATCTCGTCCAGCTCCTGCTGATGCGCCGGCTCCAGCTCGCCGGCCACCGGCCACTGGGACTGGTCGGCGGCTCGACCGGGCTCGTCGGCGATCCCCGCCCCACCGCAGAGCGCACCCTCAACACCCGCGAGACCGTCGCGGAGTGGGTCGCGAAGCTGCGTGCGCAGGTCGAGCGCTTCCTCGACTTCGGCGGGGAGAACCCGGCGCGGATGGTCAACAACCTCGACTGGACCGAGCCGTTGTCGGCGATTGACTTCCTCCGCGAGATCGGCAAGCACTTCCGTGTGGGCACCATGCTGAAGAAGGACGCCGTCGCCGCCCGACTCAATTCGGACGCCGGCATCAGCTACACCGAGTTCAGCTACCAGATCCTCCAGTCCCTCGACTACCTTGAGCTGCATCGGCAGTACGGGTGCGTGCTGCAGACCGGCGGATCCGACCAGTGGGGCAACCTCACCAGCGGCACCGACCTCATCCACCGGGTCGAGGGGCGGTCGGTCCACGCGATCGGCACGCCGCTGATCACGAACAGCGACGGCACGAAGTTCGGCAAGAGCGAGGGCAACGCCATCTGGCTGGATGCCGACATGTGCAGTCCGTACCGGATGTACCAGTTCTGGCTCAACACCGACGACGCCGACGTGATCGACCGGCTCAAGGTGTTCACCTTCCTCAGCCGCGCCGACATCGAGGAGTACGCGCATCAGGTCGAGAGTGAGCCGTTCCGGCGTGCGGCGCAGAAACGGCTCGCTCTCGAAGTCACCGCGACGGTGCACGGCGAGGGGGCTGCCGCCTCGGTCATCGCCGCGTCGGATGCGCTCTTCGGCCGCGGCGACCTCTCGGCGCTGGACGCGGACGTGCTGCGCACCGCGCTGGAGGAACTGCCGCACGCCGAGGTCTCACTGGAGACGACGGTCGTCCAAGCGCTGACGGCGACGGGTCTCGTGGCGAGTCAGTCGGAGGGGCGCCGTGCGATCGCACAGGGCGGCGTGACGCTCGACGGCATCCGCATCGATGACGAGGGAGCGGTCGTCACCGGCGCACTGCCGGGGGGAGTGTCGGTGCTGAGACGCGGCAAGAAGACCCTCGCCGGCGTGTTCGTGCGCGGCTGACGCAGGAGGCCGTCGGGGGATGCGGGGATGGCGATCGGTGCGATGAGTGCGACGACCGGGGCGGATCGGGGCTGAGCGATGCCGTTCACGCTCTCGCACGCGGTCGTCGCGCTCCCGGCCGCGGGGCTCGCCGCCCGGCCGGTGACGAACGCGGTTCCCGCGGCGATCGCGATCGGCGCGATGGCGCCCGACCTGCCGCTGTTCACCGGAGGGCTCCTGCTGCCCTACGGGCGGACGCACGACCCGGCCTGGCTCCCGCTGACCACCCTCGTCGCCTGCGCGCTGCTGCTCGTGTGGCGCTGTGTGCTCCGCCCGGCGGTGCGTGAATTGTCCCCCCTGCCGTTGGCGTCGCGACTCAGCGAGACGTGGGATGCCCCGGCGGGGCCGGCTTTCCGGGCGACGCTGCCCGCACCTCTGTCTGCCGTTTGGATCGTGGTCGCCGCCGCCATCGGGGTCCTGAGCCACATCGCGTGGGACCTGTTCTCTCACGAGGGACGCGCGGGTGTGGTGCTCCTCCCGGTGCTGGACGAGCAGTGGGGCCCGCTGACCGGGTACAAATGGGTCCAGCACGGATCGAGCGCCGTCGGTCTCCTCATCCTCGGAATCTGGGCGTTCCGCCGCCTGCGCGCCGCCCGCCCGGCTGCGGTCGTCGGTCGGGCGCTGCCGGCCGCGGTGCGCCGGGCGTGGTGGGCGTCACTGCCGGCCGTGCTCGCCGCGGCTTGGATCCTCGGGCTCGCGCTGTTCGGCCCACTGACGGCGACGTTCACGGTGCAGCATCTTGCCTATCGGGTGTTGCCGCAGGCCTGCGGCCTCTGGGCGGCGGCGACCGCCGCACTGTGTCTCGTGGTGCAGGTCGTGCGCGCACGGCGCTGCGCTCCAGGGGATCGGCGCGGGCCGGACGACGGGGCCGACCCCGCCTGAGCCGCGCGGTCGAAGCCCGGGCCCCCGACAGGCGATCCCTGGCGGTCAGCGCCAGCGCGGCTCGTCCTGGCCCCAGGGTCGCGGCGGTGCGTACCGGGTCGGACCTCCGGCGTAGGCAAGCGCCGGAGCGCTGGTCACGATATCCAGACCGCTCACGCGAAACCGTTGCGTGTGCCCGGTCGGGTCGATCTCCTTGGCGGAGTGGGGGCGATAGGCGCGGCGGCGGCCGAGAAGCTCCGCCGCGACACGGCGCAGCGACGTCTCCGCCAGCCAGGAGCCGCCCTGGGTCGAGCGAGCGTGCAGCAGCGTCAGCGCCGCAGCCGCGAGCAGGTAGCCGGTGCTGTGATCGAGCGCCTGGGCGGGGAGTGCGCCCGGGCGGTCGGCGGCGCGCTCGATCACGGCGATGCCACACTCGGCCTGCACCAGGCTGTCGAAACCGCGGCGGTCGGGATCCGGCGAGGCCTGGTGCCGCAACACGATCAGCCCAGGGCGACGTCGGGCGAGCGCGGCCGGGGTGAGACCCAGACGGGCGAGACCGGTCGGGCGATAGCCGAGCCAGATGAGGTCTGCGGTGTCCAGCAGCTCCTCGAACCGTCGGCGTCCGGTCTCGGCACGCAGGTCGAGCAGAGCGGTGCGATTGCCATGTCCGGTGTCGAGGTGTTGCCAGGCGATCTCGGGCGAGTGCGGCGGATCGATGCGCAGCACATCGGCGCCCAGCAGGGCGAGTACACGTGTCCCCACGGGCCCGGCGATGACCCGCGTCAGATCCAGAACGCGGACGCCGCGCAGCGGCGCATCGAGCCCGGGGTCGGGCAGTGGTCGTGGCGGGGCGTCCCCGAGCCGGGTCGTGCGCACCAGAGGCGTCTGCCGCAACTGCGCGTCAACGGTGAGGTCTTCGGAGCGGACGGCGACGCAGAGCACGCCGGCGGAACGGATAGCGGCGCTTACCTCGTCGGCGTGCCGGGTTGCGAGAACAGTGGCCGCGTCCGCTGCGCCGGCATTGTCGGAGAGGCCGAGCATGCGACGGAGCGCCTGCGCGTGATGCGGGTAGTTCGCGTGCGTGCGTACCCAGCCGTCCAGGGTGGTGAAGAAGCCGGACAACGGAGCGAAGGCGCTCGGTGCTTGCCCGTCGATACGGAACCACCGCTCGGAGGAGTACGCCACGGCTACGCGCTGCGGATCGACCGCCATGGTCTCGGCGCGTGCGAGTCGTGCCGCCGCGGTGGACGCCGTCTCCACGGCCGAACGCGCCAGACCTGCGACGTCCGTGTACGCGACGAGGGGAACGGCCGCGGGAGGTGTCATGGGGCCGA
>JAATGR010000101.1 GCA_015654575.1 Actinomycetales bacterium
CGTCTGCAGCAGGCGCTGCGACAGTTCGGTAGTGGGATAATGGGGCATGCCCCGCGCCGCAAGATGCGCATAATAAATCCCGTACAGGACGGCAAAAACCGCCACGATGCCGATCGCTGCTGTCACGAAGCGATTGCGTTCGGCCGGCTCGATCCGGCGAATCCCGTCGACGACGGAGTCCTCGTCCGTGATGTCGAACGCCGCGGTGCTGACGGCATCCGGCCCGAAGTCGCTGGCAAACTGCGATGCGGTTTCATCCACCGTTTTCTCGGAGCGACCGTGAACGACGACGTGAGCGCCGGCTTGCAGGAGCGATAGGGCAATCGATAGGCCGATGCCGCGGCTGGAGCCGGTGACAAGAGCGCGACGTCCTGAGAGGTCGAAGGGATTCGTCATGCGTGCCTCTTTCGAGAAAATCAATAGAACTCAATGATGTCGACGACGTTCCGCAGGTCTGCCCCGTCCAGAAGACGCCGCGAATTATCCGCGAAGAGCTCGACGATGCGGCGCTCCTCACCGGCGGTGAGCGCCGCGGTGTGCGGGCTGACGAGAACGCACGGATGCTCCCAGAGAGGACTCTCTGCGGTGAGGGGTTCGCTCTCGAACACGTCGAGTGCCGCGAAGCCGACGGTGCCGACATCCAGCGCCGCGACCAGAGCCTCCTCGTCGATGACCGTGCCCCGGCCGACGTTGACGATGGTCGCACCGGGCCGGAGTCTGCGGAGGAAGTCTCTGTCGACGAGGTGGAAGGTCGCGTCCGTTCCCGGAAGGGTCACAACGACCGCATCGACGCCGGGAAGGACGTCGGCGAGGTCGTCCGGATGCACCGTGCGGGACACGCCGGGCATGGTCGCACCGGAGCGGGATGCCACGATGATCGTGGCTCCCAGGGCCGCGAGCTTACTCACAACAGCGCGCCCGATGCCGCCGAGGCCGAGCACGAGCACGGTCTGCTCCGATACCTGCGACATCAACCAGCGTCCGCTCCATTCGTGCCGTCGCTGTTGACCCGCCAGGCGGGGCAGATGCTTGGCCCCCGCAAAGACCCCGAACACCGCGAACTCGGCGAGAGAGTCCCCGTGGACTCCGGCGGAGGTCGTGAACACCACTCGGTGCAGCTCTTCGGCGCTGAGGCCCGCGGCGCGAACCTGCCCGCCACCGCCCGCGGCCATGGTGTGGACCCACCGCAGTCCCGGGTTGGCGCGGACCACGCGGGCGAGCGCGTGGGGATCCACATCGGGGATCCCGTACAGCGCATCCGCCTGGTCGAGCAGAGCTTCGTACTCCGCCTGTTGCCGCGGCGTGCGCCGATACGAGGGATCGCCGGAGAAGTCGGCAGGATGCCGCATCGGGGGCAGGAGCGCGTGGTCGACGAGGAGGTCGATCCGAGGTTCGAGATCGGTGAGCACAGTCACCAGATCAGGCGAAAGGGGCGCGGCGACCGCCACCCGGAGACGCTGACTCATCGCAGTGCTCCGACAGCGCCGGTGATCGCATCGACCGCGACCGTGAGCGTCTCGATGTCGGTGGCGAACGATATCCGGAAGAACGGCGACTGGCCATAGGCGGCGCCCTGGATGACCGCTACTCCCGCGCGGTCCAGAAGATAGAGCGTGACGTCCTGGTCGTCGGCGAGAACGGTCCCGTCCTCGGTCTTCTTTCCGATGATCCCCGAGCAATCGACATAGATATAGAACGCGCCATCCGGTACGAGCGGGTCAAGGCCCGGGATCTCGGTGAGGCCTGCGACCGTCGCATCGCGCCGCTCGGCATACACCGGCACGGTCTCCGCGATGAAGTCCTGCGGGCCGGACAACGCCGCCGCGGCCGCGGCCTGGCTGATCGAGGAGGGGCACGACGAGGTCTGAGATTGCAGCGTGTTGATCGCCGCGATCAGCGCCGGATCACCGGCCGCGTAGCCGAGTCTCCATCCGGTCATCGCATAGGACTTCGACACCCCGGACACCACGAGCACCCGGTGACGGAGGTCCGGCGCGACGGCGGCGAGGCTCGGCGCCGGCGACCCCGTGAACGAGATCTCGCTGTAGATCTCGTCCGAGAGCACCGAGACAGAAGGATGCCGCCGCAGCACCTCGGCGAGTGCCGCGAGCTCTCCCTCGGTGTAGATCGCGCCGCTGGGATTGCCGGGGCTGTTCAGGATCAGCCAGGTGGTGCGTTCCCCGATGGCCGCCTCCAGCGCAGCGGGCGTGAGCTTGTATCGCGTCTCCGCGCGGGTCGGGACGATCACAGGGGTGCCGTCGTTGGCGCGCACCATATCGGGGTAGGACACCCAGTACGGGGCCGGGATCACAACCTCGTCGCCGGTATCCAGCGTCGCCATCAGGGCGAGGAAGATGACCTGCTTCCCCCCGCCTCCGACCGTCAGCTCGGCATCGGAGTATTCGATGCCGAGGCTGCGCCGCAGCGACCCGCGAATCGCCTCGCGCAGAGCAGGCGTCCCGTTCACCGGCGTGTACTTCGTCTCGCCCGCATGAATCGCTGCGATCGCCGCGTCCTTGACGTGCTGCGGAGTATCGAAGTCCGGCTCGCCGACGGTCAGGTCGAGAATGCGGCGTCCGGATGCCTTCAGCTCTCGCACCCGCGCCGCGGCGGCAGTACTGGGCGACGGGGCGATGCGACCAAGACGCTCCGCTGCGAGGAACGAGGAAGCGAGATCGGTCATTACGCGTCCTCGATATCGGTGGTGAGTCCTTTGGCCTTCAGCACCTCGGTCAGATTGCACAGCTCGATGGTCGTGCCCCCCGCCCAGTACTTCTCGATGAGCTCGGCCTCCTGCGCATCACGAGCTGCCGAGAGCTCGGCGACCTCCCTCGCTTCCTCACGGCGGACGACGACGACACCGTCCACATCGCCCTTGACGATGTCACCGGGGCGAATGAGCTCGCCGCCGAAGACGACCGGCTGGTTCAGCGCGCCGAGAGTCTCTTTGACCGTGCCCTTGATCGAGACACTCCCCGAGAAGACCGGAAGGCCGAGCTCCCGCAGCTCCCGTGTGTCCCGCACACCGGAATCGGTGACGAGAGCCGCGATGCCCTTTGCCTTGCACGCGTTGCCGAGCACATCGCCGAAGGTACCGGCCTCCGTGTACTCCCCGGCAGCGACGATGAGGACATCGCCGGGCTGCGCATAGTGGATGGCGATCTGCAGCATGAGATTGTCGCGCGGTGCGCAGACAACGGTGAAAGCCGAGCCGACGAACGAGCTGTCGCGGTCGATCGGCTTGATGCGGGAGGCGACCGCTCCGCGACGTCCTTGCGCCTCGTGAATGGTCGCGGCGCTGAACTCTCCCAGACGGACGATGTCGGCGGCATCCGCGCGCTCGATCTTGGTGGTGACGTGAACCATCGTTGTGTCCTTACTCCGCGCTCTCGGCGGCTGTCTCGGTGTCCTGCGCGCGGCGATTGAACGTCAGACCGCCCGGTACCTGGAATGTGGGCATGAGCTCGATGAGCCCCACATTGACGTGCGACGGCGCATCGACGGCGTACTCGATCGCGGCGAGGACATCTTCCACGGTGAGGGATTCGAAGCCCTCGTAGTATTCCGCCCATGCCCGCGCATCGGTTTCCGGGGTACCCCCGAGATTGCGCGAGAAGATCTCGGTCTCGATGCGGCCCGGGCTCAGCTCTGTCACGCGCACACGACGACCAAGAGCGTCGTTGCGCAATTGGCGGGAGAGTTGGTGCACCGCGGCTTTGGTGGCGTGGTACGCGGTGTGTCCGAAGAAGTTGTAGTGACCGGCGATCGACGAGATGTTCAGAACATGACCACGGTCCCGCTCGACCATGCCCGGATAGAGCAGTCGGAGAACCTGCATGACGGCCGTGAGGTTCACCTCGACGAGGTCGTCCAGGTCTTCCGCCGAGGAGTTCAAGATGTTGCCCGCGCGGCTGACACCCGCGCTGTTCAGGACGATATCGGCGTCGATCCCGGACAAGGCCGCCGTGAGTGCGGCGGTGTCGCGGACGTTGAGAGCGTGTGTGATCGCGCCTTTCTCCGCGAGCAGGGCGAGACGGCTCTCGTCACGCGCGATCGCGTGCACCGTCAGGCCCTTCTCGAGGAACAGGTTGACGGCGCCACGGCCCACACCGCTCGTAGCCCCGGTCACCACCGCAATGCGGTAGTCGGAGAATGTCATGACAGGATCCTTCCGTTGGTGGTGTTGTGCGGCTGCTGTAGCGCCGCGAAGATCGATTCCACACGCGAGCGGAGCGCGTCGAGCTCGGCTCGCTGCGCGCGGATGGCTGTGGCCGCCTGCGCATCGCTCACCCGGCGGAAGCGCACCTGCTGTCCCGGTCTCACCTGCGCGAGCGTGTCGAGCGAGGTGGTGGTCACGACGGCGAGGACGGGGTAGCCTGCGGTCACGCCACGGCCGCGGTGCAGCACGAGCAGTTCCGTCCCCGGCGGCACCTCCACGGCACCGACCGGGACTCCTCGCGAGAGCACCTCCCCGTGCGCGCGGCGCTCCGGCAGTGACGAACCCGTCATCCGCACGCCGATGTGATTGCTCGTGGGGGTGACCGTGTACGGAGCCGCGAAGAGCCGATCGGCCGTGGCCCCGAAGTCGTCGATGTCCGGGCCATCGGTGACGTCCACGACGAAGCTCTGCGGAGCCGCGGGCAGCGTGAGCCTGTACAGCTCTGCGCCGAAGTGCGCGTTGATGAGGGGTGCCGTGGAGGCGCGCAGCGAGAGAGCCTCCCCCGCGGAAACCCGGCCGCCGAAGCCGAGCACCGAGTCGGGCGCGCAGCTGCCCAGCAGCAGCGGGACATCGAAGGATCCTCGCACGGCGAGGTAGGCACGCAGACCCCGCTGCAGGTTCCGGACGGCGAACGGCTCTCCGGCTCGGACGGAGACCGGCTGGTTCCACGGTCGTGCGCTGCCTCCGACGAGGAGCGTGCCGTCCGCACCGGACACGGCGACGAGGATGTCCACATCCGCCACGAACTCCGCGTCCAACGCCGTGATCTCCAAGAGCGGAGCGTTCCTCGCGTTCCCGACGAGAGTGTTGGCGATGCTCGCAGAGCGCTGATCCAACGCGCCGTTCACCGGGACTCCGTATCGGGGCCCCCTGCTCCGGCCGAGATCGGTGACCTGCGTCGATCCGGCTTCGACCATCCGCAGCTGGCCGGAGGTCATCGCGCCACCATCCGCGTGCCGAGGAGCGCCTGGTATTCGTCGATGTCGATCTGTCGGAAGCGAATGATGTCACCCGGCTCGTAGGGCACGAACGGCTCGGATCCCAGATCGAGTACGGTCAGGGGGGTGCGGCCGATCAACGGCCACCCGCCGGGCGCGGGCGCCGGCGTGATCGTCGCCTGACGACCCGCCACCGACACCATGCCCGCCGGAACATGTGCGCGAGGACTCGAGAGCCGTTGCACCGGCTGGGGGAAGGCCGGACCGTCGAGCATAGGAGATCCGCCCGGCGCTCCCAGGCACCGGATGACGTACTCCGGTTCCCCGTGCAGGCGCACGATGTCTTCGATCTGGAGACCTTGCGCGGAGGCGACGCTCCGGAGGTCGAGTTCGCCGTCGAGGTCGTAGAGCACGGGCACCTCGAAAACCCGCGGAAGCTCGGTGAGCGGATGATCCGCGTCGATGCTCTCGGCGAGCACCCCGACGAATTCGCGCAGTCTGTCGACTGCGACCTCGTGGGGATCGACCTCAATGAGCACGGCGTCGTAGGTCGGGATAACGCACGCGACGCCCGGGACTCGCGAGGCATCCAGTGCCCGGGCGAGATGGTGCATGAGGCGCCAGGTCGCCTCGCGATCGGGGAGCACTCCGGAGACCCGCAACGCCGCATCACCGCTGGTCGAGATCGTCACGGAAGAGGCCGACGTGGCTTCGGTCATACGAGCCAGTCCGCGAGCGGAGCAATGACGATGCCCGCGTCTTCCAGACCGCTGCGGATCTGTTTCGCGAGCGCAAGCGCGCCGTCGGTATCGCCGTGCACGAGAACGGTGTCGCAGGCGACGGGGAGAAGAACACCCCCGCGGCTCTCGATCACGCCGTCCACGACCATGCGTACCGTGCGGCGCCGGATCTCGTCCTGGTCGTGGATCACGGCACCGGGCTCGCTCCTCGGCACGAGCGTGCCGTCATCCGCGTAGGCCCGGTCGGCGATGCCGACGATCGCCACGCGGAGACCCGCGGACCGCGCCGCATCGGCGAGTGTGCCGTCCTGCGCCAGGACGATCAGCGCGGGATCGACCCGATACGCAGCGGAGGCAACGGCCTCCGCGTAGTCTTCGCGGACAGCAACGAGATTGCCGAGCCGACCATGCGGTGCGATGTGAGTGACGGCTGCTCCATGGAATGCCGCGATCGCCTGGAGCGCGCCGAGCTGATAGAGCACGTCCGTGCGCACCTCTTCTGCGCTCAGACCCATGTCCCGCCTGCCGAAGCCCTGCCGGTCCGGGAAGGAAGGGTGCGCACCGATACCGACCGAGCGCTCCGCACAGGCGCGAACCGTCTCGTCCATGATCCGTGGATCGCCTGCGTGGAAGCCGCAGGCGATATTGGCCGATGTCACCACGTCGAGGAGTGCCGCGTCGTCGCCGATCCGCCACGGTCCGAACCCCTCGCCCAGATCTGCGACGAGATCGATCTTCTTGGCCATCTGGCTTTCTCCGCTCCCGGGACGTCCGTTCTCGAAAACAGGCTAGGCGAGCGGTATCTCGCTCTGTGTCGTTGTGCCAAATCGTTGCCAAGTGTCGCCAGTATTTCTTCTATTGACGGGATATTACAGGCGAGTTCATGGCACGATATTTGCAGCTCGTTATGCTGAGGCGCGTTCGTTTCGAGGCTGGAGGCCGATCGTATGGTGATTCCTGCACGGAGAGTGCAACGTCGTGTCACGCTGACGGAGATCGCCGCAGCACTCGACGTCGCACCGTCCACAGTGTCTCGGGCACTGTCGAACCCGAGCCGGGTGAGCCCCGCCATGTACGAGCGCATCACGAGCAAGGCGCAGGCGATGGGCTACGTCTCGGCCATGCTTCCCTCCAGGGACGATCGGCTGGCGCGCGGCACGATCGCCCTGGTGCTTCCGAACCTGACCAACCCGTTCAATCTCGACGTGATGCGGGGAGCACAGGCGCAGATCCGCGCGGCGAGCTACCTGCACCTGGTCGTGAGCACCGAGGAATCGCTGCCGATGGAGGAGCAGTGGCTGCGCGAACTTGCTCGAACGGTCGACGGAATCGTCGTCTCGTCACCGCGCGTCGATGACGAGGTACTCCGCGCGGTCTCACAGACGGCTCCGACGGTGCTGCTCAACCGCGAAGCGCCCGGACTCTCGGGGGTCGTGATCGACACCCCGGACGGGCTCGCCCAGTCCTTGAACTACCTGCACTCGCTCGGGCACGCCCGGATCGCGTACGTGCGCGGCCCACACGGTTCATGGACCGACAAGGCACGTTTCGCGGCGATCACCGAAGCCGCCGCCGCGCAGGGCGTCGATCTCGTGGCCGTCGGACGCTTCCAGCCGACTCTCGCCAACGGAGCTGCCGCCGCATACGCGGTTGTCCTGACGAAAGCGACCGCGTGCATCTTCTTCAACGATGTGCTGGCGATCGGCGCGCTGAGCCGATTCGATCGGCTCGGCGTCGCCATCCCGGACGACCTGAGCGTCGTCGGCTGTGATGACATCTTCGGGTCATCGTTCTCCCACCCACCCTTGACGACGGTCACCTCCCCGGGCGAGAGTGCAGGCCGGGCCGCCGTCGACCTGCTGATTGGCCGTTTCGCCTCCCGCGACCGATCCGAGCGCGTCGACCATATCTCGGCGCACCTCACCGTGCGCGCCTCGACGGGGCCCGCGCACGGCTGATGCTTCTTGCCCGCGCGGCACGCGTCCGCACGTCGCACCCGGAGGGCGTTACTCCCACGTCCGCTGACAAATGAGCAGTTGGCAATGAATCTGGCATATTTTCTGTGCGAGAGCGCTAACGCTGCGCGATATCTCCACGGCTTACGAAGAGAAGATGGCAAGAAAATGGCACAGTAGTTGCCGTAGGATCCCGACGCTTCCTAGTGTTCCGGCAAGCGGGCAATGCGCCCGCACCGCGTGAATGTGTTGGAGCGCAGGGATCGGCACCCCGAAGCCCGATCCCTCAGAACCGCCGATGGAGGCTTCATGAGCAAGTCCGCAACACCCCGAAAAATGCCGGCGAGAGCCGCCATCGCTTCCTGGATAGGAACAACCCTTGAGTACTACGATTTCGCTGTTTACGGCACGGCATCGGCACTCGTCCTGAACCAGCTCTTCTTCCCCGCGGATATGCCCCAGGGCATCAGCGTGTTGTTGAGCATGGTCACTTTTGCCATCGGCTACCTGGTTCGCCCGCTGGGCGCTCTCATCCTGGGACCGCTGGGCGACCGCTTCGGCCGCAAGTTTGTGATGATGATCACGCTGTTCGGAATCGGAGCCTGTACGTTCATCGTGGGATGCCTGCCGACGTACAGCCAGATCGGCGTGATGGCACCCATCCTGCTCGTCGTCATCCGCGTGCTCCAAGGTCTCTCGGTCTCGGGTGAACAGGCCAGTGCGATCACGATGAGCCTGGAGCACGCCCCCGAGCGCCGACGCGGTTTCACCACCAGCTTCACGACGTCCGGCTCGGCATCGGGAGGCCTCCTTGCGACGGCCGTCTTCATCCCGTTCGCCGCCATGCCGAAGGAGGCGCTGCTCAGCTGGGGCTGGCGCGTGCCGTTCTGGCTTTCTGCCGTCGTGGTCGTCGTCGCGTACATCATCCGACGCACGCTCGACGAGACCCCGACGTTCATCGAGACACAGGCCATCAAGGTTCAGCTGGCTCCGATCAGACAGGCCATACGTTTCCACTGGCGCACGATTCTCCGTGTCGCCGCCTGCGCGATGATCGCGGGAGTCAGCTATCTGTTCGCGACCTTCGTCGTGTCTTTCGCGACAACAGGTTACGGGCTGAACAGCGCCATCATGCTGTGGGTGCCGGCCTGCTCGAGCTTCCTCTCGATCTTCGTCACGCCGTTCGCTGGCTATCTCACCGACCTCGTCGGACGGAAGCGAATCTTCATCATCGGCGCGTTCGGCTCCGGCGTCGCCGCGGTTCCCTACTTCTGGGCGATCACCCAGGGTAACTGGGCGTTGATCTTCACCTTCGGGATCATCAGCCATGGCATCTTCTACGCGTCGGCGAACGCCGCATGGCCCGCATTCTTCGCCGAGATGTTCCCGAACCGCGTGCGCGTTTCCGGCCTCGCCGTCGGCACGCAGATCGGCTTCGCGGTGTCCGGCGCCATCGGCCCCGTCGCGGCGACCGCGCTGGCCGGTGCCGACCTGACGAACTGGATCGGTCCTTCCATCCTGGCGATCGCGCTGATGGCGATCTCGGTGATCGCGGCGCTGACGGCCAAGGAGACCTACCGACACACGGTCGAAGAGATCGACGACTTGCAGCAAAGCGAACTCGAGAAGGAGACGGTGACCGCCTCGATCCTCCTTCCCTCGAAGGCCTGAGGAGGCCTTCGGCCCCGGCACCCCATCGGGGCGGACGGGGCGGGAAAATAGATGCGGCAGGCCTGTGGGTGACGACCCCGGCCTGCCGCATGTCATTCAGTTATCACTAGCAACTCTACTATATGTAGTAGATGCGGGAGCGCGGATCAAAGACCGAGCTGGCGCGGCGTGGGGGACGTGACCGCGGCGAACGGGTCTCGGGTGGCGTCCGGGTGGACGTCGAGCTCGACATAGTCGGTGAGAGAGCGGGCAACGTCGGCCCCGTGCAGATGCGCGATGAACGCCGCCGTCATGTCCATCCCGGCGGCGACGCCGGAGGAGGTCCACCGGTTCCGATCCTCGACCCAGCGCGCCTGCCGCACCCAGTCGACCCGTTCCCCCTGCGCCGCGACCCAGTCGAAGGCGCGCTTATTCGACGTTGCCCGGTAGCCGTCGAGGAGCCCGGACGCGGCGAGCAGCGCCGATCCCGTGCACACGGAGGTCACGAAGGCGGCGGATGCGGCATACTCCCCCAGCCATCCGAGGAAAGCCGCGTCCTGTGCGAGCGGACGCGTACCGCGCCCTCCGGGCACGAGGACGATGTCGGCGGCATCCGCCGAGTCGTAGCGGTGGGTCGTCGTCACCTCGATGCCCTGGGAACTAGCGACGAGCGGCGCGGGCCCGAGGAACTCCAGCGCGAACAGCTGCGGCGCCGCGCTGAACAGTTCCACCGGCCCGAACACGTCGAGGAGCTCGAAGCCCTCGAACAGTACGACGGATACGCGATGTCTCTCCATGGTTCTCCTTCTTTCCTCCCCGCTCACGGGGCGATCACGAGATGGGGGCGTGCGGTGAGCGGATGGTCGATGATGCGCGAGCGCACACCGAAGACCGCACGCGTGAGCGTATCGCTGAGCACCTGCGCGGGCTCCCCCGCCGCCACCAGTCGCCCGCCATCGAGCACGGCGACTGTGTCCGCGGCGGCGAGCGCATGATCGAGATCGTGCAGCACGACGATGCGCGTCATCACGAGCTCGGCGAGCAACGAGAGCATATCGAGCTGCGCGCGGGGATCGAGATGGTTCGTGGGC
>JAATGR010000031.1 GCA_015654575.1 Actinomycetales bacterium
GCACACCACGCATTGTCCTCACCTCAGCCCGCTGACAGCGCAGAACCCGACATGCCAGGCTCCCGAGTAGGGCTGTGAGGCTTCGCATGCCGGCAATACCACATGGAATCTCTGACGCTAGTGGCAATGTTCAGGCGGGCGACCGGATCATTCGGCGGTTGGGTTTATAAGGCGCCAGGCTCGGGAAGCGGGTGCTAGCGACGGGGCCTGGCAGCCCGCGTGCTGCCGGTGGCCCGCAGTCCGGTGAGATGGATGTGAAGGAAGCGTCGCCAGGCGGTGTCGTCTCTTTCTGGTGAGGCGGTGACCACGCCGCGCAGCGCGACGATGAGCGTTTTGATGTCTTGAGCGGTCACGTCCGGTGCGAGGGCTTTCGCGTCGACCGCGGCCTGGGTGAGCTGTCGGATCCGTTCCGCTGTCCGGGCGCTGACCTCGTCGTTGGTGACCCGATCGATCAACGCGGCGGCGTAACGGCGCTTCTCCGCGTTGAACGCGCCCACGAAGTCGAGAAAGCGCTCCAAGCCGCGAACGGGGTCAGGATCAGCGACCGCGACCGCCGCGGCCTGGTCCATCTCCTGGACGAAGGTCTGCGCGATCGCGTCAAGGAGAGCATCCTTGCCCGCGAAGCGCCGGTAGATCGTCCCGACGCCGAGCCCGGCCCGGGCCGCGATGGTCTCCATGCTCGCCTGTGGTCCTTGCTCGGCGAAGACCGCGCGAGCCGCCTCGATGACGATCGCGTCGTTGCGTAACGCATCTCGGCGCGGTGCGCGCCCTACGCGTGGAGGACTGGTCGGGGAAGCCATGTGCCCAGTCTAACGAAACGGAACATAGGTTCACCATCATGCTAAACTGAATCCAGATTCCGATTAAGGAGATTGACCATGAGAACGACAACCGGCTGGCAGAGCCTCGATCCTGAGACCAACGCGCTCACCCGCGTCATCATCGAGCGGCGCGACCTGCGCGCGGACGACGTCGCGGTGCGCATCGACTTTTGCGGGGTGTGTCACAGCGACCTGCATCGCATCCACGGGATGCTCGGCGAGAAGGACCTCGTTCCCGGGCACGAGGCCACCGGGGTCGTGACCGAGGTCGGTTCGGCGGTGACCGGGTTCGCGGTCGGGGAGCCGGTCGCGATCGGCACGATTATCGACTCGTGCGGCGAGTGCGCCATGTGCCTGGCCGGGCAGGAGAACTACTGCTACAACCGTCCGACGACCACCTACGGCGGCACCGACCGGATCGACGGCAGCCCGACCATGGGCGCCTACAGCCGCGAGTACGTCCTGCGGGAGAAGTTCGCCTTCCACCTTCCCGACGGGCTCGACCCTGCCACCGCCGCACCCCTGATGTGTGCCGGTGTCAGCGTGTGGGAGCCGCTGCGCGCCGCCGGCGTGGGCCGCGGGACCCGGGTCGCGATCGCCGGTCTCGGAGGTCTCGGGCACCTGGCGGTGAAGATCGCTGCGGCCCTCGGTGCCGAGGTCACCGTCCTGAGCCGCAGCACCGCCAAAGAACAGGACGCGCTGAGCCTGGGGGCGAGCGGGCTGCTCGTGACCACCGATGAGACCCAGGTCGCTGCTGCGCGGGGCCGGTTCGACTTCGTCCTCGACACGATCTCGGGTGATCACGACCTGATGTCGATGATCGGGATGCTGGACCTGGACGGCACTCTGTGCGTCCTCGGCAATCCGCTGCTCGACGGCCCGAAGCTCTGGGCGCTCGGCGCCGGACGTAAGAAGCTCACCTCTTCCGGAACCGGGGGACTGCCCCAGACCGTCGAAATGCTCCAGTTCTGCGCCGCCCACGGCATCGCCGCCGACGTCGAGATCCTCCCGTCAAGCCAGGTCGAAACGGCCCTCGATAGGCTCGCTGTGGGCGATGTCCACTACCGCTTCGTCCTCGAGATGTCCGACCTGGATCAGCCCTCCGCTTGACTATGCAGGCGAGGGGGCGAGTCCTGTCGAATCGGTCTCAGGCCTGCCGCCCTGTGGCGTCTGCGACCGCAGTTCGCTGACCTGCTTGCTCAACCGAGGCGACCGCGGAGGAGCTATCATGGACACGTCGAGGTGAAGCGTCGGAACGCCTTGATGCCGATGTGGCTTCTCCGTGGCGCGTAGCAACTACGTGCAGGAGTTCCACCATGCAAAACCTCGATCACCAGCTCACCCTCGTCATGGGTGCGCGCACCGGAATCGGCCGCCTCGTCTTCGATCAGCTCAACTCTGATGGTCTTCGAGTTCGCGCATCTACCCGTCACCCCGACCTCGGACAGTTTCCGGTTGGCGCCGAGGTCGTCGCGGCCGATCTCACCGACCGCGCAAGTCTCGATGCTGCCTTCTCCGGCGCGGGCCAAGTGTTCCTGTTCGCCAACTACGACGGGGTCGAAGGTGTGATCGAGGCGGCACGCACGGCAGGGGTTGAGCGGATCGTGCTGCTGTCCTCCGGCAGCGTGCTCCACCCCTCCTCGGTCGGCAACACCATCACCGAGGAGCACCGGCATGTCGAGGCGGCGTTGGATGCTGCGACGGAACTCACCGTGGTGCCGATCCGACCGCTGGTGCTGGCGACGAATTCGCTCGGCTGGGCATACCCGATACGGGCGACCGGGACGGTGTCTCTCTACCGTCCGGATGCGGTGACCGCGCCAATTCACGAGCGCGACATCGCTTCCGTGGTCGTTGCGGCGCTGAGGGGTTTGGATGACGTGAGCGGCATCTTGACAGGGCCCCAGCGCCTCAGTCAGCGCGAGCAGGTCGCCTCGATTTCGGCTGCCATCGGTCGAGACCTGAGGGTGCGCGAGCTCATTCGTGACGAGGCTCGCGCCGGCTTTGCGCACTTCATGCCGGAGGGCGAGGCGGAGGCCGTTCTTGACTTCCTCGATGACGCAGCGGCCGGTAACTCGATCGCAACGACGACCGTCGAGGAGATCCTCGGCCGCCCCGCCATCGGATTTTCAGAGTGGGCTGTTGACCACGCCGACGACTTCCGCTGAGGTGGACTGATGACCGCCTACGAGCCCGAGCTCTGGCATGAGCTGTTCGTGATGACCGGAGGCGCGGCAGCAGCGCTGGCCGGGCTCATCTTCGTCGCGGTGTCCCTCAACCACGAGGACATCCTGAAGATCCCCGCGCTTCCAGCCCTGGCAGCACGGACGCTGAGCATCCTCATCGCCATCGTGCTGTTCTGCCTGGTCGGACTCACCCCCGGCGACTCGAGGCCTGTGTTCGCAATCGAGGTGCTGGTCATTGCGGTGGTCCTCGCAGCGATCGTGCTCGGTACGACGCTTCGCAATCTCGGGGGCAGTGAGCTGGTGAGGTGGAGAGTGAGCCTTGTAGGGCTCGCCCTCGTTGCTTCGCTTCCCGGGCTCGTCGCGGGTGTCTCGCTGCTTGTGGGAGCCGGGGGCGGCCTGTATTGGCTCCTTGCCGGGTTCGCGGCGGGCATCGTCGTCGCCGTCTATTACGGATGGATACTCCTGATCGAGATCCGCCGCTGA
>JAATGR010000127.1 GCA_015654575.1 Actinomycetales bacterium
GGAGCCGTGCGCTCCACAGAAGAAACAGGTGTGAAGTGGTTTACGCAGTTGTGCGCGCCGGCGGCCGTCAGGAAAAGGTCGAGGTCGGCACCATCGTCGTGCTCGACCGCCAGCAGGCCAAGGTGGGCGACAAGCTCGAGCTGGCTGCCGTGCTGCTCGTCGACGGCGACGCCGTGACGACCGACGCGGACAAGCTTGCGAAGGTGACCGTCACCGCTGAGGTGCTCGGCGAAGAGCGCGGGCCGAAGATCGTGATCCAGAAGTTCAAGAACAAGACCGGCTACAAGAAGCGCCAGGGCCACCGTCAGGACCTCACGCGCGTCAAGATCACCGCCATCAAGTAAGCACGGAAGAGACCCAGGACATGGCACACAAAAAGGGCGCAAGCTCCACCCGCAACGGTCGTGACTCCAACGCGCAGCGCCTCGGCGTGAAGCGCTTCGGCGGCCAGTCCGTCAACGCCGGCGAGATCCTGGTCCGCCAGCGCGGCACGCACTTCCACCCCGGCGTGAACGTCGGTCGCGGTGGCGACGACACGCTCTTCGCCCTGTCGGCGGGAGCGGTCGAGTTCGGCACCAAGGGCCGCCGCAAGGTCGTCAACATCGTCGCGACCGCGGAGTGATCCTCCGCTTTCGTGCGTAGTCTTCGGCGAGGGGCGGGCTTCGGCTCGCCCCTCGCCTTCTTTCCTAGAGAGCAGGACCCATGGTCACCTTCGTCGACGGCGTGACCCTGCACCTGCGTGCGGGCAGGGGCGGTAACGGCTGCGTCTCGGTGCGCCGGGAGAAGTTCAAGCCGCTCGCCGGCCCGGACGGCGGCAACGGCGGTAACGGCGGCGACGTCGTCCTGGTCGCCGACGCGCAGACCACGACGCTGCTCTCGTATCACCATTCGCCGCACCGCTCGGCCGGCAACGGCGGTTTCGGCATGGGGGACAACCGCTCCGGTGCTCTGGGCGATTCGCTCGAGCTCCCGGTGCCGGTCGGCACGGTCGTCAAGGACGTCGACGGAACGGTTCTCGTCGACATGGTCGAGCCGGGGATGCGGTTCGTCGCAGCGCCCGGCGGTCGCGGCGGTCTGGGCAACGCGGCGCTGTCATCGCCCAAGCGCAAGGCTCCGGGTTTCGCCCTGCTGGGAACCCCGGGCTGGGAGGGCGAGGTCGAGCTCGAGCTGAAGACCGTCGCGGATGTGGCGCTCGTCGGGTTCCCCTCTGCTGGGAAGTCGAGCCTGATCGCGGCGCTGTCCGCGGCCCGCCCGAAGATCGCCGACTATCCCTTCACGACCCTCCACCCCAACCTCGGCGTGGTGCAGGCCGGCGACATCCGGTACACCGTCGCCGACGTACCGGGGCTCATCGAGGGCGCCAGCGAGGGCAAGGGACTGGGGCTCGAGTTCCTGCGTCACGTGGAGCGGTGCACGGCGCTCGTCCATGTGCTCGACTGTGCCACGCTGGAGCCGGGGCGCGATCCGCTCAGCGACCTCGACGTGATCGTCGCCGAGCTCGCGGCGTATCCGGTGCCGGAGGGACAGCCGCCGCTGCTGGAGCGTCCGCAGATCGTCGCGCTGAACAAGATCGACGTACCGGAGGCGCACGAGCTCGCCGACTTCGTCCGGGCCGACCTGGAGGAGCGCGGATATCGCGTCTTCGAGATCTCCACGGTCAGTCGTGCTGGGCTGCGCGAGCTCAGCTTCGCCGTGGCCGCCATCGTGGAAGAGCACCGGGTGGCCACGGCGAACGTACCGGCGCCGGAACGCATCGTCATCCGCCCGCGCGGCGCCGAGCAGGAGTTCCATGTACGGGTCGAGGGTGGCACGTACGGCCAGGTGTACCGCATTCTGGGCGAGAAGCCGGTGCGCTGGGTCCAGCAGACCGATTTCCAGAACGACGAGGCCGTCGGCTTCCTCGCCGATCGGCTGAACAAGCTCGGCGTGGAGGATGAACTGGTGCGGGCGGGCGCGGCGGCGGGCGCGACGGTCGTCATCGGTGAGGGTGACGGCGTGGTCTTCGACTGGCAGCCCTCGCTGACCTCCGCGGCGGAGGTCATGGTCGCGCCGCGTGGCACCGACCCGAGGTTCGACGACAGCACGCGACGCACCACCCACCAGCGGCGTGAGCGGTACCACGAGCGGATGGACGCGAAGGCGGCGGCGCGCGCCGAGCTGGACGCCGAACGGATCGGGGACGAGTGAGATGACCCTGCGGGACCGCGCCGAGCTGGCGACGGCGAGGCGGATCGTGGTCAAGGTCGGTTCGTCGTCGATCAGCGGTGAGAACGCGGTCAACATCGAGTCGTTGGTCGAGGCGCTGGCGGCGGTGCACGCGCGCGGCACCGAGGTGGTGCTGGTGTCGTCGGGGGCGATCGCGACGGGCATGCCCTTCCTGAACCTGGAGACGCGACCCCGCGATCTCGCCACGCAACAGGCCGCGGCGGCGGTCGGCCAGAACATGCTGGTGTACCGCTATCAGGAGGCGCTCCGTGTCTTCCAGATCATCGCCGGACAGGTGCTCCTGACGGCCGGCGACCTGGAGGATCCAACCTCACGCTCGAACGCCCGCCGCGCGATGGAGCGGCTGCTCGCGCTGCGGATCCTGCCGATCGTCAACGAGAACGACACGGTCGCGACCCACGAGATCCGCTTCGGTGACAACGACAGGCTCGCTGCGCTGGTGGCCCGCCTGGTCGGCGCGGACGCGCTCATCCTGCTGAGCGACATCGACTGCCTTTACACGCGTCCGCCGGATGAGCCGGGGGCGCTTCCGATCGACCGTGTCGCGCACGACGACGACCTCACGGGGTTCCAGTTCGGCTCCGTCGTGGTGAACAGCGTGGGCACCGGGGGAGCGGCGACGAAGGCGTCCGCGGCGAAGGTGGCTTCGGCGTCGGGCGTGGGGGTGCTCGTGACCAGTATCGGGCTGGTGACCGAGGCGCTGGCCGGTGAGCACGTGGGCACGTGGTTCGAGCCCAATCCGGATGCGGTGCCGAGTCTGGTCACCGCCGCCGTGCGGACCTCCGTCGGTAGACTGCTGTGATGTCTCTCGTCACCTCCACCTCGCAGGAGCGGATGGCGGCGGCGAAGACCGCGTCCCGCCGTATCGGACTGCTTTCGGACGAGAGCAAGGCGCGGGCGCTGCGTGCCATCGCGGACGCCATCGAGGCCGCGGCACCGGAGGTCGTCGCCGCCAACGACGAGGATCTGCGACGCGGTCGTCAGAGCGGACTGAGTGAGGCCCTGCAGGACCGGTTGCGATTGGATGCGGCGCGGGTGGTCGCCCTGGCTTCGGCGGTGCGCGATATCGCGGCCCTGCCCGACCCGGTCGGACGCGTGATCGAGAGCCGCACCCTGCCGAATGGGCTCGAGCTCACGAAGGTGGCGGTTCCCTTCGGCGTGGTCGGCGCCATCTACGAGGCGCGGCCGAACGTGACGGTCGACATTGCGGCGCTGGCGCTGCGCAGCGGCAACGCGGTGGTGCTGCGAGGCGGCACCGCGGCGGAGCAGACCAATGCGGCACTGGTGGCGGCGATGCGCGGTGCGCTCGCGTCGCAGGGGATCGACCCGGAGGCGATCCAGACGCTCGACTCGTTCGGGCGCGAGGGCGCGGCCGATCTCATGCACGCACGCGGCTTGATCGACGTGCTCGTGCCGAGGGGGAGCGCCGCGCTCATCGAACGGGTCGTGACGGAGTCGACTGTGCCGGTGATCGAGACCGGGGCCGGCGTCGTGCACATCTTCCTTGACGAGACCGCCCCGGTGGAGCGTGCTCGCGACATCGTCGTGAATGCGAAGGTGCAGCGTCCCAGCGTGTGCAATGCGGTTGAGACGGTCCTCATCCACCGTGCCGCCGCCGACCGGCTCGTTGCGCCCGTGGTGGCGGCCCTTCAGGAAGCGGGCGTCACCGTGCACGGTGACGACGACACCGCGGCTCGTGCAGCCTGAATCGTCCCCGCGGACGAGGCCGACTGGGCAACCGAGCACCTCAGCCTCGACCTGTCGATGCGCGTGGTCGACGACGTCGACGAGGCGCTCGAGCACATCCGCACCTATTCGACCCATCACACCGAGTCGATCATCACCGACGACGCCGCGGTGGCCGAACGGTTCCTCGCCGAGGTGGATTCTGCGGTGGTCATGGCTAACGCGTCCACGCGTTTCACCGACGGGGGAGAGTTCGGATTCGGAGCCGAGGTCGGCATCTCCACCCAGAAGCTGCACGCCCGCGGCCCGATGGGCCTCCCGGAGCTGACGAGCCAGAAGTGGCTCGTGCGCGGCGACGGTCAGGTGCGGGGCTGAGCCGGTAGACTTGATCGACCGATGATCCCGAACGGAGCCCTGAGATGATCGCCACCCTGCTGGCCGCTGCGGCCGAGGAGGCCGAGCAGTCCGGAAACGTGATGCTCGAGACCGCCATCTTCCCGATCATCGCTGTGGTGGCGTTCCTCGCGTTGGGGCTCGTCGTGCTCTCGTATCGTCACGTCTCCAACCGTCACCCGCAGAAGTCGGCGGCCTATGCCGAGAAGCACGCGAAGGATCTGCAGCCTACGGAGCACGGCCACTGAGGGTTATGTCGGCGCAACGGCCCCCGCGGATCGGGGTGATGGGTGGAACGTTCGACCCCATCCATCACGGGCACCTGGTGGCGGCGAGCGAAGTGGCGGCGAGTTTTGATCTCGACGAGGTCGTGTTCGTTCCCACGGGGGAGCCGTGGCAGAAGTCGAAGGTGACGGCCAGCGAAGACCGCTATCTGATGACGGTCATCGCCACAGCGTCGAACCCTTCTTTCAGCGTCAGCCGGGTCGACATCGATCGGGACGGTCCCACGTACACGATCGATACACTGCGTGATCTAAAGCGTGAACGACCGGATGCTCAACTGTTCTTCATCTCGGGGGCCGATGCGGTCGCTCAGATCCTGAGTTGGCGCGATCACGATGAGCTGTGGGGGATGGCCCACTTCGTCGCGGTGTCGCGTCCCGGCCACGCGCTCTCGGCGGAAGACCTCCCGAGCGATGACGTGAGCCTCCTGGAGATCCCCGCCTTGGCGATCTCCTCCACCGACTGCCGCGATCGCGTTCGCCGCGGTAAGCCGGTGTGGTACCTCGTTCCCGACGGGGTCGTCCAGTACATTGCGAAGCATCACCTCTATCGGAGCAACGCATGAGCACTCCTGACCAGCCCAGCAATCCGCCGTTGACACGGCGTCAGTTGCGGGAGATCCGCAACACCGGTGCGACACCGGTGGTTTCCGTGCCCACGGATACGGTGTCCGTCCCGGCCGCGCCGGCTCCGGCCGAGCAGAAGCCCGTCTCGGCGGTGGTCCCCGCGCCGCATCCGGATGTCGCGGTCGAACTGGGGGTGTCGCCCCTCACCCGGCGTCAGGCGCGCGAGCAGGAGCGCATCCGTACGGCGTCGGTACCGGTGATCTCGGCGGATGTCGCCGCAGCGCACGGTTTCGCACCGGTTCCCTCGGGCCCCGCCTCTTCCGATGCGGGTTCGACGACGAAGACGGCCGACGGCCCGTCGATCGAGACCGCTGCAAGCGATCTCGGGCTGAGCGATGCGGTGCTCACGGTCGTGAGCGACGAGGAGTCAAAGGCAGACGACGTGGATGCCGCTCCCGTAACCGTCTCGGATCAGCTCGGCTCCGATCTGTTAGCGGGGGAGGCCGCCACCGTGGAGGTGCCGCCGTCGTTCGATCAGCTGCTGACACGGGAGACGACGACCGGTGGAGCGTCGACGGCGCCCAGCGCCTTGATCCTGTCGCAGACGCCGTCGGTGCCGTTGGTGGGTCCAGTCACGGCGACCGGTGAGGTCATCATCACCGGCACGTTCGATCTCCCGGAGGGTCTCGGTTCGACGGGACATGCGCCGGGCGCAGCGGACGGCATGGAGGCGGATGCGGTGCTGATCGACGGCGAGCTGCCGCCGGCATCGTCCCCGACTCCGATCGCGGCCAGCGCGGCGATCAGCACGGTCAAGTCTGCTGACGAGATCATCCGACCGCCCGCACCGGAGAAGGGCGGCAAGCTGATGCTGGCGCTCGCCATCACCGCAGGGGCCCTCGCTCTTGCGCTCATCGGGGTGCTGATCCTCGCGGTCACGACGGGCGTGTTCTCGTGACGGCGAGCGAGGCCGGTATCCAGGCGCTGCAGATCGCGGCGCGGGCAGCTGACGCGAAGGGCGCTGAGGATCTCGTCGCCCTCGACGTCTCGGAGCCGTTGCCCCTCGTCGACATCTTCCTGATTGCCACGGGGCGTAACGAGCGGAACGTCGCGGCCATCGCCGACGAGATCGAGGAGAAGCTGCTCGAAGCCGGAATCAAGCGGGTTCGGCGCGAGGGTCGGCAGGAGTCGCGGTGGGTGCTGCTCGACTTCGGCGATCTGGTGGCGCACGTCTTCCACGAGGAGGAACGCGTGTTCTACGGCCTGGAGCGTCTGTGGAAGGACTGCCCTGTCGTGCCGATCGAGCTGCCGGTTTCCGCCGCGGAGTGACGGCGCATTCGGCGTGACGCGGATTCGGCGCGCCGCCCCGGATGTAGTAGTCTTTTAGGGTTGCCCCGGCGGGGCGGTTGAGGGCCTGTGGCGCAGCTGGTAGCGCACCTGCATGGCATGCAGGGGGTCAGGGGTTCGAGTCCCCTCAGGTCCACCAGAAGTGTCTTACGGGAACACGCGACATCAGTAGATGTTGAGTGTTCCCGTTTCGCTTCCTTGCCTTCGTCGCCGCTGTCGTGTGCCTCGCGGAAGATCGTCGCGAACGGCTCGGCCAGCGTCGGGCGTAGCTGTTCATCGTTGGTGATGTCGAGGCGTGTGTAGAAGGCTTGGTTCGCGAGGCGCCTGTTGCCGTCGTCGGAGTGCGTGTAGGCGTGGTGTGCGTCGGTGAGTAGCCGTAGCGAGTCGTGAAGGAACGCTCGCCCGCCGGTGTGGTGCTCGTCGTGCTCGGCGAGTTTCTGGTTCACGTCGGCGAGGCCCGCGCGGATGCGGTCCTGGTGCCGTTTGAGGGTGGGGAGGTCGATGGCGTCGGCGAAGTGCGCGGACAGCAGCTTGTCGCTCTCGGCTTCGAGCTTGGCTCGGTTGGCCATGAGGTCGGCGATTTCTTGGTCGCGGCCTGCCGTGCGGGTGTCGAACGCGGCGTCGACCTTCGCGGCGAGGTCGCGGTAGGTGTCGTCGCTGATTGTGATGGAGGCGTAGGAGTCCGCGACGAGGCGTTCAGCGACCGCGACGGGTACGGCCCGCCTGGTGCAGGTGGTCTTCTTGGCGGCGCGGCCGGAGCAGATGAAGTAGGCGTAGGTGGTGCCGCGGGGGTTGGTGGCGAAGTCGAGGAGCATCCGCGACCCGCAGGTGCCGCAGTGCAGCAGCCC
>JAATGR010000265.1 GCA_015654575.1 Actinomycetales bacterium
CGTGAATGGCCTGGACGTCGGTGGCGTGCAGCCAGATCGCCGCGCCGATGCCGGGCTGGGTGACGGAGGCGAGATCGGTGCCCGGGACGATGTCGCGCAGGGCGAATGCGATCGGCGTCGTCTCGAATACGACTGCGTGCGGAGGGCCGGCCGGTGAGCGCACGAGGCCGAGGTAGCGCTCGTAGAACGCCTGTGACGCGTCGAGGTCGCGCACCTGGAGGGAGATGAAGTCGGGACCGGTGGCGGGCATGGTGATGCTCCTTCTCTTCATGTCAGTTTTCTGACATGAGCTAATCTATGTCAGAATACTGACATGAGTCAAGACGGCGCAGGCGTCGACCTCGAAACGTCATTGGGGTATCTGCTGAAAGAGGCCTCAAGCGCGCTGCGTGCAGCCATGGAAGCCGTGCTGCGGCCGCTCGGGATGACCGTGACGCACTACTCCTGCCTCGAGCTGCTGGCCCAGCGCCCGGGCCTGTCGAACTCCGAGCTCGCCCGGGGCACATTCGTGACACGGCAGTCGATGAACGTGCTGCTCCAAGCCCTGGAACGCGATGGCTACGTGACCAGGTCGGCCGAGGCGCCCGTCGGGAAGGCTCTTCCCGCACGGCTCACGCCACGCGGTCGACGGAGCCTGGAGAAGGCGAGCGTCGCGGTCCGGTCGGTCGAGCTCAGGATGCTGGGCGGCATGACGCAGGACGAGCAGGCGGACGCATTCCGAATCCTGCAGGGCATGATCCGCTCCCTGCGCAACGACAACGAGAGCGCGTAAGAGGTGGCGATGCCGAGGAATCCAGCCGTGGCGCTCGTGGGGCCGGGGGCGATCGGGACGACCGTGGCGGCGGCGCTGCATGAGGCCGGCCGCACGCCGATGGTCTACGGCCGCACGGCCCGCGAGCACCTCGAGCTGCGGGTGGACGAGGGACGCATCGTCGTGCCGGGGCCGGTGCGGATCGACCCGGCGCACGCCGGGGGAGCGGTCGATCTCGTCTTCCTCGCCGTCAAGTCGACGCAGCTCCAGGCGGCGGCGCCGTGGCTGACGGCGTTGTGCCACCCGGGCACCGTCGTCTGCGTTCTGCAGAACGGCGTCGAGCAGGAATCGAGCATCGCGCCCCTTCTGACCGATGCCCGGATCGTCCCCTCGGTCGTGTGGTTTCCCGCCCAAGCGCAGCCCGACGGCTCGGTGTGGTTGCGCGGCGACGCGCGCCTCACCGTGCCGGACGCGCCGGCGTCCCGCATCGTTTTCGAGGCGCTGCGCGGAACGCGCTGCGCGGTCGACCTGGCGACGGACTTCACGTCCGTGGCGTGGCGCAAGCTGCTGCAGAACGCGGCCGCCGGGCTCATGGTCCTCAGCGGGCGCCGGTCCGGCATGTTCGGCCGCGTCGACGTCGCCCGTGTGACCCTCGGCTACCTCCGGGAATGCCTGGAGGTCGCCCGCGCCGAGGGCGCGGTCCTGGGCGACGAGGTGCCGGGGGAGATCCTCGCCGGCTTCCAGTCCAACCCGGCCGATCTGGGCACCTCCATCCTCGCGGACCGCGTGGCGGGGCGACCGCTCGAATGGGACACCCGCAACGGTGTCGTGCAGCGCCGCGGACGGGCGCACGGCATCCCCACGCCGATCAGCGACCTGGTGGTGCCGCTGCTGGCGGCCGCCAGCGACGGACCCGGCTGAGCAAGCGGGCCTGTGTGTCCGACGCGGGGCGGGGGAGGCCGCAGGCGCCCGTGACTCCCATCAGGAATGCACTTGTTGACATAACTGGCATTATCGGAAACTAACTATCGGGAGTTCCTGTCTGATGCAAGAACTCCCGATTGCGCATCATTGACCCTGATTCCCTGGTCAAACGGGATTTCAGATGTTTCTCCGCTGGACTGTTGATCGAGAGGTCTTGCCTGGATCTCCGCGTCGTGTATAGGTTTCCAGCATCTAATGCATGTTTCCGGCATGGAATGGAAATCCTGTGGTCGAGAATCAGATGCCTGGCTTCGTCCCGGCGATCCTGCGCGATGCGAGCGTCGGGCTGCTGCGAGCGGATGAGCGCGTGTTCTCGGAGATGCTCGACGGCTGGGCGGCGCAGATGCTCGCGCGAGGGTTGGCGGTCGACACGATCAAGCAGCGGCTGCGGATGCTTCGCCGGTTCCAATCCTTCAGCAACGAGTACCCGTGGCGGTGGCAGGCATCGGATGTCGATGAGTTCTTCGCGGAGCGGCGCCTGGCCGAGCGGCCGTTGTCCCTGCGGACGCTAAGGGCGGAGTCGAACGCGATCGAGATGTTCTGCTCCTACGCGTCCAGCCCGTGGTACGGCTGGGTCGAGCTGTGCGAGCGGCAATTCGGTGACGTGCCAGCGCAGGCGGTGTTCGAGTGGAACCGGCCACGGCACACCGCTGATGACGCTGCTCCCTCGGGTAGACGGGCGTTCACGAGGATGGAGCTCGAGCTCCTCTTCAATACGATGGACGACCTTGTGGATGCCGAGCACGCGCGCGGCAGCAAGCGGTGGCTGTCGTTGTTGCGCGACTCGATCGCGTTCAAGGTCTGTTACGCCTACGGTTTGCGCCGCCGCGAGCTGACGATGCTGGAGGTCGAGGACTTCGGCCCGAACCCCAAGACTCCGCAATACCGCGGCTTCGGTGCTGTTCAGGTGCGATGGGCGAAAGGGACCGCAGGCTCGGGTCCGCGCCACCGCACGGTGCTGACGGCGCCGAAGTTCGAATGGGTCGTGGATCTACTCGACTTCTGGGTGTCCAAGGCGGGCCGTGGGCTCTTCCCGACCGCTGCCCGATCGTCGAGCCTGTGGCCGAGCGAGCGCCGCGCCCGGGTGACCATCAGCACTATGAGCGACTCCTTCGCCGCAGCGCGCCGGCTGGCCGGGCTTCCCGAGGGGCTCGGACTGCACTGCCTGCGCCACTCGTACATAACGCACCTGCTCGAGGCGGATTACGACGGGCTATTCGTCCAGACCCAGGTGGGGCACCAGAACGCGCACACGACGGGGCTCTATACCTCGGTGTCGTCCGACTACAAGCAGCGGATGATCCAGCGGATGATCGCGGCGCGACTGAACTGGACGAAGAACGAGGGAGATGCTCATGGCTGAACAGCGGCGCATCGGCTTCCGGTGGAAGCTGCGCACCATGATGGCCCAGCGCAACCTATGGAAGACGACGGAGCTGATGCCGCTGCTGCGCTCGCGCGGGATCTCCCTGTCAGAGAGCCAGGTGTACCGGCTCGTGACCGGCGAGACCGAGCGAATCTCCGCCCGCGTCCTGGCCGCCCTGTGCGACATCCTCGACTGCACGCCGAACGACCTCTTCGAGCCCTACGTGGAGATGCGCGCCGCCGCCTCAGCCAACGCCCCCTCCCCCGAAGCCCTCGGCATCGAACCGGGCAAGCCCGTCGCCCGCCGCATCCGGCTCATCACTGACGACGAGACATGAGCCGGCCCAAACCGCCCGAGGACCCTCAGCTGCGCGCGACCGCCCCGTGCGGCCGGTGCGGGATGGGCTACAAGACTGCCGTCGTCTGGCCCGACGGGCGCGTCTGCTTCTACTGCCGGTTGAAGGCCATCAGGACCCGCGGCACCTGCACGTGCGGCCACGAAGGCGTCCTCCCCGGGCTCATCGACGGCCGGCCGGCCTGCCGCTCCTGCGCGAATATCGAGCTCTACATCGACTGCCGCGTGTGCGGTGCCGAGGACGAGATCTACCGCGATGGAAAGTGCTGGCGCTGCGTGCTCGCCGAACTCGTCGAGGAGCGGCTCGCCGACCCCGCCACAGGGCGGGTCTCCCCCGTGCTGCGGCCGTTCGCTGATGCACTCAACTCGATGAAGCGCGCCAACAGCGGACTCACCTGGATCCGGCAGCCGCACGTCACCGAGTTCCTCCGGACGCTGGCTGCCCAGACTGAAACCACTCACGAAAAGATCGACGAACTACCCAGATCCAACACGCGTGAGCACGTGCGGGCGCTGCTGGTCGAGCATGGCGTCATTCCCGCCCGTGACGACCGGCTGGCCCGATTCGAGGCTTGGGCACTGGCGGCCTTTGATCGGCTGCCGGCCGAGCACAATCGGGCCCTGATCGCACGTTATGTCCGCTGGGCACATGTACGTCGGATGCGGCAGATGAGCCTCGTGAGCCAGGGCACTTTCCTGCGTGCAAAGCAGTCGACCACCGTCGCGATTAACTTCCTGAACTGGCTTGACGAGCGGGAGATCCGCCTCGAGAACGCGAACCAGGGTCACATCGACGCGTGGATGATTAGCGGCCCTTCGACGAACCAGCAGGCGAGCCGGTTCCTCAGCTGGGCCGTTCGCAGCCGTCTGTGCAATCGGAACCTCAAGATCCCTGCGCACCGTCGCGGCACCAGCGCGAGGCTCAGCGCCGACGCTCAGCAGAGCGCGATCGAATCGCACCTAACAATGACAGCCGCTCCCCCAGATGGGATCTCCGCGCGCGACCGGGCGATCATGATCCTGGTGCTCGTCTTCGGGCAGATCCTCGAACGCGTCGTCGCGCTCACCTGGGACGACATCTCCGTCACGAGCGAGGCGGTCACGATCCGGCTCGGGACCATCGACATTCTCTTGCCGGTTCCACTCGACGAACCCTGGCGGCAACTCCATGACGATCCGCTTCACGGCCTGACCGCGTCCCACCCCAACTCTTTCTGGGTGTTCCGCGGATACCGGCCCGGCCGCCATATCGGCGCGCAATACATGCACAACCGCATCAAACGGCACTTCAGCGTCCGCGCTGCTCGGCTCGGAACCCTCCACGAGCTCACCCACTCGGCCCCGATCCCGATCATCGCTGAGGCGCTCGGCTACAACCCCCAGACCATCGAACTGCACGCCCGCGGTTCAGCTGCCACCTACACCGAGTACGTCGCACTGCGAGCTAGTGCCGGATCGAACCCCTAGCAAAACTGAAACGGAGCACACCATGAAGACTGTCCCCCTCGACGCGGCGCAAGCCGCCTTCGAAGATCTCGTCGACGAAGTCGAAGGCACTCGCCAGCCGATCGCCATCAGCCGCGACGGTGCGACGGCAGCCGTGCTCGTCCCCATTGAGTATCTCGACTTGCTGCAGAAGAGAAAGCCCTGACTCACTCAGACAGGCCTGACGTTCTCCGACGAGAGGCGGCGTGCTCGGCATCGATGTCGGATGTGCGCTGCATAATCGGGCATCACCAACGACTGACTCGCGAACAACATGGGCCCCCGACTCGCGCCACGACGCGCTACTCGGAAACGCGCCGTCAAACCGATCGGCGAACATGGCCGGCAAAAAGTGTAGTTCTTATGCTAGCTTCATGCCTGGAGGTGACTGATGGCAGATGCGGCGATCTCAATGATCACCCTGCTGCGCGAGGCGAAGGGCTGGAACCAGACCGAGCTGGCGCGCGAGGCTGGGGTGTCGCAGGCTGTCGTCTCTCGATTGGAGACCGGCGCGCTGGAGCTCACGCCGGATCGCCGAGACGCGCTTGTGAAGGCGCTGGACTGTCCGCCGGAAATTCTCGAGGAACAACCGACTGTTCCGGGTCTGGCGATTAGCTGCCTGCACCACCGCCGGCGGGCGAGCACCATGACGGTCCGCACGATGCGGCGCGTCGAAGCGCTCACGCACCTGACTCGGCTCACGCTGGAGGGCCTGCTTACCGGGATTGCGCCGCAGGCGCAGCGCGCCCTGGTCCGCGACCCGATCGACTTGGATGGCGACCCCCGTGATGTTGCTCGCCGGCTGCGAGAGCAGTGGGCTCTCGGTGACGGCCCTATCCGCAACCTCGTCGGCGTGATCGAGTCCGCCGGGATCATCGTGATCGAACGCCCTTTGTCGACACCTGGGCAAGATGCCGTGTCCACGTGGCCCGGCGACCAATCCAGATTCCCAATGATGCTGGTCACTAAGGGTCTCGCTCCCGATCGGCTCCGGTTCACGGTCGCGCACGAGCTCGGACACCTGCTCATGCACGACATCCCCGGCCCCGAGCAGGAAGACCAGGCCAATAAGTTCGCCGGCGAGTTGCTCGCTCCCGCCGACAGCATTCGCCCCGACCTGGCAGGGCTCCGGACCGGAGAGTTCCGGAGGTTGCTGACTCTGAAGGAGAAGTGGGGCATGTCGATCGGCGCGCTGATCCGGCGTGCCTACGACCTGGAGATCATCACGGACCGGCAATACCGCGAGTTCAATATGCGCCTCGGCCAGATGGGCTGGCGCAACAGCGAACCTGGGGATGTCATAGCCGAGGCCCCGAGCACCCTCTCTCAAATAATTAGTGCCCACGAAAACATCCGCCACCAGAGCGTCGCGGACATCGCACGGCTGGCCGGCATGACCGAAGGCGCATTCCGCCGTCACTACCTCGGGGAAAGCCCGCAACCCGGGAACCTTGTTCCGATCACGTTGGGAGCCGCAACATGACCGATCTCGTCCCGCCCTCCGGTCACCTGCCCGCCTCGGTTCCCACCGGGACGGGCATCGATAGCGCCATCCTCATTCACGCCTCGCAGTCCAAGGTCAACCGCGTCGCCGAATTCAGCCGCAGCGCCAGTATCACCGCCGTCTACACCGTCGCCGGCGGTAACAAGACCGCTGCAGCCGACAAGCTGCTCGCTACCCACCGCTCCATTGCCGGCCCGGAAGCTCGCATTTTGTTCGATGCGGACCGCTACTCCGGCAAGAACCGCGCCAGCGGCGCCGAACCGCTCAGTTCTGACTGGGTCGCCTGGCAGTTGGACCACGGTGCTCCGGTCGCGCTCACCGACACGGGGTACATCAGCCTCGAGAACATCGACCAGATCGACCTCGCCCTCGGCCGAGGCGCCGACATTGCCGAGCAGGTCGGCGGAAGCGTGATGACAACGCTGCCCATCGAGTCACTGATACTGAAGAACTCCGCTGACCAACTGCGCAACGCGATCGACCGTGCCGGCATCCCGGTTGCTCTCGCCCTGGGCCACAGCACCGACCCCTTCGGGGCTGTCGATACCGTCCGCGGCCTGCTGCATGTGCTCGCCTCGCCGGCGAGTATCGCACTGCTGCGCACTGACCTATCAGCCGTCGCAGCAGTCGCTGCAGGTGCCCGGTTCGGCGCGGTTGGCACCAGCAGCACCCTCCGTCACATCTGGCCCCCAAAGGGCGGCGGCCGCAGCCCGGGCGTCTCCGTGCTGGTCCCGCGGCTGATGTCCTATCACCTGCTCGAGCGACTCCCGATGGTCGCGGCGCAGGTCCCCGCGGACTACTTCTGGTGCGACTGCAACATCTGCGAAGGCGGCGCGGTCTTCGACCATGTCACGGAGCACACCGCACCCGAACACAGCGTCGGCTCGATCGCCACGTTCGCCGCCAATCTGCTCTCCGGCACGCGTGAGCAGAACCTCAAATCGTTCCGCGAAAAAGCCATGAACGCCCAAGCCCTTCACTCTGAGATCCAGGTCGAGATGGAAGACGCCCGCTGGGCGCCGGCCCGCTCACTCGACTCCTGGGTGAAGGCTCTCGACGGGCGGTAATGCGCACGGCAGCGCTTCCGACCGAATCGCCCACTCGAACAACCGCTCCTCATAGACTCGACGCCACAGGGGGCTCAATGCCGAGCCTGCACGCGCACCGGCGTCGCCGCCTACATGCACCGCGACACCGCTCTCGTCGCACACCACCAGCGCCGTCCCTTGTGCATCGAACTCCTCTGAGACCAGTGGAGACCGGCGCGGAAACGTAGGAAACATCCCAATCGTCCTAGCCAGCGACCGCAACGGACGCAATGCTCGCCTCGTCGACGTCGGCGCCCCAACGCCAATCATCGCTGCCGCCCGCAGCACCGTCGGACAGCCCGCGTCCAGGAGGTCACGCACAGCATCCGTCGACACCGCCGGACCGTCCATTCGGCCCAGCCGGGCCGACAGCGAACGTCTATCCCACACCACCACTGGATAGACATTCGCGTCGAGGAACGTCGTCAGCGGCAGCACCGCGGCGCCAGGCGCCAACGTCGTCGTCGTGTGGGCGGCCGCGGCATCCCGCAGCGCGGGCTCACCCCACGCGCGATCGGCAGCATTCCGGCGAGGAGCCTGCAGCACGGTCGAAATGCTCATGCTGTCCCCTCCAGCTCAAATTGCAGGCGAGACCCGGCTAGAACCTCAACGACAGCGTCGGTCCGCGGCCGAGCATAGATTGCGCCGCCTACACCAACCCCGAGAGTCTGCATCACCCAGGGCGGAGTCACAAGTTGGCCCACCTTCGACACCATCTGTGCGCCCTCCTCGCCCTCGTCGGCGCGACGCATACACACCACACCCTCGATTTCCTCAAACCGCACCCGCCCCGGCACCTCGATCCCCGCGGACACGAGCACGCGCCGTGGGATCGACAATTGCCGCCGCGCCCCGATCATTCGCGGACCATGCACCAGCAGAGTGTTCATGACTTAAGTTTAAGACAGATTGCCGAAGGAAATCTAGCGGCCCGCCGCTTCGATGCGCCTCTGAATGGGCAGCTCGAGTCGCCCGCTACCCCACGCCGACAAGGTCGCCGGTTCGGTCGCACTATCTGGCTCGCGGTCGAGATCGTTGAGCGCCGAGCGCGCGACGCCGAGAGCGCCTGTCGATGTGAGGGTTCGCCCGGGGATCACGACACGATAAGGAGCGACCGCCTCTCGTGTGCCGACCACGCGGCAGGATGTGGAGAGGTGAACTATCCCGAAAGGACGAGGCCGACATGCGCGTCGATATCGACCCCGATGAGACAGTAGGAGAGCTATGGCGGATGTGCGACGCATGGTCTGAGGCGGCAGCGTGTATCCAAAAGTTGGCGGATGATGGGTTCCCTGAAGGATCGCGCACCCGGTCGGACAACGTTGCTGCAGCTGTTGTCGATCAGCCGCCAGCTGTGTCAAAATATCTCCAGGAACGCGCTTGGAATCTCGCGCGGATGCTGCGCGCCGTGCACGGCATGGCCTTCGATACCGAGCCGGGGAAGCTTTTCCTAAACCCGACGCTGCTCTATCCGCTAATGCGCGCGGCGCTCGAGGACGCAGCCACGGTCGTCTGGCTGCAGGCGCCTGACGCTCGCAAGGATCGCCTTGCCCGGGCTCTTCGCGCGCTCCACCAGGATGCCTCGTACTTCACGAGGAATCAGTTGCTCCTTGCCGCTGCTGCCTCGGAACTCGATCGCATTGAACGGCAGCTCGCTGACGCGTCAGAGCAACTCACGTCGCATATGGAGTCCGAAAAGGTTGCGGTGCGCGAGCATTTCGTCCGGCTGGCTGACAATCTGAAGCTCGACCACCGCGCCGTAACGGCGAAGCTGCACACGAGCACTCCTATCACGGGCGTGTACGGTGACGACAGTCTGGAGCGAGTTGTATGGGGCATACTCAGCGATCTAGCGCACTTCTCATTCCTGATGTTGCGCCATTCTTCGGAGTCCTTGGTTCCGGGCACGGGCGTTCCGTTGCTTCACGTGTCGCTAATTCAGTTTGCGCGGACGCTGAATAGAGTCTGCGACGACGCGATCGTTGCGCTGCAACGAGCAGCAGCCACGACTTGGTGAAACGGTGGGCGGCGAACTAATTGGCGGGCTTCGATGCAGCGTTCTGTGCGTCGCCGCGCGATCTCCCGCTCGTGCGGGCATGCTTCGCAGCGACGCGTCTCCGCGCACGCAAGCTGGGTATTCGTGTGTCGGCACGCGTTCTGATGAATGGCGGCTACATCGAGCTGAATGGCCAGACCTACGCCCTGGACATCCTGCTCGAACGCCTTCGCCGCGACCTACCCACCATTGCTGAAGCGACCCCGTCTGAGCGGCCGCCTGCGGCACGCCGAAGAACCGCGAACGGGCTGGTCAAGATCCTCAGTCGCTATCGAGGCCAGATGTATGACAGATATGGCGAGGGATGGTTGCCGACGCTTCGGGGGCGCTCCGTCCCTGTCACCGGGGTCATTCATGATCTCTTTCCGCGCGACGCGCCTCGGCTGGCCGATCGCCTACTTGTCACGATGGATCTCCTCGCGTCGTGGCATTTTGATGAAGTAGCGCCGGCGGTGCTGCTCGAGGAGATGCACACCGCCGCGGAGTTGATGTTGAAGTCGCTCGGGCTGCCGCGATCAAAACGTCTCAGCTTCGCTGAACTCGTAGACGCGGCAGACAAAGCCGCTCTGATTCGGGCAGATGTTGCCGAGACCCTTCACTCGATGAAGACCGTACGGGCTCGCGTGAAGCATCGCGGGTCATCCGATGCAAAAGACTGGCTAGACATTCATTTCTGGGATGGCGCTGCGGCTCTTGAAGCGCTCTCGGCGAGAGTTCGAGTCGGACCAGAAGAGTCCGGCGCGTGACCATGGACTGAAACCGCGGCTCAACACTGCATCTGATGCGAGAACTGCCGAGGCGCAGGAGAAGATGGCAGCCAGTTCGGTGTCGGTGGTCGCTCGTAGCGTTGGGTCAAAGGAGAAATCTCATGACGAATGCAAATGACGGATGGGCTGAGCGGCTCGCGCCGTGGATTCGTGAGCTACCCCTGGCAGACCAGGTGTATCTCACTGGTACGACCCTGATTCTTGAGGAGATTCGGAACCGGCGTGGGGATGACTTGCCACATCCGTATGACGAGACGAAGCTTCGCGAAGCCGCGACGCCGTGGGAATCAGCGGCGGAAGCTCGGAAGATCGCAGCGTTGTACAACGGCATCGCACCGCATCCCGGGTGCGATGGCGTCGACGATCACTGGCGGATCTCAAACATTTGCCTCATGTTCGC
>JAATGR010000124.1 GCA_015654575.1 Actinomycetales bacterium
AGAAGGCTGGCCCAGCCGAACGACGTGGAGTATCTGCGGATCACGATCGAGGCGCTGGCCTTCGCCGTCGTGTTGTAGAGCGTGAGGCCCGTCGTGCCCATCAGCGGCGGGAACCGCAGGTCATCGTCACGTCGATCAGCTGCTGCCGCAAGGCCTCCGGTAGCTCCGCCCGTCGGACGAGGGCGTAGACGTGCTCGCATCGGTCGGCGATGAGGGACTCCACGAACACGTGTGCACCGGAGGCCTCGATCACTGTGCGCAGGCGGGCCGCGTCCTCGACGCTGAGGTCGCTGTCTCCGAAGAGCGGATCGACCTCCGCCCACGCGGGATCCGACCGCGCATAGGCGATCAGCAGCGTCTCCTTGCCCTCGCGCAGATCGCTGAGGGTGGACTTGCCGGTCTCGCTCTCCTGGCCGAAGACGCCGAGGAGGTCGTCGCGCAGCTGGTAGATCACACCGATCTCCCGGGCGATAGCCGTCAGCTCCTCGATCATCGTCGCGGACGCGCCCGCCAGCACCGCGGCGAGCAGGAGCGGCGCTCGGAAGGAGTACGCGGCGGTCTTCTGATCGACCATCGCCAGCACGTCCTGGAGCGTCGCCGGTTCGAGATGCAGGCTGAGCCAGACGTCGTGGTGCTCCCCCGCCGCGCTCTCGAAGACCGCATCGTCGAACACGTCGAGAGCCGCCCGCCGTCGAGCCTCGGGCACGTCCATCCGCGCCAGCAGAGAATGCGCAAGGGTGAGCATGAGGTCGCCCGCGAGAAGCGAAGAGGCCTCCCCCCAAGCGCTCGCGTCACGCCGATGTGCGCCGCGGAGCGTGGCCTCCAACGCGAACGTTCCCGAGATGTTCAGCTCGCCCCGACGCATCAGGTCCTTGTCGATCACGTCGTCGTGGATGACGAGAGCAATGTGCAGCAGCTCCATCGCGCATGCCGCATCCACCACGGCACGGGCGTCGGTGCCGCCGAGCGCTTCGTAGGCGCCGATCAGCAACCGCGGCCGGATCCTCTTCCCGCCCGTGGCCATCCGCTCCAACGACTCCCAGAGCTGCCCGTAGGCGGCCGCGAAGGCGTCGGACCGCACCCGACCCTGACCGATCACCTCGTGAAGCCTGTGCTCGAAGGCCAGATCGAGGTAGTCCCGGCCGGCGGCCGAATCAGTGATCACGGCCTCCGCGTCGTCATGACTCACCATCTCCACCCAGGTCCTCAATTTCGTTAGCTAAGCGAGAGTTCAACCTAGCATAGGAACGATATGCTGTCGTCGTGTCAGGATCAGGACGGGACGCGGAGGCACGCGAAGAAGTGGCATACTTCTCGGACGATTCCGACCTCATCGAAAGAACGGGGATGTGCGACGACGACGTCGCCCAGTGCATGCGGGTGATGAACGCCCTCCACGAATGGCAGGAAGAGGCTCGCGCGCTCTCAGATGCATCCCAGCGGTACATGAAGCTCAACGAGAGCGACATGCGGGCGATCCGGATGATCATGCGAGCACAGCGGCGGGGAAGAATCGTCACTCCGAAAGACATCGCTCACGAGGTGGGCATCTCCAGCGCATCGACGACGAAGCTCGTCGATAGGCTCGTCGCGACAGGGCACCTCGTGCGCACACCGCATCCCACCGACCGCCGCACGATCTGCATCGAGGTCACCGAGCACACACGGCGATCGGCGCACGACACGATCGGACGCCAGCACGCCCGACGGTTCGCCGCGGCGGCAGCGATGGGCGATCACGACCGCGAGGCTGTGATCCGCTTTCTTGCCGCGCTCATCGAGGCAGATATCCCGCAGGACGAACTGGGTGGGGCGTCCCGCGTCACGCTGTGATGAGCCGGGCGCACCGTCGTCTCCGATACCACCGCGGCCCCACAGCACGACATAACTCGGACCGAGCGTGCGACAGGGACACCATCTGGTACCCCCGGTCGGACTCGAACCGACACTTGAGCGATTTTAAGTCGCCTGCCTCTGCCATTGGGCTACGGGGGCGCACCCCCAACCCTAGAGGTCGCGGATCACCGCGGGCGGGAGGCAAACTCGTCGAAGAAAGCGCGCGGCGTCTGCAACGACTCGATGCCGACGACGTCGCGACCGAGCCAGAAGTTGTTCCACCAGCCCCAGATCACGCGCCACTTGCGCTCCCACGAGGGCATCGCCAGGCCGTGGTAGCCGCGGTGGGCGACCCAGGCGAGGAACCCCTTCAACGCGATCTTGCCGGACTGGAACACACCGTTGTAGAGGCCGAGGCCCGCGACGGCACCGAGGTTCTTGTGAACGTAGTCGCGCGGGAGCTCGCCGCGAAGCACCGCCACGATGTTCTTCGCGAGCTGCTTGGCCTGGCGCACCGCATGCTGCGCGTTCGGCACGCAGAAACCGCCGACACCGCCACCGGTCAGATCGGGCACCGCGGACACGTCGCCGGCAGTCCAGGCGCCCTCGACAACCTTGCCGTCCGCGTCGACGACCTGAAGCGTCGCCTTCGCACGGATGCGGCCGCGCTCCTCGCTCGGCAGATCACTGCCCTTGACCACCTGCGGGTTGGCCATCACGCCTGCGGTCCACACGATGATGTCGGAACCGATGACCTCGCCGGTCGACAACTCGACATTGCCGTCCACTGCGCCGGTGACCTGCGTGTCGAGGTGCACGAAGGCACCGCGCTTCGCGAGGTCTTTCAGCACCCACTCGCTCGTCGGGATGGACACCTCGGGCATGATCCGCCCCATCGCCTCGATGAGGTGGAAGTGCGTCTCGTCGAAGCTCAGCTGAGGGTACTTCGTCAGCAGGGATGAGGCGAAGTTCCGCAACTCGGCGAACGTCTCGATGCCGGCGAAACCACCGCCGACGACGACGACCGTCAGCAGGCGCTCACGGGCGGGCCCGGGGGGAAGCGATGCGGCCTTGTCGAAGTTCGACAGCAGCTTGTCGCGCACCCACACGGCCTCCTCGATTGCCTTCATACCGATCGCGTTGTCGGCGATGCCGGGGATCGGGAAGGTGCGGGAGACGGAACCCGCCGTGACGACGATCTGGTCATACTCGAACGGATACGGCTCGCCGCCCTCGGGAGAGATGGTGGCGACCTTGTTCGCATGGTCGATGGCGGTGACCTTTGCCGTCACGACGTTCGTGTGAGCCAGATGGCGACGGGTGGCGACGACCGCATGACGCGGCTCGATCGATCCGGCAGCGACCTCCGGCAGGAACGGCAGATAGGTCATGTACGGCAGCGGGTCGACGACGGTGACGTCGGCTTCGCCGTGACGCAGATGCTTCTCGAGCTTCCATGCTGTGTAAAACCCCGCATATCCACCCCCGACGATGAGGACACGGGGGGCGGCAACGGTCTCGGTGCTTGTCACGATGAGGAGAACTCCTGGGATTCAACGGCAGGTCGCGCGGGTGCGCGGGCCGATCTGATACGTCGGACAGCAGCGGTGACGCCGAGTGATACCAGTATAGCGGCGAGCGTCACTGCCAGGAGCGGCAACGAGCCGTACAGCAGCGTGTCTGGTGTGGGGATCAACGGCGACGCCGCCGCCGACCGGGAATCCGGCTCCGGGAGGGCGGGAACGGCGACCGAGGAGGAGGTCGGGAACGGCGCAGGGCTTACCGCTGCGCGGCGGTGGATGCGGATCCACTCCCCCAGATCCCCCATGGGGTTCGCGGAGACGGCAGGGACCTCGGCGGACACGGCGGCGGCCGCATCCACGATGCCGTAGCCGTAGAGCGGATCGGGGAGCTCGTCCACGCCGGCCGGCACCCGTGCGGTGCGGATCAGGCGATTGATCACGTTCGCGGCGTCGAGCTCGGGATGCGCCGCACGCACCAGCGCGGCGATGCCGGCGACGATCGGCGCAGCACCGCTGGTGCCGTTCCACCTCACCAGGCTGCCATCCGCGGACACGCCGAGAAGGTCTTCGCTGGGCGCGGCGACCCCGATGGTTATGCCCTGCGTGGACGCCTCCACGCTGGCCTGCCCGTTCGGGTCGACGCCCGCAACCGTGAGCACGCCGGGGATCGTCGCCGGTGCCCCGACCCGGCTCGTCCCGCTGCCCCGGTTCCCGGCCGCGACCACGACCACGACGTCGTGGTCGAATGCGTAGAGGAAGGCATCGTCCCAGCTGGAGTCCCAGTCGAGCGTGTTGGTGGTGAACGACAGGTTTATCACGCCCGCTCCGTTGTCGACCGACCAGCGGATCGCGTCTGCCACTTGCGTGCTGAACGGCACGGAGCTGTCGATGCCGAACCCGACCGACACCGAGAGCAGCTCGGCCTCAGGGGCGACGCCGATCATCCCGCCAGCCACCGGACGCCCCGCCGCCAAGGAAGCGACCCAGCTGCCGTGATCGGCATCCGATCCGCCGACCGGCGTCCGTCCGTCGGCGCTGCCCACGCCGGACATGTCCGTCCCGGCGACCACCGCGCCGTCGAACGAGTCGGCGGAGCCGATACCGGTGTCGATGATCGCGATCCGTACGCCGGCTCCCTTCGTCGTCTCCCAGGCATCGGTCACCCCGTTGCCGGACAGCCAGTACTCCTGCGCCTGCGCGCCTGACTCCTGCTGCCGGATACCTGTGACGGCCGCGGCGGATCCGGCCGGAACCAGCAGCGCCGTCGCCACCGCCAGCACGGACATCCACGCTCGCAGCGCGCCGATCACGTCGGTCGCACCCCGGTCGCCGCTCCGGGTGACTCGCACACGCAGCGCTCCGGCGACCAGTCCGAGCGGGCCAGTGCGGCATCCCCGATGGGATAGACCCCGGGACCGGCGGCGAGCGCGTGCCCGGCGAGCGCGTGCAGACACTTGACCCGGGTCGGCATCCCGCCCGCGGAGACGCCGGCGATCTCGGGCACCTCGCCGTGACTCTCGCGGTCGCGCAGATAGGCCTCGTGCGCCGAGCGGTAGGCGGCCGCCGTCTCGGGATCGTCGAGCGATGCGGCAAGTTCGGGCATGACGTGCCCGGCCTCGAGCCGGGACATCGCCGCCGTCGCCGCGGGGTGCGTGAGGTAGTAGAAGGTCGGGAACGGCGATCCGTCCGCAAGTCGCGGCGCCGTCGCCACCACCGTCGGGTTGCCGCAGACGCACCGCGCCGCGATGCCGATGACGCCACGCGCCGGACGGCCCAGCTGAGCACGGAGGACCTCCAGCTCAGCGGTGGTCGCAGGCGAGAAGGGCGGATTCGTCACCCGGACAGGCTACCCGCAGCCGCGGGCCTCAGCCCTCCGGGCCCACAGCTGTCTGCGCGGCGCCGGCCGTGACGACAGAGCTGACGAGCTGCGTCATCCAGTCGGTCTGCGTCTGCTCGACCTCATCGCTGACGGGCTCCTCGTCCTGCGGCTGATCCACCGCGGAGAGGTCGTCGTCAACCAGGTAGACCACCTCGCCGGGCATCACGTAGTAGAGCCGCTCCCGGGCCTGCGTCATGATGTACGCCGGATCGCTCCAGCGTTCGCTCTGCGTCTGCAGATCGTCGATCTCGGTCTGCGTGACAAGCACCGACTGCTCGAGGGCGGCGATCCGCTGCCGCTGATCCACATACGTGCCGATCGTCGGAGCCAGGACCAGCACGGCGAGCACGAGAAGCCCGAGCATGATCACCACGAAGCCCGACAGCCGCATACCGCCGAGCCACTCGCGGACGTCGAGCCGCCTGGTCCGAGAAGGGGAAGCCGTTTTCGGTGACAACGACTTCCCCTTTCCGTGGATCTGATGACGATGTGCGCCGGGCGTCAGCCCTTGAACCGCGGGAAGGCGCCGCGGCCGGCGAAGGTGGCGGCCTCGCCCAGCTCCTCCTCGATGCGCAGAAGCTGATTGTATTTCGCGACGCGCTCGCTGCGCGCAGGCGCACCGGTCTTGATCTGACCGCAGTTCACGGCGACCGCGAGGTCGGCGATCGTGGTGTCCTCGGTCTCGCCGGAACGGTGCGAGAGCATCGACCGGTAGCCGCTGGCGGTTGCGAGGCGTACGGCATCCAGCGTTTCGCTCAGCGTGCCGATCTGGTTCACCTTGACCAGCAGCGCGTTGGCGACGCCGAGGTCGATGCCCTTCTGCAGGCGGGCGGGGTTGGTCACGAACAGGTCGTCACCGACGAGCTGCACCTTCGAGCCGATCTTGTCGGTGAGGGCCTTCCAGGCGTCCCAGTCGTCCTCGGCGAGGGCGTCCTCGATGGTGACGATCGGGTAGCTGTCGACCAGGTCGGCGAAGTAGTCGGTCAGCTGTTCGGCCGTCCACGGCTTTCCCTCCACCGTGTAGACGCCGTCGGCGAAGAACTCGGTCGCCGCCACATCCAGGCCTACCGCGATGTCCTTGCCCGGGGTGAAGCCGGTCTTCTCGATCGCCTTGACGAGGAAGTCGAGACCCTCGCGGTTGCTCGGCAGGTCGGGAGCGAACCCGCCCTCGTCGCCGAGACCGGTGCCGAAACCGGCAGCCTTCAACTCGCCCTTGAGGACGTGGTAGACCTCCGTGCCCCAGCGCAGCGACTCGGAGTAGGTCTCGGCGCCGATCGGCGCGAGGAAGAACTCCTGGAAGTCGATGCCGTTGTCGGCGTGCTCGCCGCCGTTGATGACGTTGAACAGCGGGACGGGGAGCACGTGCGCGTTCGGTCCGCCGATGTAGCGGAACAGCGGCAGGTCGGCACTGTCGGCGGCCGCCTTCGCGACGGCGAGGCTGACCCCGAGGATCGCGTTCGCGCCGGTGCGCGACTTGTTCTCGGTGCCGTCGGTGGCGATGAGGATCTCATCGATCACCCGCTGCTCGCTCGCATCGACACCTTCGATAGCGGGGCCCAGCTCGTCGATGACGGCGTCGACGGCCTTCAGCACGCCCTTGCCGCCGTACCGGCTCTTGTCGCCGTCACGCAGTTCATACGCCTCGAACGCACCCGTCGACGCGCCGGAGGGGACGGCCGCACGCTGGACGATGCCGTCGTCGAGCAGCACCTCCACCTCGACGGTCGGGTTTCCGCGC
This sequence comes from Actinomycetales bacterium, assembly GCA_015654575.1. Lineage (GTDB taxonomy): Bacteria > Actinomycetota > Actinomycetes > Actinomycetales > Microbacteriaceae > Microbacterium. The sequence continues at coordinate 6,977 of JAATGR010000124.1, forward strand.
GAATCCAGGATCTCGCGCGCGCCTACAGCCTCGATCAGTGCCACTGGGGACTCCTTGGTGGTGGGGAGGTGGGAAGGGGGCTCGGTGTGCCCGGGGTCGAGTCTAGTGACCCGCTCGCGTCGCGACAGGGCGGCGCGAGCGGGCGCACGACATGCCATACGCGCGTCTCAGGAGATTCGGAGATGCCACGGGATGCGCACCGGATGCGGGAGGCGCATCCGCATCCGGTCACCTGCCCGGATCCGGTCGCACGAGATGTGTTCGGACGCGAGGGGCGAACAGGACGGCGGGAAGGATCGCCTCCGCGGTGCGCCGGTACCCGAGCGACGACGGCCGATCCATTCCGGCCTCGTTCCACCCGCCGATTCGAACGCGTCGGCGTGAACGTTCGGTGAACTCCGTTCAGTCGAGCGGGCGCACCTCGAGCGCAGCCGGGTTGACGCCGGCGGCGACCGCCGCGAATGCGGTATAGCCGTCCGCCGCCGCCCGTTCCAGCAGCGCCTTCAGGTTCTTGGGGCGCTGCTCCAGCCGCACCCTCGACCCGGCCGCCACGAGTGCGGCCTTGTGCGCGAGGAGTTCGGCGACGGGGACGTCACGGTCGTGCACGAGCACGATCGCGGGTGTGTCGGCCTGCGCGGCATCGCCGAGCAGATCCACGATGCGCTCGAAGCCGATCGAGAAGCCGACCGCTGGCACGTCCTGCCCGAGGAATCGGCCGATCATCCCGTCGTAGCGTCCGCCGCCGCCAAGCGAATACGACACCGAAGGATGGGCCAGTTCGAAGATCGTGCCGGTGTAGTAGCCCATTCCCCGCACCAGGAACGGGTCGAACACGAGCGGGACGCCGGGGATCGGATCGACCGGGCGGGCTGCGGCCATCGCCTCGCCGATGCCGACGAGGTGCGCGATCACCTCGTCCGGCACGCCCGCCGGAAGCGCCTTGCGGATCTGACCCTCGCCGTACGGCCGGTACTCGAGCGTCTGCGGGCGGCGCAGGAACGCCGCGAACGCGTCGACGGCGGATGCCGTGGCGCCGCGCTCCCGCAGTTCGGCCTCGACGCCATCGGCGCCGATCTTGTCGAGCTTGTCGATCGTGATGAGCACTCCCGGCCGCTCCGGGGGCGCGAAGCCGAACACGTCGAGCATCGCGTCGAGCGCGCGCCGGTCGTTGATGCGCACCATCGCCCCCTCGAGCCCGAGGGCGTCGAGGGTGTCGAGGGTGGCCGCGATCAGCTCCGCCTCGGCGCGCGCCGACGCATCGCCGATGACGTCGATGTCGCACTGCACGAACTGCCGGTAGCGGCCCTTCTGCGGGCGTTCCGCACGCCAGACCGGAGCAATCTGGATCGAACGGAAGACGCTCGGCAGCTCGGCCCGGTGGGTGGCGTAGAACCGAGCGAGCGGCACCGTCAGGTCGTAGCGAAGGCCCAGATCGCTGAGGCGCGCCTGATCGTCGGCCGCGGCACGCACGGCGTCGGCATCCAGCCCGCGCTTGAGCACGTTGAACGCCAGCTTCTCGTTGTCACCGCCGATGCCAGCGTGGAGCCGGTCATAGTCTTCGAGGACGGGCGTCTCTATCTCGTCGAAGCCGTGCACGCGATACCGACTGCGGATGACGGCGAGCACACGCTCGCGACGGGCCTTGTCTGCGGGGAGGAAGTCGCGCATGCCGCGCGGCGGGTTCACGGATGCCACGAGGAGCTATTCTTCCAGGTCGGGCGCTGTCGTCCCGGCCTCGACGCCCCGCACCTCGGATGCGAGCGCCCGCACCTGCTCGCGCAGCGCGCGCTCCGCATCCCATCCGCGCTTCCTCGCCAGCTCCACGAGCGCCATCAGTTCGCGCCCCAGCTCCCCCTCAGAGCCCACGCCCTGGTCCGTTCCCCCCGGCCCCGTTCCCCCCGGCTGAGTGTCCACGACACGCGGATTCGGGGTGCCGTGCGACCGCGTGTCGTGGACCCTCGGCGAGGGTCTGGGCGAGGGAAGGACCCTCGGCGAGGTGCTGCGCGACGAGGGGAGGCCCGACGAGGGCGCAGCGGCAGCGGTCTGCGGGGCGAGGCCGATGGATGCGGCACGGCCGAGCACCTTCTGCGCCAGCGCGAGGGCGGGCATCGAGAACGGCACGCCGTCGAGGACGCTGGTCCGGGTGTGCTTCTCCGCCGCCTTCGCCGCGTTCCAGTGCACCCGCACCTCCTCGGGCGTCGTCGCCGTCTCGCCCGCGAACACGTGCGGATGCCGCCGCACCATCTTGTCGGCAAGGTCCCCCGCCACGTCGTCGATATCGAACGGATCGCCGTCGTCGCGCGAGGCGATCTCGGCGTGGAACAGCACCTGCCACAGCAGGTCGCCGAGCTCCTCGCGCAGCGCCCGCCGGTCATCCGTCTCGACCGCGTCGATGACCTCGTGGCTCTCCTCCACGAGGTACGGCACCAGCGCGCGATGGTCGATCTGCTGCGTCCACACGCACTTATCGCGCACCTCGCGCATCGTCTCCGCCGCACGGCGCAGCTGATCGGTCATGTGCCCACCTCCCGGAGGCGGTACCGCCTCGCCCGCCAGGATACGAGCACGCCGGCCAGCACGAGCGATATCGCCGATCCGGTGAGCACGCCCAGCACCGCCTCGTCGTGCAACAGGGCGTCGGCGGAGAAGGCGAGCTCGGCCAGCAGCAGCGACACCGTGAACCCGATGCCGCCGAGAGCGCCGACCGCGAGCAGGTCGGCCGCCGACAGCCGCTGCGCGGCGGGGACGCGCAGCATCCGCTGACCGGCCCAGCCGACCGCAGAGATGCCGAGCGTCTTGCCCACCGGCAGTGCGACCGCGACCGCCCAGAACACCGGCTGCAACCGGTCCAGACCGACCGGGGGAATCGTCACCTGCGCCGCCGAGAAGGCGAACACCGGCAGCACCAGGCCGTTCACCCAGGGCTCGAGCCCGCGACGCACGCGCAGCGCCGGCCCCGGGCTCATGGCCAGGCCCAGCGCCACACCCGCGATCGTCGGATGCACGCCGGAGCACAGCACCAGCACCCACGCGCCGATCGCGAGCAGCACCATCAACACCCCCAGCGGGATGCGGGTGCGCCGCGTGAGCGCCCGACTGACCGCGCCGAAGGCCAGCACCAGCAGGAGCGCGCCGAGCAGCGCGGCGAGGTTCACGCCCGCACTGAACAACACCGCGATGAAGACGATGCCCACGAGGTCGTCGAGGATCGCGAGGGCCAGCAGGAACACGCGCAGGCGGGCGGGCAGGCCCCGTCCGAACACCGCGAGCACGCCGAGCGCAAAGGCGACATCGGTCGCGGTGGGAACCGGCCAGCCGCGGGCCGACGAGGTTCCGGCGCTCAGGGCGAGGAACAGGGCGATTGGCACGGCGACACCGCCGGCCGCCGCCACCGCGGGCAGCAGTGCCCGCCGCCACGACGCCAGCGCGCCGACAGTGAGCTCCCGCCGCAGCTCGACCGCGGCGACGAAGAAGAAGACCGTGAGCAAGCCGTCCGAGATCCACTCGCCGACGGTGAGCGCAAAAGGTCCCGCGACGCGCAGCTCCTCCACGCCGGACACAGCCGCAGCCGCCGGCGAGTTCGCCACCACGAGACCGACACCCGCCGCGATCAGCAGGAGAACGGCGGGAAACCGCTCCGAACGCAGCAGCGACATCATTCTCCGGGCTCGATAAAGCGAGATCGCCGCGTGCGACACACTCGACGAGCCGACCAGACTTCCCGGCACACCGCTGCACACCCTACCGCGTGACGAGACCGAAACAGCGGGCCATTAGCGTTGAGGACATGCACGAATCGTCTTCCCCCGACATCGTCGATCTCGTCGGCCGGTTCGAGGCCGGCCAGGAGATGCCCGAACGGATGCGCGCCGACGTGCGCGTGCTCGGAGTCCTTCTCGGTCGCGTCCTGTCCGAAAGCGGATCGCCCGGCCTGTTCGACGACGTCGAGCGTCTCCGCGCCGCCACGATCGCCGCGTACACCGACCCCGATCCGGCTGCGTTCGCCCGGGCGGTGTCCATCGTCGACACGTTCTCCATCGCCCGCGCCGACGAGGTCGCGCGCGCTTTCACCGCCTACTTCCACCTGGTCAACCTCGCGGAGGAGCACCAGCGCGTGCGCGTCCTGCGCGAGCGCGACGGCGAGGGCGATGGCGCCCCGGAGGGGACCGATACGATCGCCGGCGCGTACGCGCAGCTCGCGACGGAGATCGGGCCGGATGCCGCGGCGCAGCGCCTCGCAGGGCTCCGCTTCCACCCGGTGTTCACCGCCCACCCGACCGAGGCCCGGCGCCGCGCCGTGTCCTCCAGCATCCGGCGCCTGTCGGAGATGCTCGACGATTACGACGAGACACGCCCGGGCAGCGCCGCGCACCGGCAGGCCGAACGTCGGATGCTGGAAGAGATCGACACCCTGTGGCGCACCGCGCCGCTGCGTGCGCAGAAGCCCTCCCCGGTCGACGAGGTGCGGTCGATCATGGCGGTGTTCGACGAGACGCTGTTCACGACGGTGCCGCGCGTCTACCGCCGTGTGGACGACGCGCTCGCACCCGCCGGCGGCGACCGGCCGCCGCTGGTGGCGCCGTTCGTGCGGGTGGGCACCTGGGTGGGCGGCGACCGCGACGGCAACCCGTTCGTCACCGCGGAGACGACGCGCACCGCGGCGGGCATCGCGGCCGAGCACGTCCTGCTCGGGCTGGAGCACGCCGCGAACCGCATCGGCCGCGGCCTCACCCTGGATGCGAGCACCACCCCGCCCTCAGCGGAGCTGCTCGCCCTGTGGCGGGAGCTGGCGGGCGCCGACCCCGACGCCGCCGCCGAGATCGCCAACCGGTCGCCGAACGAACCCCATCGGCGAGTGCTGCTGCTGATCGCACGACGGATCGCCGCCACGCGCACAGAGTCGTCCGACCGGGCGTACGGTGACCCGGATCAGCTGCTGGCGGAGCTGCGGGTGGTGCAGCTGTCGCTGGCCGCCGCATCCGCCGCCCGGCACGCCTACGGCCAGTTGCAGGAGCTCATCTGGCAGGTCGAGACCTACGGCTTCCACCTGGCCGAGCTCGAGGTGCGTCAGCACTCCGCCGTGCACGCGAAGGTGCTCGCCGAGCTCGACGCCGGCGGCGAGCGCAGCGAACTGACCGAGGAGGTTCTGGCCGTCTTCCGTGTGATCGCCGAGGTGCAGGCCCGCTTCGGCCCTCGCGCCGCCGGACGTTACACCGTGTCGTTCACGCGGTCCGCCGAGGATCTCGTGAACGTGCACCGGCTCGCGCGCTACGCCGTAGGGCCAGGTGGCACTCCGCCGGTGCTCGACGTGGTGCCGCTGTTCGAGACCTTCGCGGATCTGCAGGCGGCGCCCGGCATCCTCGCCGAGATCGTCCAGAGCCCTCCGTTCGCGGCGCGGCTGGCGGCGACGGGGCGCCGATTGGAGGTCATGCTCGGCTACTCCGACTCGTCGAAGGACGTCGGACCGGTCGCGGCGACCCTCGCCCTCTACGAGGCGCAGGCGCTCATCGCCGCCTGGGCCGACGACAACGACATCGAGCTGACGCTGTTCCACGGCCGGGGCGGTGCGCTCGGTCGCGGCGGCGGGCCGGCGAACTCCGCGATCCTGGCGCAGCCGCCGCACTCGGTCGACGGCCGGTTCAAGCTCACCGAGCAGGGCGAGGTGATCTTCGCCCGGTACGGTGATCCCGCCATCGCGATGCGTCACATCGACCAGGTCGGCGCGGCCGTGCTGCTGGCATCCGCGCCCTCCAATGAGGGACGCAACCGCGCGGCCGCACAGCGGTTCGCCGAGGTCGCAGCGACGATGGAGAAGGCGTCGAAGGACCGGTTCTTCGCCCTCGTCGCCGCGCCCGGGTTCGCCCCGTGGTTCGCGACCGTGACGCCCATGGAGGAGGTCGGGCTGCTCGCGCTCGGATCCCGGCCGGCCCGCCGCGGCCTGTCCGTCTCGTCCCTCGAAGACCTGCGGGCCATCCCGTGGGTGTTCGCCTGGACGCAGGCACGCATCAACCTCGCCGGCTGGTTCGGTCTGGGGACCGCGCTGGACGCCGTCGGCGATCTCCCGCTGCTGCAGGACGCCTACCGCGAGTGGCCGCTGCTGCGCACGATGATCGACAACGTCGCCATGAGCCTCGCCAAGACGGACGAGCGCATCGCCCGCGAGTACCTCGCCCTCGGCGACCGGGATGAGCTCGCCGACCTGGTCCTGGCGGAACTCGCGCTGACCCGGTCCTGGGTCGTGCGGATCGCCGGCGGCGACGGCCTGCTCGCGAACAAGCCGGTGCTCCAGCGCGCCGTGAAACTGCGCAGCCCCTACGTGGATGCGCTGTCGCTGCTGCAGCTGCGCGCCCTCCGTGCCCTGCGGGAGGCCCCGACCGGCGTGCCGGCGGATCCGGAGCTGCAGCGTCTGCTGCTGCTGTCGGTCTCCGGGGTTGCGGCAGGACTCCAGAACACGGGGTGATCGCCGCGCCGCGTGGGGCGCGGACCGGGACGGGGAGCAGTGTTACGGCTATCGTGAGTTCGTCCGCATCCACTGGGACCGTGCATCACGCCTGTCTCCCGGCCAGAGAGCTCCACCATGACCGAGACCGTTCTTCCCGCATCCGTCGCCTCCGTCTTCGAGGAGGTGATTCGGCGCAATCCCGGCGAAGGCGAGTTCCACCAGGCCGTCCGCGAGGTGCTCGAAAGCCTCGGTCCGGTGGTCGCGAAGCACCCGGAATACGCCGACGCGGAGGTGATCCGTCGACTGTGCGAACCTGAGCGGCAGGTCATCTTCCGTGTGCCGTGGACAGATGACGCCGGACGCGTGCAGCTCAACCGCGGCTTCCGCGTCGAGTTCAACTCGGCGCTGGGTCCGTACAAGGGCGGTCTGCGTTTCCACCCGAGCGTGTACCTGGGGATCGTGAAGTTCCTCGGTTTCGAGCAGATCTTCAAGAACTCTCTCACCGGGTTGCCGATCGGCGGCGCCAAGGGCGGCTCCGATTTCGACCCGAAGGGCCGGTCCGACGCCGAGGTGATGCGGTTCTGCCAGTCGTTCATGATCGAGCTCTACCGGCACCTCGGCGAGCACACCGACGTGCCGGCCGGTGACATCGGCGTCGGCACGCGCGAGATCGGCTACCTGTTCGGCCAGTACAAGCGGATCACCAACCGATTCGAGTCCGGCGTGCTGACCGGCAAGGGCCTGACCTGGGGCGGATCGCAGGTGCGCACCGAGGCAACCGGGTACGGTGCGGTGTTCTTCGTCGACGAGATCCTGCGCACCGCGGGCGAGTCCTTCGAGGGGAGACGCGCCATCGTGTCGGGCTCCGGGAACGTCGCGATCTACGCGATCGAGAAGATCCACGAGCTCGGCGGACGGGTCGTGGCCTGCTCGGATTCGAACGGCTACATCGTCGACGAAGCCGGTATCGACCTCGATCTACTGAAGGACATCAAGGACGTCCGGCGGGGGCGGATCTCCGAATATGCGGCGCAACGACCCGGCGCGGTATCCGTGCCCGGCGGCGTCATCTGGGACGTCCCCACCGATATCGCACTCCCCTGCGCGACGCAGAACGAGCTGGGTGAGAACGGTGCTGCCGCCCTCATCCGCGGCGGATGCCGGGTGGTCGCGGAGGGCGCGAACATGCCCACCACGCCGGGTGCGGTGCGCGCGCTGCGCGCCGCGGGCGTGCGCTTCGCGCCCGGCAAGGCCGTGAACGCCGGCGGCGTGGCGACCAGCGCGCTGGAGATGCAGCAGAACGCATCCCGCGACTCGTGGAGCTTCGAGTACACCGAGCAGCGGCTGGCCGAGATCGTCCGCTCGATCCACGACCGCTGCCTGGAGACGGCGGAGAGCTACGGCGCGCCCGGAGACTACGTCGCCGGTGCCAACATCGCCGGCTTCACACGCGTCGCCGACGCGATGCTGGCGCAGGGCGTGGTCTAGCTCCGCAGGAGGTCGACCCCGGCCGCCCGCGCAAAACTCAGGACGTTTACGCTGCACAGCGCTCCGATCCCCGGATTTATCGGCTTATCGACCGAACGTCCTGAGTTTTGCGCCAGGCGGGCGAGGAGGGTGAGGTTGATCCCGTCCTCGGCATCACACGGGCGGGCGTTCGGCCACCGGCTCCCCCGCAGCGACCGGCAGCGGGAAGATCGCGTCCAGCAGGCGCTGGGTCCAGGCGATCAGCTCCGCATCCGGCACGTGCTCGCCGTCGACCGTCGGCAGCGGCACGACCAGCGCCTCCCCGGACGCGACGAGCTTCGCCTTCGGATACAGCCGCTGCAACCGCACCCGGAGCGAGTCGGGCAGGTGCGCCGGAGCGACGCGCAGATTCGGCCCCATCGCGACCACGTCGGACAGTCCCGAGGCCAGCGCGCGTCGCCGCAGCCGCGCCATCCGGACGAGTCCCTCGACCTCGGCGGGGGGCGCGCCGTAGCGGTCGGTCAGCTCCTCGACCACGAGGTCGAGCGCCTCTTCCGTCGCCGTCACCGATGCCGCCGCCGACAGCTTCTGGTACGCCTCGAGTCGCAGCCGCTCGCTGTCGACGTAACTCGCGGGGATGCGGGCCTGCACCGGCAGTTCCAGGCGCAGCTCCGCCGGCCCGTCCGTCTCCTCACCCCGGAACGTGGCGACAGCCTCCCCGATCATCCGCAGGTACAGGTCGAAGCCGACGCCGGCGATGTGCCCGGCCTGCTCCGCGCCCAGCAGATTGCCGGCACCGCGCAGTTCGAGGTCTTTCAGCGCGACCTGCATCCCGCTGCCGAGGTCGTTGTTGACCGCGATCGTCTCGAGCCTGTCGGCAGCCGTCTCGCTGAGCGGCTTGTTCTCGTCGTACAGGAAATACGAGTAGGCGCGTTCCCGGCCGCGACCGACCCGTCCCCGCAGCTGGTGCAGCTGGCTGAGCCCATACTTGTCGGCC
>JAATGR010000128.1 GCA_015654575.1 Actinomycetales bacterium
CCCGCCAGCCCCGAGGGTCTCGTCGTCGGGATGCGGAGCAACGACAACAATTTCCTCGACATGACCGACCTGGATGAGCGGCCGGTTGTGCAGGCGCGGGTCGCTCTCCCAGATTTCGGCTGGTGTTCCCGGCTCCGCGGCGTCGAACGTCACCATGGCTGGTCCTGTCCGTCAGCGAGGATCGTGCCGTGTGAGGCATCGTCTCGTTCGGCGTGGTGCTGCCGGATGTATACCTGCAGATCAGACATCTGCTTGGAGTAGTGGGCGTTGCCGGTGAGCGGGCCGGGCCCAGCCGCGTGGCCGGCGCGGACGATGATCTCTTCGCAGGATCGCGCGACGAGCCCGCGGACACGGCGCGCCAGAAGGCGTCCGTCGTTCTCGACGCCACCGTCGATGCGTTCCGCTGCATCCCCGAGGGCGAGGCGGCAGGCGTGGACCAGAGTGTCGATCGCGCCGAGGTGTGCCAGCGCGTGCGGATCTCGCCGGGGTGAGATCTCGGACAGAATGGTGCGCGCAAGTCCCACAGCCCCGCCGTACCAGCACGCCGCGACCCCGATCCCTCCCCACCAGAACCCGGGCCTGGTCAGATACCAGCCCGGCTCCCCCACCGGCTGTACGGGAACACGGTGAAAGACGATCGGGATGCTGGGGATCTCCGCCAGACCGCGGGACGGCCATTCCGCACGGCTCGTTTCGATGCCGCTGTGGGTGAGGTCGACGGCGAACAGGCGTCGCTCGCCGTGTTCGGTGTGCGCGGTGACCAGCGCGTGCTCCAGGCGTCCGGCAAGTGAGCACCATGGTTTCACACCATCGATGACCCACCCTCGTGAGGTGACCACGGCACGAAGCGGCGCACTCCCCTCGGCGGCGAAGACACCCCAGGTCCCCGCTGGTGCCCGACAGCCCGCCTGGAAGAGGATCGCGGCAGCGTCCAGGTGCGGTTCGATGGTGCGAGCCACTCCCAGGTCGTGGGCAGCCAGCGTCGCGAGGAGTTCCCACACGCTCCGGGTGCCGCCCGCCCCGAGGGATTCGGCGACCGACGTCAGCTGCGGTGCGAGGGCGAGCGCTGAGTCGACGTCGTCGGGAAGCGGTAGCGGCAACGAAGCGAGTGAGGCCGGCGCCGCCGGGAATGCCCCCAACTGCACCGGCCCACTCGTCCGGACGGTCATCACGGTTTCCTCATGCTGCCGAGCGATCGCCCCTGCTGCGGGCGGGCAGGGTGAGGTTCGCTACGGCGATCAGCGCCGAGACACCGACGAGAACATAGACGACACGCGAGCCGACGGATCCTTCCCCGAAGACAGCGTCGACGAGGTTGAACTCGAACAGTCCCACGAGGCCCCAGTTGATGCCTCCAATGATCACGAGAATCGTCGCGATCCGCACAACCCAGATCATGGGATCAGTCCTTCTCGTTCTTCAGCGCGATCCCGAGGGCAAGGAACGTCGGCGCCCACTGGCCGACGAAGATGCCCCACCGGTCGGACTGCGACTTGCTGTCGTCCTTTCCGCGGGAGATCAGCCACGACAGGAGAGAGATGCCGATCGAGATGAAGCCAGCCGTATAGGCATGGCCGCTTCTCACCCCCCACTTCGAGAGAACACCGACCGGGTTCCATGCCGTCGCTTCGGCGGCCTTGCGAACGTCCTTCTTGTCCACCATCAGTTCTGCTCCTTTCGGTTGACGGCGTCGATGCCGTCACCGATAAGACGCGTGACAGCTCAGATTCGTCACAAAACCGCGCTGTCTCGCCTACGTCTGGAGTGTGGCTCCGTGAGGTTCGAGTTCCTAGCCCCCGGTCGAGGACGGCCCGGTCTGCCCCAGGCCTGGGCGCACATCGGCGTCGTCTCGAATGTCGATTCTGGTTGCGCCGCCGTTCTTGGTGACCTCGATCCGGGGTGCGGCGTCCTCGGGGCCGGATTTGGGTGCGGATGTCAGTTGGTCGCGCCGTTTCTCATCGTCAGTCATCTCGTCAGCGCACATAGTGGGAGCCCTCCGCCTTTCTCTGTCGCCCCGGTGAACTACCGGATGCGGATGGCGTTTGGCTGAATGGTGATCTCGATGCGTGTGGTCTCTTCGAGGTCGTCGCCGTCGACTTCGAAGACGCGCGGTTCGTCGAGTTCGATGGTCAGCGTCTTCAGACGCCGGTGGGTGGTCGCGTCGCTGCTCCCCGCGCGCTGATCCTCGCCGCCACCCGTGAGAAGCCGCTTCAGACCATTGTCCCAGACCATGTTCCGCATCGTGTCGAACCACCCGGCCACACCATCGTCGTGGAGGACGAGGAGGTCGAGTTCGCCATCGGCGGGGTCGGCGTCCGGCAGGAGCGTGAGGCCGCCTTGCAGCGTCCCGCAGTTGCCGACGATGAGGGTGTGCGCCCGCTCATCCTCGACGGGCTTCCCGTCGAGGGAGACGCGAATGTCGACGACCTCGCTCGCGGACACGGCGCGCCCGAGGGACTCGACATAGGCGAGCCAACCGGCCTTGTCCTTGAGGTCGTCGTTGGTTTCGGTGATCATGTGCGCGTCGATACCGAATCCGGCCATCACTGCGAACGCGTACCGCTGCGTCCCGTTGGCGAGCGTCACTTCCGCCCATCCAATGTCGATCGTTCGGGTCCCGGCGCCGTCGAGGGCCCGGCTGACTGCTGCTGCCACGTCATTCAGCGGAACGTCGAGGTTTCGGGCGAGGAGGTTCCCGGTTCCCAACGGGATGATGCCAAGCTCCGCGTCCGCGTGCGTGTCGGCGAGATACTCGGCGACCGCACGAACGGTCCCGTCCCCGCCTGCGGCGAGGACAACGTCGACGTCCGCCTCCAGCGCCCGTCGCGTTGCCTCTCGACCTGGATCGTCCTCGCTGGTCTCAAACCAGGACACCCTTCCGGCGTGCGCCTCCTCCACAGCCCGCTCGAGGTCTTCCTTCGTCGTCTTGGACGGGTTCCAGACAACACCGACGTGCGTGTCAGTCATCGGTGTGCTCCTTTTCCGTGTGAGGTGTCGTCGATGTGGACGACGGTGACATGGATCTCGGAGAGGACGACGTGCTGTTCGGCGCAGAGGGCGCGGATCTCCGCCTGTACTCGACAGCTGGTCTCGACCGCGCCGGCGGCTGCCTGCACGCCGATCGCGACCTCGACGCGCGCTCCGTCCTCCGTCTGTTCCAAGTGGATGAGCGAGGTGTCGTCCGGACGGATTCCGAGCATCCGCGCTCCGGCGTCGACGAGCTTCGCGCCGGCGCCGCGGGGCGAGAAAAGCCCGGTCACCCCGGGAATGGCGCGGACGGTCGTGTCGATGTCATCGATCAGCTTTCGGATGTCATCCTCGGTCATCTCCGCCCCTCCGTCCGGTCAGGGATATGTTGGACGTCTTGCACCGCGATGTCGATCCCCGCCACGTTCACGGTGGTGTTGGTTCGCAACCGGGAGCGGATCTCGTCGCGCAGACTTTCGGTCAGGTCCGGGATCGGATCGCCGTAGGGCACGCTGACATCGACGCGGACGCGAACGGGTTCGCCCGGGACTGTGACGTCGCCGTCGAAGCGACAGGCGCCGATGAGGATCCCAGGGACCGTGTGCTCCGCCGCGCGGATCAGACCACGGACAGCGCCTTCGGTGATCCCCAGGTCCGCGTCGGCGTCTGGGCTCGTGATGGGGATGCGGCGGCCGGCGCGCGCATCGAGCGCGATCCCTGCGAGGATGTTCTGCACCCAGCTCTCGTCGGTCGCCGATTCCGACGCGGCGTCGGCCGCGAGGAGTTCGGGAGTGAGGGCGCGGAGGCGTTCCAGGGCGTCCAACGCGATGCGACATCCAGCCGACCTCTCGATCGACGGGTCCGGCGGGTTCCGTCCCGCGTCGAGGTAGTCGGAGAGTTCTTCGATGGTGTGCCCGTCGAGGTCTTCCGGCTCGACGCCGAGGCCAGGGAGCACGGGGGGCTCGTGTTCGTTCATCGCCACTGCTCCATCCGCACGATGATGTCTTTGCGCGCCCGGGCAAGCAGGCCACGGACGGTGGACGCCGAGATGTCGAGTTCGTCAGCGATTTCCTCGTAACTGTAGCCGCCGAGCTCTCGTAGTACCCAGCACTCCCGCTGAGACGCAGGAAGATGCTGGAGCGCGTCGCCCAACGCCGCCACCCCGGCGCGGGCCTCGGCTTGACGAGGCGGGCTCTCCGGCGCGGGCGCTGGCACATCGATCTCGGTGATGTCTGCGTGCGATCGGGAGGCGCGGATGCGGTCGATGGCCTTGCGGCTCGTGATCCGCATGAGCCATGCCTTCGCCCGGCCCGGGTCGTCGAGTTTCGGAAGCTGCTCCCAGGCGGTGACGAACGCATCCTGAACGACGTCGTCGATGTCGGCCGTGCCGGGGAGGATGCGGCGCGCGTAGGCACGCATCAGGGGTGTATATCTGCGCACGAGCGTCGCGAAGGCGGCCGTGTCGCCGTCGGCAGCACGGCCGGCGACGATACGGTCGTCCGCAGATTCCAACGGGTCTCGATAATTGTCACTGGTCATCCTTCGTCCCCCTCGAATGAAGGGGCCCTCTCCCGCGAGGGCCTGCCGACGACGACGTCGCCGCCGGGCTCCCTACATCCTCACCCCCGGTAAGGAACTCGCCGGGGGCCTTGTGGGATGTCGTCACTTCTTCGCCCGGCGACCGGTGATCAGTCCGTAGATCAGCAACACCACGATGGATCCGCCGACCGCGAGAAGCCAGGTGGAGAGGTCGAAGAACCCCTGCAGATTGACGTGGAAAATCAGCCCACCCAGCCATCCGCCGAGCATCGCGCCGACCACACCGAGCAGCAGGGTGACGAACCACCCACCGCCCTGCTTCCCGGGGAGGATGAGCTTCGCGAGCGCTCCCGCGATCAAGCCGAGGATCAGAAAACCGAAAAAGCCCATGGGTTCGTTCCTTTCAAAAACACGACGGAGTCCTGGCCGGGGCGAGCCCTGCGGCCCGCCCCGGAGGTCAAAGCTACTTCTTGAAGACGTCCTTGACGTCTTCAACCTTGTCCTTGACGGCCCCCTTCGCTTGGTCGGCCTTGCCCTCGGCGACGAGGTCGTCGTTGTCGGTCACCTTGCCGACCGTCTCCTTGACATGGCCGGCGGCCTTCTCCGCTGCGGCCTTGATCTTGTCTCCTGCGCTCATCGTGATCTTTCCTTTCTTCGAGTCCGCTCTCCGTGTCGGGAGCGGCCGTCCCTGTGGTTTCGCGTTGCCTGTCAACTGCCGAGGAAGTTCTTGCGGGCCTGCTCGATCGACCTCCGGGCGTTCTTCGCCATCCGCCGGCGCGATTTCTTAGCCTCCGGGCTCGTCCAGAGCCGCTCGAGCTGGTGCCGGAGATCCTCGTAGTTCTTCCCCCGCGATTTCGCCGACTCCACGCCGATCAGATACGCGGCGATGACGATCACAGCGAAGATGAGGATGTTCTTCCGCATCACATTGTTCCCTTCTGTGCTCCCGCACGGCCGCGGGTCAGTTCACCCGCGATTGATCGGATGCCAGTCTCGAACGGATGCCGGCATGGATCGAGACGAGCGTCGGTGTCGGTTTCCCTGTGAGAATCGCAAGATTGTCGACCAGCCCCGACACCGTGTCGGCGATGCCGGCCGGAGACGTGTTCTGGCGTGGCGTGACACTCACGTGGAGCACGTCCTCGCCTTTCACACGGCGGGCTCTCACCCGGGAGAAGAGGATGTCGTCGTGTTCCGCGAGCGAGTGCGAGATCGCATCGGAGGCGAACCCGTGGTGGATTGTGACAGCCCCCTGCGTTCCTTCGCCCGCCTCGAGACGGGACATGACACCGCTGCGCCCGCCCCCCAGCCGCGCCACCACGACGACAGCGATGACGACGATCAGCAGCAGGACAGCGAGGACGGCGACAAGGAACCAGCTCACCGTCGTCGCGTCCGAGATACGAGATGCCTCATCGGCGTCCTGCATCCAGGTGACTGCGGACGACACCGCCGTCTTCCACCATTCGGCAGCCGCCGGCCACACCATTACCGTGACCGCGACCGCACCGGAGGCGAGGAGAAGCACGCCGACGATGCACAGGATGACGCGGTTCACACCTCGATTCGTGGCATTCATCGCGCGTCCTCCCCCTCGGTTGGCCGCAGCACTCGCGCCCGTACCTTCACGCGCGGCGACAGATCGTACGAGGAGAGTTCCGTCTCCGCGACCGTCCGGACCTGCGCCTTCTCCACGAGCTGCCCCGGCTCCGGCTTGACGGTCACATCCACCTGCCGGTGGCCGACCCCGACGACCACCGCCCCCGCCGAAAGGTCCAGTTCGCGCCGCACCCGCTCCGCGACCGACGACGCGATCACCCCGTTGTCCACGATCACGGCGGGAGAAGACATTCCGAGCCGATGCTTCGGTCGCCGCCCCGGGCTCAACGCGAGCCAGACCAGGACGATGCCTGCGATCGCCGCGACCACGCCAACGGCGACGACAGGGGCGGCGACCTCAGCCCCGGGCAGATCCTCCAGCCAGGCGAATGCGGCACCTGGGGTCACCAGCAACGGCGCAGCGCTCAGGAGATGCAGCACGACCTCCGTTCCCGCATAGACAGCGGCGAGCGCGACGACGATCAGGACGACGACCGTCGCGACCGTTCGCGGAGAGTGCGTCTCGCGACGGACGACGCGCTTCAGCACCGTATCCGACATCTATCTCACCCTCTTTCGTTCCGGGATGATCGCGCCCGTGACCGTGAGGGACACGCGTTTGACCTCCCGCCCCGTCAACCGCGCGATTTCGTCGGCGAGCGTAGACTGCAGAAGCCGCGCGTGATCGAGGACCGGGGTCTCGGCGCGGATCGCGTCGGTGTCTGCCAGGTCGGGCACGGGGAGGTTCGCCGCGATCCGCACGGCGAGGCCTCCGCCCCATCGCGCGACCTCGGTGCTCACCTCGTCCCGATGGACTCCGATCGCGACCGCTGACGCCTCCCGAACAACCTTGTCGATCACCCGAGCACGCACGCGCACGACACCGGGCGGTCGCGCATCAGTACCGTAGATCGAGCCCAACGGCGACTCGACGGTCGCGATGCTCATGACGAGGTTCGCCTGCCCGTGAACGCGCCGGCGAGCGCGCGCAGGTCAAGCTGACCGGAGGCGACACGTCCGACGACCGCGCCAATGCCCATGAGAAGCGCGACCAGCAGGAACCCCCAGAACCCGAACATCAACCCGGCGAAAGCAAGAACCGCGCCGACCAGAGCCCCGGTCAACGTGGTGCTCATGAGACGCGAGACTCGGTGTCGTCGTCCGTGTCGTCGCTGGGCAGATGAACGTCATTGACATCCACGTTGACCTCAACGACCTGCAACCCCACCAGGCGGGTGATCGCGTCCGTGACGGCTGTGCGAACGTTCTCCGCGACATCCTGGATCGGGGCCGGATAGTCGACCACGATCGTGATGTCGGCTGCCGCCTGCGTCTCGCCGACCTCGACCTTCACGCCCTGCGTGAGGTCCGTCGCGTTCACCGCGTCACGAATCGCCCCGAGTGCGCGGGCGCCGCCGCCGCCGAGCGCGTGCACACCCGAGACCTCCCTGGCAGCGATCCCCGCGATCTTCGCCACAACGCTCTCCGCGATCGTCGTGCGACCAGTCGAGGCACCCTCTACCTTCTCCGCACGTCCCGCCGACGGTGCCCGGTCCACCCGCGAAGCTCGCTCCGCGGTCGCCGCGGTCCGTGTCGCGGCCGAGCCCTGCTCGCCAACGGCCGTGGTGTTCGTCTCATCCGTAGCCATCAGAACTACCTCCACAATCAACGGCACGACACCTCCGTCATGCCACCCAACGAGCGAAGAACAACGCTCTAAACATGAGACGGGTACACGATGCCAAACGTCACAAAAATCTTTCACCGAATCATGGTTAACGATCGTGAACCTGGAGCCTGAACCGCCGCTCCTGGACCGCCCGCCAACAATCTCGGATTCGCGAGGAGTACGAGTCAGGTATGACGGCTCGCGAGCTGGCGACGAAGTATCGCCTCGACCGCGCACCAGTGATGCGTCGCCTCCGCGCTGCCGGGACGAAGGTCCGACGCCAGGGCCTTGCCGCCGGACAGATACCTCTCGCTGTCGAGAGGTATCTGTCCGGGGAGACCCTCGCGGAAGTGGGTCAGTGTTTCGGCGTCTCGGCGGGCACAATCGGCAGGTATCTGAAGCTGAACAAGGTCACGCTGAGACCGCCGCTTGAGAAGGCGAAGCCGTCCTCTACTCACGACTGACGTGAGTGCTGTGGACAGAGCTTCGACTGCTCCCGGGACTGTCAGAAAAACGGTGTGTGGGGGTCCGGCCTGATCCGTAAGGAGATGGCCGTGGCTGACACGACCGAAATGTTGAACGACGAGATGATTGATGCCGTGACCGGGGAGATCATTGATCAGAAAGAACTCGCAGAACGCTTGCTCACGCAGGCGAAGGAACAGGGCGTGAGCTTGACCGGGCCAGGTGGCCTGCTCAGTCAACTCACGAAGAGCGTGCTCGAGACCGCGTTGGAAGCGGAGTTGACCGAGCATCTCGGTC
>JAATGR010000087.1 GCA_015654575.1 Actinomycetales bacterium
CAGCGCCCCTTCGCAGTCGCGCCACAAGGTCGTCGCTCATACTTGACCGCGTCGGCCTACCTGTCGGCTGGCGCGTCGGTCATCTAGAGGACGGCTTCGATCAGCCGTGGTCCACGTGACCGCATCGCAGCAGCGAACGCGATGTCAAAACCGGTGCCGTCGGTGACGGAGGTGGCTTCGATCCCCATGCTTCCAGCGAGTTCGACCCAGTTGATGGTCGGATTGTGAAGGTCGAGCATTGAGGCGGCGCTGTGTCCGCCACCGTGGGCTCCGACGCGATTGAGTTCATCGGCGAGGACGGCGTAGGAGCGGTTGGCGAAGACGACGGTGGTGATATCGAGCTGTTCGCGGGCCTGGGTCCACAGAGCCTGGACTGTGTACATGGCCGAGCCATCGCCCTCCAGGGAAACCACACGCCGTCCGGGAGCGGCCACGGCGGCTCCTGTGGCAACGGGGATGCCGTCGCCGATGGCTCCGCCCGTGAGTTGCAGGATGTCATGGGGTGCCGCGTCGGCCAGCAGCTCGTATCCGGAGAAGCTCGCGGTGACGGCCTCGTCACTGATGATCGCGTCCTCGGGCAGCAGCCGCGCGACCGATCGGTAGAGGCGGGCGACATTCCAGGTATCGCCGAGGGAGCCACCAGCCGATATGACGTGAGATGCTGCGCTGGAGAGTGCCGTCTCCGGGATGCCGAGGACATCGGCAAGGGCCTCCAGAGCGGCCGAGCCGTCCTCGTGGGGCTGCGCGAGGACCAGGACGCGGGTTCCCTCGGGGGTGAGCACGGTGGACTGGCCGGGGTAGGCGAAGAACGCCAGCGGTGCCTGGGTGCCAACGAGAATCAGCGTCCGGGTCCCGGCCAGCGCGGCGAGCGCGTCGGCGGCGCGGTACGGCATCCGCTCGACACGCGGTACGCCGCGGCCTCGGCGCAGCCGGGGCGCGAAGGTGTCAGAGAACAACCGT
This sequence comes from Actinomycetales bacterium, assembly GCA_015654575.1. Lineage (GTDB taxonomy): Bacteria > Actinomycetota > Actinomycetes > Actinomycetales > Microbacteriaceae > Microbacterium. The sequence continues at coordinate 961 of JAATGR010000087.1, forward strand.
GCTCCGGTCAGCCGGGCGATACGACCGGCGGCCGTGAGGCCCTGATCGTAGAGGGCTGTGCCGCGAATCATGATGGCCGCCGAGCCTTCGCGTAGCGCCGCAGCAGCGCTGGCGATGGCGTGATCAGCCACCGGGCTCGGCGGGACGGTCGGCAGCGCGGGTGCAGGCCCCGTGGCCGGGTCCCAGGCGCTGTCGGCAGGGAGAATGAGGGTGGCGATCTGCCCAGGAGCAGTGCGGGCGGCCTGCACGGCACGGGCCGCGTCCGCGGCGGCGGTCAGGGCGCTCTGCGTCTCGACGACCCAGTGCGAGACCGGGCGGGCGAAGCCGGTCACATCCGAGGCGAGCGGCGTCTCGTAGGCCTGGTGCCAACTGGCGTGGTTTCCGACGACATTGACCACCGGCGAGGCTGCCTTACGGGCGTTGTGCAGGTTCGCGAGTCCGTTACCCAGACCCGGTCCCAGGTGCAGCAGGGTCGCGGCCGGTCTGCCTGCAAGGCGCGCATACCCGTCCGCGGCGCCGGTTGCCACGCCCTCGAAAAGGCCGAGAACCGGCCTCATCCCCGGAACGCGGTCCAGCGCGTCGACGAAGTGCATCTCCGAGGTGCCGGGGTTGCCGAAGACCACGTCGACCCCACTGTTCACCAACGTCTCCACGACGCTCTGCGCGCCGTTGTAGGCCTCCGGCTGCGCGACGTTCGCCGTCGCTCCCGGCTCGTCGGTCTTCTCGTACTTCTGTGCGCTCGCCATCTTCGTCGTACTCCCTACGTCTCGCTGCTCCCCGGCACCCTTCGTCGCCACCTCGGCGCCTCAAGGCGGTTCCGGCACAACTCGGGGGTCTTTGGTCTTCTCCACAAGAATGCGGGTCAAAAGTGGCTCGGATCTACGGCGGATGCGAGAGGATTCGGGGAGGAGTTAGTGGAAATCACGAAGGAGATGGAAGTGGCCCGAACACGTGCGGCGGGCGATCGGAACGTCGGGACCGACGACCGTGCCGCTGATCGGCCCGGAGAACCGACCGGTAATCCGGCTGCTGGTCGGATCGCAGAGGTATGCGAGGGAATGCTGGCCGATCTCGACGAGATCTCGGAGAGCGCACTGCGGCGTATCCGTGCCGAGGCGCCGGAGTACGAGATCCTGGATGTCGGCGAGCACCGCGCATCCGTAGTCGCGCAGTTCCGCGGCATACTCACTGGCCTGGCCGCGGGGCGCGGGCCGAGTTCCGAGGAGAGCGAGGCGGCGTTCCTGCTCGGGCGCACCCGAGCCCGACAGCATCTCTCGGTGCAGTCTGTAATCGCCGCCTACCACATCGGCTATCGGCATGTCTGGGAGACCTTGCGCAGCCGAGTCGGTGCGATCGGCGCGAGCGACGACCCCGAGCTTCTGCAGCGCGTGGACACGGTCTGGAACTGGGTCCAACAGGCCGCCGGAGCGGCCGCAGACGGCTTCGGCGACTTTGCCCGGTTGGAGGACCAGACTCGATCGGAGGCGATGCAGCAACTGATGGGCCACCTGGCCTCCGCGTCCATCCCCGGCGAGGGGGCTGTCGAGTTCGCCCGCCAACTGTCGCTCGACCCGGCCGGGCGGTTCCAGCTCTGTGTCGCTCACGTCACAGAGTTCGGCCTAACCGAGCTCGCGCGGCTGAATCGCGAGCTCGGACGGATTCGGGGACAAGGGACAGCTATCGCCGAGCTGCGTCACGGACGCCTTCTGGCTCTCGGTCAGGCGATGGATGCCGGGGCCGTGCTCGAAGTGATCCAACGTCACGCCCCTCAGGCCGTGATCGGCGTCGGCATCGCCCGCGACGGTCTTGCAGGAGCGCAGGCGAGCCTGCGCGACGCGCAAGACGCCCTCGACTACGCCTTGCGAACTCCCGATGCCATCAGCTCCTGGGCGGTAGAGCGGCGGGTGTGGCGCTTTGAAGAAGCATGGCTGGATGTCCTGACCCGTGATGCCCCTGATCGGCTCCAGGATGTGATCGCGCCCGCAGTCGCTGCAGCCTTAGCGCACCCGGATCTCGCTCAGACCGCATGGCAGCATATGGAAAATCGGCTCTCTTTCGCACGCACCGCCGAGGTGATGCACCTACATCCGAACTCCGTGCGCTACCGCCTCGAGCGGTGGCGGGAACTGACCGGATGGAGCTTCGAGACTGTCACCGAACGCGCCCTGACCCGCGTAGCCATTCAAGCCGCCCGCTCCGGGTCGGATTGACGACCCGGGGCAGAACGCACGCCCCCGCAGAGGACAAGATAGAACTGTGCAACTGGACACAGGAGAGGCGTCCGGCGTGCGTGCGCTCGTGACCGGGGCGACCAGCGGGATCGGATTCGCCATCGCCCGCGCCCTGAACGAAGCTGGCGCGTCCGTCGTCGGAACCACGCGCAGCCCTGAACGCGCCCGCGAGCTTGAGGGCCGGCTGCCGGGCGTCACGGCTGTCGTGGCGGATGCCCGAGACGCGGCGTCCATCGAACAAGGTGTCGCAGAGGCAGAGCAGCACCTCGGCGGCATCACCTTTCTGGTCAACAACGCGGGCCTCGGCATGCGCACGGTGAATCCCACATTCATGACCCAGCCGTTGCCGTTCTGGCAGGTACCGGAGGACGGCTTCCGCGCAGTGATCGAGACCAACTTGACGGGCTACTTCCTCACCGCGAAGGCCGTGGTGCCGCGCATGCTGGCATCCGGTGGCGGCCGCATCGTCAACGTCTCGATGAATCACACGACCATGAACCGCGCTGGTTTCGTCCCATACGGACCATCGCGCGCCGGGGCGGAAGCGCTCGCGAGGATCATGGCGGCCGATCTTGAGGGCACGACCGTCACAGCGAACATCGTGCTGCCCGGCGGAGCGACCGCGACAGGGATGCTCCCCGAAGGGGCGCCGCTGCCTGCCGGCAGCGCGATCCTTGACCCAGCGGTGATGGGTCCGCCCGTTGTCTGGCTCGCCTCGGACGCTGCGTCCGGCGTGCGCAACGAGCGCATCGTCGCCACGACCTTCCAGGAATGGCTCGCAGCACGCTAGGCACTTCTCGCCAGGTCCAGATCTGGGTCGACGTCGATCACGGGCCCCGTTCGAGCGGCGAACGATGCCACTCAGACGGCCGCAGCCGCCAGTTCAACTCCCGACAGATCGGCGCAGTAGGCAAGCAGTCGGTTCTGGAGCTCGGGGCTCTGCGCCTGGGGCTGCGCGCGCTGCTCGCGCTGGTGATAGAAGTACCGTCCGCTCACGCGCGCCGCTGGATCGTCGCTCACCGCGAGCCAGGTCTGCGTAACGGGCCCGAGTGCCAGGTCGTCCGGCGCGCCCGCCCCGCCCATGCGCGTGGCCACCCAGCCAGGGGTGACGGCGTTGGAGAGAACAGCGGGCCAGCGCCGCGCGACGGCGAAGGCGAGCATGTAATCGAGCAGCTTCGTCTCGCCGTAGGAGGCGCTGCCGTCCCAGCGGCGCCTCGTCCACTGCAGGTCGTCGAGATCCAGCTCGGTGTAGAACTGCATCTCGGAGCTCAGGTAGACGAGGCGATCCGGGCGCTCCATGGTTGCCGTCAGCAGGTAGGGGGCGAGCACGTTGACGGCGAAGGTCTCGCTGAGCCCGTCCTCGGTCTCGGTCCTGCGCGGCGCTCGGAAACCGACGCCCGCGTTGTGAATGATGGCGTCGAAGCGCCCCAGGGCGTTCGCCTGCTCGGCGGCGGCGCGCATTCCTGACAGTCGCGAGAGGTCGCCGACCACGACGGCCTCCGCGGCGGGCAGTCCCGCCATCGCGTCGCGGGCGCGGCGCTCGCTCCGAGCGTGCAACGTCACCGCGTGTCCCTCGCGGCTCAGCAGCTTTGCGGCCATGAGCCCCAGGCCGTCGGCCGATCCGGTGATCATCACGCGCGACATAAGTACCTCCCGGCTCGACAACGCGGCCACCGTGCCGCGGCCGGTGCGATCACGTCGAGTCGGCCTCTCGGGCGTCGGGCCGGACGGCGCTGCCGTCGCGTCGCTGTCCGGTCCTTGGATGGTCTCGCGCTAACATTACTAATGGCGGAGCATGCTCCGCCACGCGATGAAGGAGCAAGAGGGGTGCCCCCTCCCACGAGACAGGTTGTGCGGTGACGACGAAGCGTGGTGAGCAACTGCTTGCACAGGGCGAACGCACGCGGGCGCGCCTGCTGGAAGTCGCCGTGGGCGAGATCGCGGCGAACTCCGACGTCTCTCTGAACCAGATTGCCAGGGCCGCCGGCGTGGGTATCGGGACGCTGTACCGGCATTTCCCGACTCGCGATGCCCTCGTTTTCGAGGTCTACCGAGGAGAGGTTCGCCACCTCGCCGACTCCGCCGCCGAGCTGCTGGACTCGCATAAGCCGATCGAGGCGTTTCGGATCTGGCTGGACCGCTTCGCGCAGTATTCGATGACGAAGGCCGGACTCTTTGCCGCGCTTCGCGCGGCAAGTCACGGCGAATGGGCACAAGAGGCCTACCGGCCCGTGACGGAGGCGATCGACCTGCTGCTGGCCGCGAATGCAAAGGCCGGGACGCTGCGGGCCGACGTCACGGCAGACGACGTGCTCTTTGCCGTCGGCGGGTTGTATCTGCTCGATCCTTCCGCCGACTGGCGGCCACTCGCGGCCCGCATCCTCGACTTCGTCGTGGACGGTTTTCGTCCCCAGGTCTGAGCGTCGC
>JAATGR010000174.1 GCA_015654575.1 Actinomycetales bacterium
AACACGGCGGGACCCCGATCGCTGCGAACATGCGCAACGGGACGCGGATGAAGACGGTGCTCACCGAGATCGGCCCGGTCGAGATCGAGGTCCCCCGGGATCGGGACGGCTCCTTCGAGCCCGTCATCGACCCGAAGCGGAAACGCCGGTTGGACGGCATCGACCAGATCGTGCTGTCCCTGACCGCTCGGGGGCTCACCACGGGGGAGATCGCGGCGCACTTCGACGAGGTATATGGCGCGAAGGTCTCTAAAGACACGATCAGCCGGATCACGGAGAAAGTCACCGGCGAACTCGCCGAATGGGCGTCTCGCCCGTTGGATGCGCTCTATCCGGTGATCTTCGACGCCACGGTTCTTCAGCTCGGTGAACACCTGCAACCAGAACCGTGCTCCCTCACCGCCATCCCCGGCCCAGATCCCGAGGATCTCCCGCTCCCCGCCCGTCGTTACGCCCATCACGACATAAAACCGGGTGTTGCGGACCTGCCCGCCCCGAACTTTCACGACGAACGAAAACTCCCCGCACAAGTGCGAGGAGTTCAGTTTCAACCGAGTCAAGAACTGGTTCTCTTAACCATGGTTTGAGTAACTATGATCTGGCTGGGGTACCTGGACTCGAACCAAGAACAACGGTACCAGAAACCGCCGTGTTGCCAATTACACCATACCCCAAGGCATGTCAGCCGAAGCTGCGCACGAACGTTAAGCTTACGTGATCGACCGCAATGCTCAAAACCCGTCGGCCCATGCCGGTGCGCGACAAACCGCCACGCTCAACCGACCCGTTGCACCAACGCCGCAAGCCGGCTGATCGTCGCAGCTTTGCCGAGCAGCTCCATTGACTCGAACAGCGGGGGTGACACGCGCCGGCCGCTCAGGGCGACCCGCAGCGGACCGTACGCGATCCGCGGCTTCAGACCGAGCTCTTCGATGAGGGCGACCTGCAGCGCGTCCTGCACGGATGCCGCGACGAACTCCGCTTCGGGCACGAGCTCCAACGCGTTCACCGAAGCGACGAGCACCTCACCCGCGTTCGACGGCAACGAGGCGAGAGCGTCCTCCTCATAGGCCACCTCGTCGACGAAGAGGAAGCCGAGCAACCCGGGCACCTGCCCGAGAACCTGCACCCGCTCCTGCACGAGCGGCGCGGCCGCCGTGATCAGCGCCGTCTGCGCCTCGCTCGGCGGATCGGCGACGACACCGGCCGACACGAGGTAGGGGACGATGCGCGCGGCGAACTCGTCGGCATCCAGCATCCGGATGTGGTCGCCGTTGATCGACTCGGCCTTCTTCTGGTCGAACCGCGCCGGGTTCGGGTTCACATCCGCGATATCGAACGCGGCCGTGAACTCCTCCAGCGAGAACACGTCGCGGTCCGCCGACAGCGACCAGCCGAGCAGCGCGAGATAGTTCAGCAAACCCTCGTGGATGAAACCCTTCTCGCGCTGCAGGAACAGATCGGCCTTCGGATCGCGCTTGGAGATCTTCTTGTTACCCACCTCTCCCAGCACGAGCGGCATGTGGCCGAAACGTGGCACGAAGTCGGTCACGCCGGCATCGTTCAACGCCGCATAGAGAGCGAGCTGGCGCGCCGTGGAGGGCATGAGGTCCTCACCGCGGATGACGTGGGTGATCCCCATCAACGCGTCGTCGACCGGATTCGTGAACGTGTACAGCGGCTGCCCGCCCGCACGCACGACCACGAAGTCGGGGAACGACCCCGCGGGGAACGTCACCTCGCCGCGGATCAGGTCGACATAGGTCGTATTCGCGTCCGGAACCCGCACCCGCCACGCCGGCTCACGACCCTCCGCTCGGAAAGCCGCCTTCTGCTCCTCGGTGAGGTCGCGGTCGTAGTTGTCGTACCCGAGCTGCTTGGCCCGGCCGTTCGCCTCGTTACGAGAATCGATCTCCTCGGCAGTCGAATACGATTCGTAGACCGCACCCGCTGCGATGAGCTTCTGCAGGACGTCCGCGTAGATCCCACCCCGCTGCGACTGACGGTACGGCGCATGCGGGCCGCCCTTCTCAACTCCCTCGTCCCAGTCGATCCGCAACCAGGTGAGCGCATCGACCAACTGCCGGTAGCTCTCCTCGCTGTCGCGAGCAGCATCGGTGTCCTCGACGCGGAAGATCAGCTTCCCGCCGGTGTGACGCGCGTACGCCCAGTTGTAGAGGGCGGTGCGCACCATGCCGACGTGCGGAAGGCCCGTCGGGGAAGGACAGAAGCGGACGCGGACGTCCGTCCCGGATGCGGTCGTGGTGCGGGGATCGGGTGTGCCAGCCATAGGGTTTCAGCCTAGCCGCGCAGCCGGCATCTGACCGACGCGTCAGGCGTCGCGGACGGCAACACGCAGCGTGCCGATCCCGCCGACCTCGACCTCGAGCGCATCACCGGCCACGAACGGACCGACGCCTGCCGGCGTGCCGGTGAGGATCACGTCGCCGGGAAGGAGCGTGAACGCCTCCGATGCGTACGCGACGATCTCCGGTACGGAGTGGATCATCTCGGTCAGGGGGGCGTCCTGCTTGACCTCGCCGTTCAGCCGCGTCGTCACCCGCTCCGCCGCGATGTCCAACTCGGTCTCGATCACCGGACCCAGCGGGCAGAACGTGTCGAAGCCCTTGCCACGCGTCCACTGGCCGTCGGCGTACTGGATGTCGCGCGCGGTCGCATCGATCGCGACCGTGTAGCCGAACACGTAGCCGGGCGCGTCCTCGACCGCCACGTTCTTCGCGATCCGGCCGATCACGACGGCGAGCTCGCCCTCGTACTCGGTGCGCTGCGACTGCGTCGGCCGCACGATCACATCACCCGGACCGATCACCGACGTGTTCGGCTTCAGGAACAGCAGCGGTGCCTCCGGGGCCTCGCCGCCCATCTCCTCGGCATGCGCGAGGTAGTTCTTGCCCACGCACACGACCTTCGACCGTGGGATGACCGGGGCGAGGAGTGCGACCTCCGCGAGCGGTATCCGCTCCCCCGTCGTCTCGAACCCGGCGAACAGCGGGTCACCCGCAAGTTCGACGAGATCGTCGCCGTCGACGATGCCGTAGCGGATGGCCTCCCGATGGCTGAAACGGGCGATCTTCACAGCTCAGCCGTCCAGCCGCACCAGCCAGCCGTGCTTGTCCTCACGGCGGCCGTACTGGATGTCGGTGAGTTCCTCGCGCAGCGACAGCGCGAGCGATCCGGTGGGCTGCTCGTCGAAGAAGTCCTTGCCATTGAGCTGCCCGATCGGGGTGACGACCGCGGCGGTGCCGCACGCGAACACCTCGACGATGTCGCCGGACGCCACACCCTCACGCCACTCCGAAAGCGAAATACCACGACCCTCCACGCGGTGACCGCGATCGCGCGCCAGCTGCAGGATCGACTCGCGTGTTATCCCCTCCAGGATCGAGTCGGACTGCGGGGTGACCAGCGTGCCGTCCTTGTAGACGAACACGATGTTCATCCCTCCGAGCTCCTCGACATTGCCGTCCTGGTCGAGGAACACGACCTGGTCGCACTCGTTCTCGTACGCCTCCGACTGCGGCAGCAGGCTCGCCGCATAGTTGCCGCCCGTCTTCGCGGCCCCCGTCCCGCCCTTGCCGGCGCGGGCGAAGTCTTCGCTGAGCCAGATGGAGACCGGTGTCACGCCGCCCTTGAAATAGGCGCCCGCAGGACTCGCGATGAGGTAGTACGCCACCTTGTTCGCCGGGCGCACGCCGAGAAACGCCTCCTTCGCGAACATGAACGGCCGCAGGTACAGGCTCTGGTCATCGCCGTCCGGCACCCAGGCGCCATCGAGCGCGACGAGTTCGCGGATCGACTGCAGGAAATACGACACCGGCAGCTCCGGCAGCGCCAGCCGGCGCGCGGACCGCTGCAGACGGCGTCCGTTCTGATCGGGACGGAACGTGTGGATCGACCCGTCGGCGTGCCGATATGCCTTGATGCCCTCGAAGACCTCCTGGCCGTAGTGCAGCACCGCGGCGGCAGGGTCGAGCGTGATCGGCCCGTAGGGCTGCACGCGCGGCCGGTGCCATCCGCCGCGGATCGACCAGCAGATGTCGACCATGTGATCGGTGAAATGCTGTCCGAAACCGGGGTTCTGCAAGACCGCTTCACGCGCGGCCGGAGTGGCCGCCGCGAGGTTGCGAGTGACGGCGAACTCGAGGGGGGCGAGTCCGGCGTCAGGATCGGTGTCGAGGAGTGTCATTGGTCATCTCGCTTAGCGCATGTGGGCGACGGTTTGCAGCGGATCCAGGCTACGCCCGGAGCGCCGCTGAGATCGCGTCGCCGATCTGGGAGGTGGTGCGCGGCTCGTCGCCGCGGCCGGCGATGTCCTCCTCCACCGCACGCGTGACGCGCGCGGCTTCGTCGCGGAGCCCGAGGTGGTCGAGCAACAGCGAGACGGAGAGGATCGCGGCCGTGGGATCGGCCTTCTGCTGCCCCGCGATGTCGGGTGCGGATCCGTGTACGGGTTCGAACATCGACGGGAACGCGCCGTCCGGATTGATATTGCCGGATGCGGCGAGGCCAATGCCACCGGTGACGGCGCCGGCCAGGTCCGTGAGGATGTCGCCGAAGAGGTTGTCGGTGACGACCACGTCGAAACGGCTGGGGTTGGTGACCAGGAAGATGGTCGCCGCATCGACGTGCAGATAGTCTACGGCAACGTCAGGATGCTCCGCCGCGACCTCGTCCACGACCCGCTTCCACAGCGAGCCGGCGTTCACGAGCACGTTCGTCTTGTGCACCAGGGTGAGTTTCTTGTGCCGGCGCTCCGCCAGCTCGAAGGCGTAGCGGACGACGCGCTCTACCCCGTAGGCCGTGTTCACGCTGGTCTCGTTGGCGATCTCGTGCGGCGTGCCCCGGCGGATCGATCCGCCGTTGCCGACGTAGGGGCCTTCGGTGCCCTCGCGCACGACGACGAAGTCGACCTCTCCCGGATCCGCGAGGGGGCCGGGCGCCCCCGGATAGAGCTTCGACGGCCGCAGGTTGACGTAGTGGTCCAGCTCGAACCGCAGCTTCAACAGCAAACCGCGCTCGATGTTCGCGTCCCGCAGTCGCGGGTCGCCCGGTACCCCTCCGACCGCGCCGAGCAGGATCGCGTCGTGCGCTTTGATCGCGGCGAGGTCGGCGTCTGTGAGAGTGTCGCCGGTGTCGAGGTAGCGACCGGCCCCGAGCGAGAAACGGGTCTTGTCGAAGGTCACGTCGGATGCGGCGGTGGCCGCATCCAGTGCCTTCTCAGCCTCGGCGACGACCTCGGGGCCGATTCCGTCGCCGGCGATGATCGCCAGCTTCACGACGCGCGACATTGCTCTCCTTGTCCGTGGGATTCGCAACGCGGCACGATCTCCTCAGGAGGCGTTGCGGGTCCTTCTCAGCGTAGTCGCCGCGACGACCGCGGCCAGCACGACGAGCCCAGCACCGATCAAGGAGGTGACGACGACGCCCGAGTCGAACGCACTGCCGGCGGCCTCCTGCAGCGCCTCAGCGGCGGCCGCGGGCAGCGTCTGCGCCGTCGAGACGGCCCCGCCGAGCGTCTCCCGCGCGGCAGTCGCTGCCGCATCGTCGAGTCCGGCCGGCAGAACCAGCTGCGCCCGGTAGATCGCGGTGAGGATCCCACCGAGCACCGCCGTGCCCAGCACCGATCCGACCTCGTACGCGGTTTCGGACACAGCGCTTGCCGCGCCGGCCTTCGCCGGCGGGGCGCTCGCCAGGATCAGTTCGTTCGACACCGTCTCCGCGGCGCCGATCCCGATCCCGAGACACACGAACGCGAGCACCAGCCCGGTGGCATCCGCCCTGCTGGCGGTGGCGGCCACGAGCACGTAGCCCGTGACCGAGAACACGAGGGCTGCGGGGATCACGATGCGCGGACTCACCCGGGCGGAGATCGGCACGACCACGAGCCCGGAGACGATCATGGCGGCGAGCCCCGGCACGAGCGCGAGGCCCGCCTCCATCGAACCCATCCCGAGGATCAGCTGCAGATGCTGCGCCACGAAGTACAGAAAGCCGACGAGAGCCATCAGACTCAGCATGTTCACGAGGATTGCGCCGGTGAACGCGCCGCGCCGGAACAGTCTCATGTCGAGCATCGGCGACGCCGAGGACAGCTGACGGCGCACGAACAGGATGCCGGCGCCGATGCTGACGACGACCAGCAGGCCCAGCATCGCGGACACCCCGTGCACCGATATCTCCTTGATGGCGTAGACGACGGGCACGAACGCGAGCATCGAGAGCAGGATGCCGACCGGGTCGATGCGCCCCGGCGCGGGATCCTTGCTTTCGGGCACCAGGAGCGGAACGAGCACGACGAGCGGGATCAGGACGGGCACGGCCATGAGGAACACCGACCCCCAGCCGAAGTGCTCGAGCAGCACGCCGCCCACCACCGGGCCAAGTGCCGCGCCGGCGGAGAAGATCGACGCCCAGATCGCGATGGCGAGACGCCGCTGACCGCGGTCGGTGAACACGCTGCGCAGCAGCGACAGCGTCGCCGGCATGATCATGGCCCCGAACACCGCCATCGCCGCACGCGCGGCGATCAGCATCTCGGCGCTGGGCGCGAAGGCCGCCATCGCGGAGATGAGGGCGAACCCGGTCGCTCCGATCAGCAGCATCCGCCGCCGACCGTAGCGATCGCCGAGCGCCCCCATCGTGACCAGCAGTCCAGCCAGGACCAGCGGGTAGGCGTCGACGATCCACAGCTGCTGCGTCCCCGAGGGATGCAGCGCGATCGAGATCTCGGGCAGCGCGAAGCTGAGCACCGTGTTGTCGACCGAGATGAGGAGCACCGGGAGCATCAGCACCACGAGTGCCGACCAGCCACGGACGCCGACACGTTTACCCTGCGCGTCGGCGATTCGAAGATCTTCTGTCAGCGTCATTTTTCTATACCGTCCGGTTGGTACAGTATCACTCTCTGTGAGGTCACGTCGATAGCATCGAGACCATGAGTCGTCCCCCCCTCGCGCGTGAACGGGTGCTCGACGCATACGAAGCCCTCCTGATCGACGAGGGTGAGCGGGCGGCCACGATCGACGCCACCGCACGTGCCGCCGGGGTCTCCAAGGGGGGCCTGCTTTACCATTTCGGCTCACGTGAGGCGCTGGAGGCCGGGCTCGTCGCCCGTCTGAACGAACTCGTCACGGCTGACGTCGAGGCGATGGCCGAGGCGACAGAGGGACCGGTCGCCTACTTCCTGCGCACGTCCGCGATGGACGGGGATCCGCTGGACCGTGCCATCATCGCGGTGTCGCGGGTGTCGCAGAGCGGGAACGCTGCGGCCGCCGACGCACTTCACGAGATGCGCGAGAAGTGGTCGACGCTGCTACGCCCGCACACAACCGATGCGACCGCTCTCGACCTCGTGATGCTCGTCAGCGACGGCCTCTACTTCAACAACGCGATCCGTGAGGGCGGGATGGCACGCCCGGTTCCCCGCGGCGGCGCGATGGACGCCCTGATCGCGCTCGTCGAGCGCTCGACCAGGATGTAAAGGCGCCACGCGCGCCTCGTCAGGCCTCGACGATCTCGATCTCGCTGAGCAACTCCGCGCCGACGGCCTCCCGGATCTCGGCGAGCAGCCCGTCGGGAACGCGCGAGTCGACCGTGAGCACCGCCAGCGCCCGGCCGCTCGCGTCCGCGTGGGCGACCTGCAGTCCCTCGATATTGATCCCCGCCGCGCCGAGCTTCTGCCCATAGATCGCGATCACTCCCGGGCGGTCCGCGTAGCGCATGACGAGGTGATAGCGCTCGATCGGGACCTCGAACTCGTACCCGTTGATGTCGACGACCTTGGGCACCATCCGCGTGCCGGCCAGCGTGCCCGCCACCGTCAGCGCCGACCCATCGGCGAGGGTGCCCCGCAGGATCGTGATGTTCCGGTACATCGGGCTCTCCGGCTCGACGACCAGACGCACCTCGACGCCGCGCTGCGTGGCGAACAACGGCGCGTTTACGTAGGAGACCGTCTCGCTGACGATCGGGGTGAAGATGCCCTTCAGCGCGGCAAGACGGTAGACGCTGACGTCGTACTTGGCGAGCTCGCCGCGCACCTCGATATCGAGGCTGGTCAACGCGCTCTGCGCCAGGCCGCTGAAGAACTGTCCGAGCATCTCGACGAGGGCGATGCCCGGTCGCACGAAGGGATCGATCACACCGCCGGCGACGTTCACCGCATCCGGCACGAGGTCGCCTTCCAGCGCGAGCTTGACGGACTTCGCCACCGAGACGCCCGCCTTCTCCTGCGCCTCGTCGGTGGAGGCGCCCAGGTGCGGGGTGACCACGACGTTCGGCAGGTCGAGCAGCCGTCGAGCGGGGCCGTCTTCCTTGGGGGGTTCGCTCGTGAACACGTCGAGTCCGGCGCCGGCGATCTCATGGGTAGTGAGCGCCTTATAGAGGGCGTCCTCATCGATCAGTCCGCCGCGGGCGACGTTGACGACATAGGCGGTGCGCTTCATCCGTCGCAACTGCTCGATGCCGATCATTCCGGTCGTCTCGGGCGTCTTGGGCATGTGGATGGTCACGAAGTCGCTCTGCGCGAGCAGGTCGTCCAGGCTCAGCAATTCGACGCCCAGCTGTTGCGCCCGAGTACTGGTGATGTACGGGTCGTACGCGACGACGCGCACGTCGAAGGCCTGAATCCGGGCCGCGATCAACGCCCCGATGCGGCCGAGGCCGATGATGCCGACCGTCTTCTCGAACAGTTCGGTGCCCGTGAAGGAGCTGCGCTTCCACGCGCCACCGGCCAGCGACGCATGCGCCGCCGGGATGTGCCGCGCAAGACTCAGGATGTGCCCGATGGTGAGCTCGGCCGCCGAGATGATGTTCGACGTCGGCGCATTCACCACCATCACGCCTGCCGTCGTCGCCGCCTTGATGTCGACGTTGTCGAGACCGACGCCCGCGCGCGCGATCACCTTCAGCCCGGGTGCCGCAGCGATCGCCTCCGCATCCATCTTGGTCGCCGACCGGATCAGGACGGCATCGACGTCCGCGAGGGCGGGGAGCAACGCGGCGCGATCTGCTCCGTCGACCGTGCGGATCTCGAAGCCGGCTCCGAGGGCATCGACGGTGGCGGGAGAGAGTTCTTCGGCGATCAGGACGACGGGTTTGGTCACGGGCGCATCCTCCAGGTGACACGGAGCCTTCGCGCGACGGCGGAGGCGGGACGGAGATGAGTGCTGCTCGTCACCGACGGCAGCACCGTATCCCAGCCTATCGCGATCGACGCGAAGCGGCCGACGACGTCGAGGTCACGACGTGGTGAAGATCGAGTCGGACGCGCCCGCCACCAGTCCCACGACGTTCAGCCAGAACACCGCGACGAGCGCGAGCCCGGCCAGCAGCAGGAATGCGAAGACCGCGAAACGCCTCCGCCACCCGGCGGCGAACGCCGCCCCGAACACGATCACGGGGAACACGATCGGCAGGATCAGCACGAACCAGCCGTATCCGGTGATGCCTTGCGCTGCGCACTCCGCCAGGAACGCGATCGCCCCCCACACGGCGTAGGCGTAAAACAGTCCGGACAGGCCGGCGGTCGCGACGACAGCCCAGACAGGAAGACGGCGCCGCGGACGTGCCGCAGTGGCGTCTTCCGCTTCTTCGTCGTTCTCGAGGACGCTCTCGTCGCTCATCCGACGGCTCCGATCGTCAAGAACGGCCACGGCGCCAGCACGAGCACCCCGAGGATGAGCAGCACGATCCGGAGCCACACGGCGCGACGACGCGCGAGCACCAGGACGGCGGCGAACCACAAGACCGGCGCCACGACGGCCAGCGCCCAGCCGACAACGTAGCCGACCGGCTCGATCCCATAGAGGATCGCGTAGGGCTGCAACCGCGATCCGCCGATGAACCATCCGACGCCGAAGAGCAGGTATATGCCGCCGAGAAGTCCGAGGCTCACCAGGGCGACGTTTCCGATCGGCGCGGGCCCCGCCGCGGGGTCGCGCTTCGTGCGGGGCTTCTTGCGATCGTCGGTGTAGGGGTGCACCACCTCGCGGGTGGTGACCGTCCCGTCCGCCGCTGTCACGGTCGCCGTGACGGTTCCCCCGGGAAGCGCCGAGGGCAACGTCGTGCGCGCCGCCTCCTCGTCTCCCCAGTCCTCGTCGTCGGCACGGTCGATCCCGTCGTCGAGAGTCGGGTCGCCGTCGCCCCATGAGAGGGCGTCGTCGTCGCGTCCGGCCATGTTCTCCAGCCTAACGGCGACGGTGCCCGGAGGAGGACTCCCCGGGCACCGTCGCTGATCGTCGGGTCAGCGCGCTGCGCTGCCCTCGGTGTAGTCGTTGTCCTGCTGCTTCCAGGAGAACAGGCCGCGCAGCTCGCGTCCGACGTGCTCGATCGGATGCTGCGCCGCCTTCTCCCGCAGTTCCAGGAACTCGACGGCACCGTTGTCCTGGTCGGCGATGAAGCGGGTCGCGAACGCCCCCGACTGGATGTCGGCGAGCACGGCCTTCATGTTCTCCTTGACGTGCGGGTCGATCACGCGCGGGCCGGAGACGTAATCGCCGTACTCGGCGGTGTCGGAGATGCTCCAGCGCTGCTTGGCGATGCCGCCCTCCCACATGAGGTCGACGATGAGCTTGAGCTCGTGCAGCACCTCGAAGTATGCGATCTGCGGCTGGTATCCGGCCTCGGTGAGGGTCTCGAAGCCGTATTCGACCAGCTGCGACACGCCGCCGCAGAGCACCGCCTGCTCGCCGAACAGGTCGGTCTCGGTCTCCTCGGTGAACGTGGTCTTGATG
>JAATGR010000235.1 GCA_015654575.1 Actinomycetales bacterium
CAAGGCCCGCGGCGTCGGGCGCGGCGGGAGAGAGATCGACGGATGCGGCGCGCGACGCCCTCAGCCACGCGCCGAGCCACTCCCGGTCGGACGGGCCGGAGGCGATGACCACGTGATCGACCGGCACGGTCACGCCGTTGAGGTTGAGGGGCTCGCCCTGGCTCCGAACCGCGAACACCTCGACCTCGGGATCCGACAGCAGCGCGGTGACCTCGCGACTGAGGGTGGGGTGGCCGACCACGATGACACGTTCGACGCGACCGCCCAGCTCCGGTCGCCGCAGCAGTTCGCGGTAGCCGTGCACGAGGTGGCGCCCGAAACGGGCCCCGCTGACGATCTCCGCGATCAGCGGCCAACCGCCCTCGAAGGCGATGCGCTCGGCGTCGGCGCCCGCATCCGCGCCGGCGACCACCACGGTCCGCGGTCCCCGCCGCACGATCGTCGGATCGTCGCGGTCGGCGGGCAGATCCGACTCGCCGATGCCGCCGCCGCCCTGATAGAGCGCACCCGATGCCGAGGCCTCGTCGACCGGCGCGGGTGTCTGCGGCGCGGTCTCGGTCGCATCGATGAACCACGGCGGGAGCACCCCCGCGAGCGGTTCGCGCAGTGGGAGGTTCAGGTGCACCGGTCCGGCGGGACGGGCGCCGGTGCCGAGCGCGGCGTCCAGCGCATCGCGGGCGAGGCTGCGGAGCATGACGGTCTGGTCTCCGGATCCGTCGGAATCCGTCTCGACCGGCACCGGCAGATCCGCTTCCAGCCGGGTGTTCGGGGTGAACATCCCCGGCTGCCGGGTGGTCTGGTTCGCCCCGACGCCGCGAAGCTCGGGCGGACGATCGGCGGTCACGAGGATCAACGGCACCCCCGCGTGATGGGCCTCCAGGACCGCGGGCAGCAGGTTGGCGACCGCGGTGCCGGACGTGCAGACGACCACGGCCGGCATCCGGTTGTCACGGCCGATGCCCAGCGCGGTGAAGCCGGCGACGCGCTCGTCGATGCGCACGTGCAGCGAGACGCCCCGCTGTTCCAGCTCGGCGGCGACCAGGGCGAGTGCCTGCGAACGCGAACCCGGGCTCAGCACGATGTGCCGCACCCCGCCGGCAACGAAGGCACCGAGCAGGGCGGCCGCGGCATCGGTGGCCGGCGCCCGGCCGGGGACGGCGGCGTTCATCGGCGATCGTCGCCGGGGCGAGGCGGCCGTACGTCGCCGGGGCGAGGCGGACGCGGGTCGCCGGGGCCGGGGGGCTGTTCGTCACCGAAGCCGGGCGGGCGGGCGTCGCCGTCCTCCTCCGCGTCGAGTCGGGAGAGCTCCTCCTCGAGGCGCCGGATCCGCTCGTCCTGCTGGCTGCCTGCCGTTCCGCCGAGCGAGCGCAGGAATGCCGGGTCGTCGTCCGGAGCACGTCGTGCCGCAGCGGCCGCGCGGCGGCCGACCCTGCCCACGAGGAACCACAGCAGACCCCCGATGACCGGCAGCACCAGCACGATCAGCATCCACAGTGCCTTGCCGACTCCGCGATGCCGCTCGCGCGGCTGCACGGCGCAATCGATCACGCTGAAGACCCAGAAGAGGAGGGCCACCAGCGCCACGATCAACAGGAGCCGCGCCACACCGCCATCCTAGGCCGGGGCGCCCCGGGAGAGGCCGGGGGCGGGGGCGCCGGCGACGTAGGATGAGTCGGTGAAAGCCCGCCCCGCCATCCTGTACTCGGTCCTGCGGCTGCTCATGTTCCTCGTGCCTTTCGGCCTCATGATGCTGCTGCCGATCTTCCAGGAGTTCTACTGGCTCGCCGCGATCTTCGCCGCGCTCATCGGCGTGAGCCTGTCGGTCATCTTCCTGCGCCGACCGCTGGCCGCCGCCACCGCGGGCCTTCCCGCCAGGGGCGAAGGCAGGCACAGGCACACACCCGGCGCCGCCGACGCCGACGCCGAGACCGAGGATGCGATCCTCGATGACGAGAGCTACGACGAGGACGACCCCGACCTCCGCTGACCGGCTCAGCCCGCGAAGGCCCAGAACAGCACGGCGCCGTACAGCAGAGACGTGAGCGACGTGACGCTCAGCGCGACGAGCAGCTCCCGCGGCTGGCGATAGGTCCAGACGATCAGGATGGCCGACAGTCCGCCCAGCAGCGCCAGCATCGTCAGCCACGCGACCGGGTAGAACAGCGCGAGCAACGCCGAGATCAGGAACGGCACGATCACGAAAACCGTGAACAGCACCTGCGAGGCCCGTCTGCCGATGAGGACGGTAAGCGTGCGCTTGCGGGCAGCTCGATCGGGCACGATGTCGCGCAGGTTGTTCGCCAGCAGCACGGCGCACGCCAGCAGGCCCGCGGCGACCGCGCCGAACCAGGCCTCCTGGGGCAGCGTCCAGAACGAGCCGGCCTGGATCCACGTCGTCCCGATGGTGGCGACCAGACCGAAGAAGACGAAGACGAACAGCTCGCCGAAACCGTAGTAGCCGTAGGGACGCTTGCCGCCGGTGTAGAACCAGCCGGCCAGCAGGCAGCAGACGCCGACCAGCAGCAGCCACCAGTGCTGAGTGCCGATGACCAACGCCAGCCCGATCAGCGCGGCCAGCGCGAAGAACACCAGCGCGACGATCAGCACCGTGCGCGGCTTGGCCCGTCCGGCACCGGTGAGGCGCGCCGGTCCCACCCGATAGGCGTCGGTACCGCGGATGCCGTCGCTGTAGTCGTTCGCGAAGTTCACGCCGATCTGCATGAACACCGCGACGGCGAGGCAGCCCAGCGCCAGCGCCCAGTGGAGGGTGCCGTCGTAGAGCGTCCCGGCGCCGGTGCAGATCAGCACTGACGTCACCGCCAGCGGCAGCGTGCGCAGGCGCGCGGCGCCGATCCAGTCGCCCACGCCGGTGCGCCGACCCGCGCTCGGGTCGCGCGGCGCGTTCCGCTTCTGCGGGTTGCCCGAGCGGTGCGGGTGCTGAGTCGGGTGCTTCTTCTTCGCCGTACGTGCCACGAGGGGACATCTTAGGGCCGACACCGATGCGAGACCCCTCGCCCAGCCGCGTCGCGGCGCTCAGCCGGCCAGCATCCGGCGCAGCGACGCGCGGTCCGGCTTGCCGCTGGAGAGCATCGGCAGCTCCGTCAGCGGCACCAGCCGGGCGGGCCGGGCCGGTGCGCCGAGCGCCGCACCGACCGCGTCGCGCACGGCCGCCAATCGTGCCGCCCCGTCGTCGATGGGCCCCGCCGTCACCACGACGGACGCCTGACCCCACCGTTCGTCGGCGACCGGCACCACGACCGCTCCGGACAGTCCCGGCAGGGCGCGCACGACCTGCTCGACGCGGTCGAGCGACACGTTGACGCCGCCGGAGACGATCACGTTGTCGAGCCTCCCGGTCACCACCAGCGCACCCTGATCGGTCTCGCCGGCATCGCCGGTGCGGTACCAGCGGGTGCCCTCCTCGTCGCGCACGAACGCCGCCGCGGTGCGTTCCGGCTCCCCCAGGTATCCGTCGGCGAGGACCGGACCGGACAGCTGGATCTCGGCATCCGCGATACGCACCCGCACGCCCGCGAGCGGTACGCCGTCGTAGACGCAGCCGCCGCTGGTCTCGCTCGACCCGTAGGTGCGGACGATCCTCACCCCGAGGTCTGCGGCGCGGGCGCGGACCGGCTGCGACAGCGCCTGCCCACCGATCAGGATCGCGTCGAACCGTCGCAGAGCGCGCAGCACCGCCGGGTCGTCGTCGGCCGCGGCGAGCAGTGTCGTCAGCTGCGCCGGCACCAGAGACGTGTACGCGGGGACGGCGCGCCCGCCGACGACCGAGAGCATGCCTCCCGCCGCCGCGGCGAAGGCCGCCGGACTGAACCGACCGGCCAGCACCGACGGCTCGTGTCCGGCCATCAGGGCGCGGACCAGCACCTGCAGTCCGGCAACGTAGGACGGCGAGAGCGCCAGCAGCCAGGCGCCCTCGCCGAGGCGTTCCGCCGTGGCGGCGGTGCTGGCGATCAGGGCGCTGCGGGAGAGGACGACGCGCTTCGGATACCCGGTCGAGCCGGAGGTCGTCACCACGGCGGCGGTTCCCGCCGGCACCTCGACCGGCTCCGGCGGCCGGCCGGCGGCATCCGTCTCTCCCAGCAGGACCGCAGGTCCGGCGCCGTCGATCGCGGCGCGCACCGCCCGCACCACGTCGCGAACATCGCCCCCGCTGGGCGGCCGGGCGGTCAGAAGTGCCATGGATAAGGGGACCAGTCCGGGGTGCGCTTCTCCAGGAAGGCGTCACGGCCCTCGACCGCCTCATCGGTGCCGTAGGCGAGCCGCGTCGCCTCGCCGGCGAACACCTGCTGACCGACGAGCCCGTCGTCGACGGCGTTGAAGGCGAACTTCAGCATCCGGATCGCGGTCGGGCTCTTGGTGAGGATGGTGCGTGCCACCGCGAGCGCCTCGCGCTCCAGCTCGCCGTGGGGCACGACGCGGTTGACCGCGCCCATCTCGTAGGCACGCTCGGCCGAATACTCCTCGGCGAGGAAGAACACCTCCCGCGCGATCTTCTGTCCCGTCTGCCGCGCCATGTACGCCGATCCGTAGCCCGCGTCGAACGAGCCGACGTCGGCATCCGTCTGTTTGAACCGGCCGTGCTCGCGCGACGCGATCGACAGGTCGCACACCACGTGCAGGGAGTGCCCGCCGCCGGCGGCCCAGCCCGGGATCACGGCGACGACGACCTTCGGCATGAAGCGGATGAGTCGCTGCACCTCGAGGATGTGCAGGCGTCCGGCGCGCGCAGGATCCGCGACGGCGCTCTCGGAGTCGCTGTACTTGTAGCCGTCCCGGCCGCGGATGCGCTGATCGCCGCCGGAGCAGAACGCCCAGCCGCCGTCCTTCGGGCTCGGACCGTTGCCGGTGAGCAGCACGACGCCGATCCGGGGATCCTGTCGGGCGATGTCGAGCGCCCGGTACAGCTCGTCGACGGTGTGCGGGCGGAAGGCGTTGCGGACCTCGGGCCGGTTGAACGCCAC
>JAATGR010000231.1 GCA_015654575.1 Actinomycetales bacterium
CCACCACAACGTCGGCGGTCTGCCGGAGGATCTGCAGTTCGATCTCGTCGAGCCGCTGCGCGCCCTCTTCAAGGACGAGGTGCGGGCGATCGGCCGTGAGCTGGGACTGCCGGAGGAGATCGTCGCCCGTCAGCCGTTTCCGGGGCCCGGCCTCGGCATCCGCATCGTGGGCGAGATCACCGCTGACCGCCTCGAGATCCTGCGTGAGGCCGACGCCATCGCCCGCGAGGAGCTGACCCGGGCGGGACTCGACGGCGAGATCTGGCAGTGCCCGGTCGTTCTCCTCGCGGATGTGCGCTCGGTCGGCGTGCAGGGCGACGGTCGCACCTACGGGCATCCGATCGTGCTGCGTCCGGTCTCCAGCGAGGACGCGATGACGGCCGACTGGACCCGGCTGCCCTACGACGTGCTCTCCAAGATTTCGAACCGCATCACGAACGAGGTGCGCGAGGTCAACCGGGTGGTTCTGGACGTGACCAGCAAGCCCCCGGGGACCATCGAGTGGGAGTGAGCCTTCCGCGGGAGCGGGCGTCGGGCGACGAGAGGTGAGTGCGCAGTGGCCGATCGGTTCGTCGCGCCCACGGCCATGGACGGCGTGTTCAACGGCGTCGTGGGATTTCTGACGCGCGTCGGCATCCCGCTCGCCGGAAGCCGGGTGCTCGCCATCCGAGGACGTTCGAGCGGTCAATGGCGCACGACGCCGGTGAATCCGCTGAGGGTCGGCGGGGCGCGGTACCTGGTGGCGCCGCGCGGTCAGGCGCAGTGGGTGCGGAACCTGCGCGTCGCGGGCGGCGGCGAGCTCCGCGCCGGGCGCCGCGTCGAATCCTTCACGGCGGTCGAGGTCGGCGATGATGAGAAGGCCCCGATCCTGCGGGCGTATCTCAAGGCCTGGGCGTGGGAGGTGGGGCGCTTCTTCGAGGGGGTGTCGGCGGATTCGCCGGATTCCTGGCTGGCGGAGGTCGCTCCGGGCTTCCCGGTGTTCCGGATCGAGTCGTCTCGGTGACGGTGAAGCCGGACGCGGCGGCGGATGCTGACGACCGTGGCGTCACAGGGCACGGGGAGGCGACGGGCCTCGGAGCGATCCGGGCGAAAGAGTCCGAACTTCGTGACATCTCCGATGCTCATAACGGGGCGGACGCGGCGGGCGCCTCCGCGTTGCCGACGGATTCCGGCTCGCGTGTGGGGCGCGGTCTGCTGCCCGATGCGTCGTACCTGATCCTGGCGAGCCGACTGGTGCCGGGGCTGGACGGCGGGTTCACCGTGTCCGTCATGCGGCGAGCCGCCGACATCGCCGCGGTCACGGGGGAATGGCCGCTGCTGCTGACCGTCGACCTCGGCGAGGACCACGACGCGGACCGTGCCGAGTGGCACCGGCGCGGACTGCTGCCGGACCCGGCACGGCTGCGGAATCTGTTCGATGACGCCCGTGCCGACCGGAGCTGGTTGCGGGACGCGGTCGACGCGGCGGACGCGCGCGCCGATGTGAAGTCCGCGCCGCGCGCACAACTCAGGCAGGATGTCGCCGGTGGGCCCGAATCGGGCGGCGCGGACGCGATTCTGCCTGAGTTGCGAACGGGGCGGAGGCTGATTCGCGACGCCGCGGGCGATCCGCTGCTGGAGATTCCTTACGGCGGCGACGCGGCGACCTGGCATCTGACCGAGGATCCGGTCACGGTCTTCGACCGCGGACGCCCGGTTGGCACGCTGCGCGGATATCGCGAGTTGTACCGGGTGTGGATCGACCACGTGGCGGCCGAGGCCAGGGCGGGCGACGACCGTCCGGTCGTGCTGCTGTGCGAGGCGCGGCAGGTGGGGGAGGTGCTCGTCGACGATGGTGCGTCCAGACCCCGTCCGGACGTCCTGATCGCGCACACCACGCACGCCTGTCACCTGCTTCCGCCGTACACCTGGGACGCGGCGATCCAGCCGGCCTGGGAGCGGTGGCTGCGGATCGCCGACCGGTTCGACGCGGTGCTCTGGCTCACCCCTACCCAACGGGACGATGTGGAACGGCGCCTGGGCGCCGGCATCCGGTCGTTCGTCGTGCCGCATCCCGCTCCCGCGCCGGTCGCCGAAGTGACGGTGGAGCGGGGCAGGGTCGTCATGCTGAACACGCTGATCCCGCGCAAACGGGTCGATCACGCAGTACGCGCCGTCGCCCGGGTCGATGGCGCGCGTCTGATCGTCTACGGCGACGGTCCGGAACGCGAGCGGATCGCCGCGCTGGCGGCCGAGCTTCGTTGCGACGTCGAGCTCGCCGGACACATCGCCGATCCCGAGGAGGGCTGGCACGGAGCGGACGTCCTGGTGCTCACCAGCACCTCGGAGGGACAGCCGCTCGTCGTGCTCGAGGCGCTCGCCCACGGGGTGCCGGTGGTCTCCTACGACATGCCCTACGGCCCGCGGGACACCCTGGCGGGCGGCGGCGGGATCCTCGTCGCCCCCGGCGACATCGAGGCGCTTGCCGCGGCCATCGCGTCCGTCGTGGGCGACCGCCGCCGACGCGACGCGCTCGCTGCCGCCGCTCGTGCTAGTGCGGCACGGATGGACGCCGCGGCATCCATGCGCGCCCTCGGGGCCGCGGTGCGCGCCCTGCTTAGGGGACGATGACGCGTCGGATGCCACCCGTACCGACGATCAGAACTCAGGACATCCGTGCTCCGCTCCGCGCCGCGCGCCGGAAAATACCTGAGATGGACGTTTTGTCCTGAGTTCCGAGTCGGTGTCGGCCTCGTGTCCGCATGGCCGTACTCATGACGACGGGGCCGACCTCGCATGGAGGACGGCCCCGTCAGATGCGAGCGGCTAGTTACTTCGTAGCACCGCGAGCATCCGCAGGATCTCGAGGTAGAGCCAGACGACGGTGACCATGATCCCGAAGCCGCCGAGCCAGCCGAACTGGCGCGCAGCGCCGTTGCGGACGCCCTGCTGCACCTGGTCGAAGTCGAGCACGAGCGAATATGCCGCCATGATGACGACGAGGACGCCGATGATGAGGCCGATCGGGATGCCCGCGATCTTCTGGCTGTAGATGCCGAACGCACCGCCGTTGGCGTCGTTGAACACGCCGAACATCATCAGCACCACGTTCAGCAGGCCGAACACCAGGTAGCCGACCATCGCGATGAGGAAGATCTTGGTGGCCCGGGCCGACGCGCGGACCTTACCGCTCGCGAACAGCGCGAGGGTCACGCCGACCACGACGACCGTCGCGAGCGTCGCCTGCATCACGATGCCGGGCCAGATGTACTCGAAGTAGGCCGAGATGCCGCCGACGAAGAGCCCCTCGAAGGCCGCGTAGCCGAAGATCAGCGCCGGCCGCACCTTGGTGCGCGAGGTGAAGATCACGACCATCGAGAGGATGAAGCCGCCGAGCATGCCGATCAGCCAGGGGGCCATCGACGGGGTCGGGTTCGTCGTGGAGACGGGGGCCATGGTCCACAGCCACCCGGCGACGGCACCGACCAGCAGCACCGCGAAGAGGGCGATGGTCTTGTAGACAGTGTCCTCGACGGTCATCCGGCCGGTCTCGATGGCGCCCGCCGGCGGTGCGGCGAACGTTCCTTCGAGCTGTGCGGTCTGGGCGGCGGAGGTCTGAGCGGCGGGGGGAGTGAGTCCGACACCGCTCGTCGAGCGCGCCGCTCCACGCTCCTGGAAGGCGGGGTTGTTGAACGCGGGGTTGGACGAGGCCATGGCTCGATCACACTCCAGGTATGAGGTTGGCAGCACGATGCTGTCGTCCTAGCGTATCCGAGGCGGCGGACGCAGTCGCGGGCACCGCCTGTGAGTGGGCTTTGAGCCGGCGGCGGTCTTCCCGACGTCACCCCGTGTTCACGCGATGTGCGCCGGCGCGGGCACGGCGCGTCATCTCTGCTCGATACGTTCGGCATATGCCGACTCTCGTCATCGGCCACCGGGGCGCTCCCGGACACCGGCCCGAACACACCCGATCGTCGTACGAGCTCGCGATCGACATGGGCGCGGATGCCGTCGAACCCGATGTCGTGCCGACCCGGGACGGCGTGCTCGTCATCCGGCACGAGAACGAGATCTCGGCCACGACTGACGTCGCCGACCGTGCAGAGTTCGCGCACCTGCGGCGGACGAAGCGCTTCCTCGGCCACGAGGAGACCGGCTGGTTCACAGAGGACTTCACCTGGGCGCAGCTGTCCACGCTGTGCTGTCGCGAACGCATCCCGACGGTGCGGCCGGAATCGGCGAGGTATGACGGGCAGGATCGGATCCTGCGGTTCGCCGATCTGCTCGCACTGCTGGATGCGGCCCCGCGCGCCGTCCGGTGCGTGCTCGAGATCAAGCACGCCGCGTACTTCGCGTCAATCGGACTCGATCCGGCGCCGCTCGTCGAAGCCGAGCTGCGTGCGGCCGGATGGTGGCGGGACGACGGCCGGCTCCTGGTCGAGTCGTTCGAGCCGACGGTGCTCGCCGACCTCCGGGGCAGGGGGCTGTCCGCCGTCTACACCCAGCTCGTCGAAGCGAAAGGGGCCCCGGCGGATCTGATCCTGCGCCGGGGCGCGCACGCGCCGTCCTACGCGGACCTGATCTCGCCGACCGGGCTGGACTACCTGCGGGATGCCGTCGACGCGATCAGCCTCGACAAGGCGATCGTGCTCGACGCCTCGTGCCCCGGCGTCGTCGAGGCGGCGCATGCGCGCGGAATGCGTGTGTTCTGCTGGACCGGACGACCGGAGAACGCCTTCCTGGATCGGCGGTTCCGCCGAGGCTCGGGGGCGGCTGCCTTCGGCGACTACCGTGCCGAGTGGGAGCTGCTGCGGGCCGCATCCCTCGACGGTGTCTTCGTCGATCATCCCGATCTCGCGGTCGACGTCTTCCACGCCTGATCCGCCGCCGCGTGTGCGCGGGAGAAGACGAATCGCTGGCGCCGTTCGGAATCGGAAAACGAGGGGCCGCGATCCGCGGCTCAGACCCGGATCGCCGCCCCTCGACGTGGACGCGACGGCGGGAGTCGAACCCGCTACGCAATCGATTATGAGCCGATGCCCGGGACCGCCCGGATCGCCGCGATGCCCCCACGGTACGGCGTGCGGCGGTGTCTGTGCGGCGGGTGACGGAACGTTTCTGTCTGTGACGGATCGTGACGGAGTGCACCCCGCTGCCTGCGACCGCCGCGACGGTCAGGAGGGCTCGATCGGCAGGATTAGGCTGGGCGGATGAGCACGGAGCGACGGCGGGGTGCTGCCGCCCTCGTCGTCTTCGCCGCTCTGCTCGTGATCGGCGGTCTGATCGGGGCCGCGCTGGCACCGGGCGGTGCGACCACGCAGAACCGCGATGCCGGGCCCGAGATCACGTGGTTGGCGTTCACGCTGCTGCTGCTCAGTCTGCTGTGGATCGTGATCGGTGTGCTCGCCGCGCGGACGCGACTCGTGGGCGCGCCCGGCGCCGCGGCGGCCCGGGCGACCTGGCTCAGCGCGAGTCGCCCCTGGCGGGCGCGCGAGTCCACGCTGGGGCTGCTCCCGTTGGACCGCTGGCTGATCTTCGTGATCCCCGTCGCGGTGCTCGTCCTCACGCGGATGCTGCAGACCGCCCTCACCACCTGGGTGCACCTGGCGATCGTGGTCGGCGCCTGGGTCGTGTTCGCTCTCGTGCTTCGCCTCGCCGTCGGTCAGCGCTCGCCGTGGCCGGTCATCGCTGCGGTCGGAGGGGTTGTCCTGCTGCGGTGCCTCCTCACGCTGGCGGTGATCTCGTTCGCGGGCTCCGACGGCTTCTCGCGTGAGCTCTGGCTCGACCCCTTCCTGCGCACGCTGTTCGTCGCCGTCGCATTCGCCGCCTACATCTGGACCTTCGCCGCCGCCGGCTGGGCGCTGTGGGCGCAGGGCGGGTCGCGGTACGCGGTCGGCTCCTTGCTCGCCGCCCTCGGGGCGGGGCTCGCTCTCCCCGCTCTCGGCATCGCGGTCGCCGGGGTGCAGCACACGGTCGATGCGTGGGACGACGGTCTCGGCCTCGTCCCCCGGTCGGTGCTGGCACTGTCCGGGACGGTGGTCTCCGCCGGCGCCGTCGCCTGGGCGGCGGTCGTCGTCGGCGCCGTCCTCTGCGCGGTCGGCGTCGGGGTCCTGCGGGGATCGCGCGTCCGGCGTCGCGTCGGCTGAGACCGGCCCCGACTCAGCGCGGCTCGACGGCGGTCCAGGGCACGGTCACCTCTCCCAGCCGCCAGCGCGACGGCGCCTGCACGGGCCAGCCGGCGGCACGCATCCCGCTGAGCGCCTGGCGCCAGAGTTGCACAGCGCCGAACGGTGCGACGACGGCTGCGCGTTCCCACTCCCGCCCGAGCGACTGCAGGAAGTCGTGCACCCGCTCGCCGGGCACGTTGCGATGGATCAGCGCCTTCGGGAGGCGTTCCGCAGCGACCGAGGTGTGCTCCAGCTCCGCGAGCCGGAGCGAGAGCGTGAAGCTCTGCGGTGCGCCATCCGGACCCAGGGCGACCCAGGTCGCGACCCGCCCGATCTCGTCACAGGTGCCCTCGACGAGCAGGCCGCCGGCATCCAACCGGGACGCCATGCGCCGCCAGGCGTCCGCGACGTCGGCCTCGTCGTACTGCCGCAGCACGTTCATCGCTCGGATGACCCGGGGACGCCGGGCCGTCGGCACCTCGAAGCCGCCGCGCGCGAACGAGACGTGGGCATCCGGGCGGAACGGGGTCCGTGCCGCCCGCACCCGCTCGAGCTGCGCGCGCGCACGGGCCACGCGTTCCGGATCTAGCTCGAGCCCGCACACCTCGACGTCGGGGCGCGTCCGCCGCAGTCGTGCCTCCAGCTCGAGGGAGGTCACGGCGCTCGCCCCGAACCCGAGATCGATCACCAGCGGATCGTCGGCCGCGGTGCGCAGCGACGGATGCCGGGCGATCCACCGGTCCACCCGTCGCAGCCGGTTCGTGCCGGTGGTTCCCCGCGTCGGGCGGCCGAGGGGAGCAGGCGACGCGGACATAGCGCCATGATCTCAGGCCTTGCGCGGATAGCATGGGACGCATGACCAACACCCTGATCCTGCTGCGCCATGGCCAGAGCGAGTGGAACGAGTTGAACCTGTTCACCGGCTGGGTGGATGTGCGCCTGACCGATCAGGGCAAGGCCGAGGCGCTGCGTGGCGGTCGACTGCTGGCCGAGGCGGGACTGCTGCCCGATGTGCTCCACACCTCGTTGTTGAGCCGTGCCATTCAGACGGCGAACATCGCCCTCGATGCGGCGGATCGGCTGTGGATCCCGGTGAAGCGGTCGTGGCGTCTCAACGAACGCCACTACGGTGCGCTGCAGGGCAAGGACAAGGCGCAGACCCTCGCAGAGTTCGGTCAGGAGCAGTTCATGCTCTGGCGTCGCTCCTTCGATGTACCGCCGCCCGTCCTCGCCGACGACAGCGAGTTCAGCCAGGTCGCCGACCCGCGTTACGCCGGCATCGACGGCGAGGTGCCGCGGACGGAGTCCCTCAAGCTCGTCATCGACCGGCTGCTGCCCTACTGGGACGCCGAGATCGTCCCCGATCTTACCGCGGGGAGAACCGTGCTGGTCACCGCGCACGGCAACTCGCTGCGCGGTCTGGTGAAGCATCTCGAGGGCATCAGCGACGACGACATCGCCGAGCTCAACATCCCGACCGGGATCCCGCTCGTCTACCGTCTCGGCGACGATCTGAAGCCTCTGGGCCCCGGTGAGTACCTCGACCCCGCGGCCGCCGCGGCCGGTGCCGCCGCCGTGGCGGCGCAGGGCAAGAAGTAGCGCCCGCCGCGGGGTCCCCGCGTGCCCGCCGCGGCCTGGGCGGATGTACGTGCGGATCCCCGCTCCGGGCGCCGCCCCGCACCCGCGAAACGCTGGTCGTGTGTGGCGCCATCCGAAGCTGGATTCCCGCCATTACTGGCAAGGATTCCGAGCCCGCCGCGAAATGGTGGGCGCGTGCGGCGGCAACGACGCCCGAAGACCCATCACACCTGGCAAGGGTTCGACATCCGCGCCGTCGCGAACCGTACGGGACATCCGTCGCTTCGGTCGACCCCCTGGCCTCCGCGCGAGGCCTGAGGGCCGCGCGGACGCGAGGTCAGTCTGCGTCGTCGCTGCCGACCCAGTCGCCGGTGGCGAGGTAGACGATCTTCTTCGCGACGGATACCGCGTGGTCGCCGAAGCGCTCGTGGTAGCGGCTGGCGAGGGTCGCATCGACCGTGGCTCCGGCCTCTCCCTGCCAGGAGTCGCTGAGCACCTTCTCGAACACCGCGACGTGCAGGTCGTCGAGCTTGTCGTCCTCGTTGCGGATCTCCTCCGCCAGTTCGAGGTCGCGGGTGTCGAGCAGGCGGGTGAGCTTGTGCGCGACGTTCACGTCGATCTCACCCATCTTCGTGAAGGTGCCCTTCAGTCCCTTGGGGATGGCGCGGTCGGGGAAACGCATCCGCGTCAACTGGGCGATGTGCTCGGCGATGTCGCCCATCCGCTCCAGCGATGCGCTGATCCGCAGGGCGGAGACGACGGTGCGAAGGTCGCTGGCGACCGGCTGCTGCCGGGCGAGGATGTCGATGGCCAGCTCATCCAGTGCCACGGCCTTCTCGTCGATGACCGGGTCGTTGTCGATGACCTCCTCGGCGAGGGCCACGTCGCTCATTCCGAAGGCCTTCGTCGCCTTCTCGATCGCCTCGGACACGAGCTCGGAGATCTCGACCAGGCGCACGCGCACCTCATCGAGCGACTGCTGGAAAACCTCGCGCATGGACCTGCACCTTCCTTCGGGCGACCGGCAGACGGCCGCGGAGTGATTGTCCCGGCCGAAGGTTAACGATCGGTGCCCGCGCGGTGAATAGTAATCCGATGGTCGTCGCCGGCCGAATCGCGTTCCGGGGCGGCATCTACGCTTGGTCCGTGGACTCGACTCAGCTGGCGCTCGTCGCGCTCCTGGTGGGTTTGTTCATCGGGGCGGCGGTGGTGCTGCTGCTTGTCGCCGCGTATCGTGCGCGCGCGAACGTGCGGGAGCTGTCCTCGGCGAGTCTTCCGACGGGCATCGAGGACGTGCTGGGCGCGATGGACGACGCCGCGATCGTCCTCGACGGATCCGGCACCGTGCGTGCCGCATCCGCGACCGCTGCCGGGTTCGGGATGAATGTGGGCGAGACCCTCAGGGAGGAGCGCCTGCGGGAGCTCGCCCACGATGTGCGCGTCGGCGGCGGATCCAGTTCGGCGCTGCTGACCCTCCGCCGGCCCGCCGCGCCGGCGGAGCAGCGGCAGGTCGCTGCCCGGGCCACTCCGGTCTCGGCCAGGCTCGTGCTGGTCGTGATGCGGGACATCACCGAGCGCGAGCGTGTCGAGCAGATGCGCCGCGACTTCGTCGCCAACACGAGTCACGAGCTGAAGACCCCGGTCGGCGCGATCACGCTCCTGGCTGAGGCCATCGAGTCGGCGGCCGAGGATCCCGATCAGGTGCGCCGGTTCGCGCGCCGGATGAGCGCAGAGGCCGCACGGCTCGCGGCGCTCACGTCGCGCGTCATGAACCTGTCGCGGTTACAGTCCGCCGACGAGTCCGCCGAACTGCGCGAGGTGTCGATCGATGAGGTCGTGACCTCCGCGCTCGAGGCGCATGCGCTGGTGGCCAATGCCGCATCCGTCACTCTGCTGCGCGGCGGCGCACGCGGTCTGTTCGTGCGCGGCGACGCCCATGTGCTGAGCGAGGCCGTGGGAAACCTGGTGGCGAACGCGATCGCCTACTCGTCGGCGGGTTCCAGCGTCGGGATCGGCGTCAAACAGGTGCACAACGCGGTCGAGATCGCGGTGACCGATCGCGGCATCGGTATCTCCGAGGAGGAGCAGCAACGGGTGTTCGAGCGCTTCTACCGGTCGGACCAGGCTCGGTCGCGTCGGACCGGGGGCACCGGCCTGGGACTGTCGATCGTCAAACACGCGGTGCAGCGGCACGGCGGCGAAGTGCGGGTATGGTCACGGCTGGGCCGTGGATCGACGTTTACGATCCAGCTGCCGCTGATCGACGCGCTCGATCTGCGACCGCGCAAGCCGTCTAAGACGACCGGTGCACGCAAGAAGAAGTCCAAGAAGTCGGCGTCCGCCGATACCGCACAGAACGGAACCATCGCATGACCCGCGTCCTGATCGTGGAAGACGAGCCGGATCTCGCCGACCCGCTCGCCTACCTCCTGCGGCGCGAAGGGTTCGAGGTCGAGGCGGTGGAAGACGGTGCTGCCGCGCTGAACGTGTTCCACGACCGAGGTACGGATATCGTGCTGCTCGATCTCATGCTGCCCGGGATGCCCGGCACCGAGGTCTGCCGGCTGCTGCGGGTCGAGTCGGCGGTGCCGATCATCATGCTGACGGCGAAGGACAGCGAGGTCGACATCGTCGTCGGCCTGGAGCTCGGCGCGGACGACTACGTCACCAAGCCGTATTCGGCGCGCGAGCTGTTGGCGCGGATGCGTGCGGTGCTGCGTCGATACGCGCAGGCCGAGGCCGACCTCGACGAGCGGATCCTCAGCGCCGGTCGGGTCACGCTCGACATCGACCGGCACACCGTCGCGGTCGACGGGAAGGAGATCGCGATGCCGCTCAAGGAGTTCGAGCTGCTCGAGGTGCTCATGCGCAACGCCGGTCGCGTCCTGACGCGCGGTCAGCTGATCGACCGCGTCTGGGGGAGCGACTATTTCGGCGACACCAAGACGCTCGACGTCCACATCAAACGGATCCGGTCGCGCATCGAGCAGAACCCGGGAGAGCCGGCGATGCTCGTCACCGTGAGGGGCCTGGG